>CANRIX010000008.1 GCA_947630765.1 uncultured Clostridia bacterium | reverse complement strand
CGCTTAACTGGTTCTCTCCTAAAGATGTCCTCTTTTCTTTTCCTGACTTTGTAACACATCATTGACAAACCTACAAACGCAAAAAATCCTCCCGATATGGTCTGTATCAGGAGGGCTTTCTTTTCCCCCTTACGGAACGAACACGCCGTTTTGAAAGTCGAAATCACCGCAATGCTCGTAGTCGTCCGGCGCCGTCGGGTCATACTTGCCGCAGAATTCCTCCGGCAATTGCGCGTAGACCGCCCCCTGTCCGCGAGGATTTCGGACGTTTCCAGCGAATCCTTGGAAGTGGCGTAACGCAGGGTGTCCGCAAGGTTGTTCACGTCGACGCCTTCCCGGCGCTTTTGCAGCGTCCGCAACGCAAGGTTCCGTGTGATGGCAAGCACCCACGCCCTCACATTTCCGCCGTGATACGCCGGCGCACTCTTTACGATCTCGCGCAGTGTGTCCTGCAGAACGTCCTCCGCGTCGTATCGGTTCCCGCAAATCGAAACCGCCAGCGCAAAGAACGACCGATGCAGTTTGTCGTACAGCACCGCCAGAGCACCCGGCGCAATCTCGCAGATAGGCTGAAACCCGGTCGCAGGCGGCGTTGTCCGCGCGCTTGTCGAAGATTATCAGGACCCTTTTCCTTCCTTTTTTAGTAATGCGGTCGCTAAACCATTTTCATTTAACGCGGAGGTTTAATCTTTTAATGGTTTTGGGCTTACTTTTCGCTCACCCAGTCTATTTTTTACGAAAGTCTTTTTCTGCTGTTTCCCCAGTAAATCCGGGAATTTGTTTAGACTACAAAAACGGCTTGAGAGGCGACGCGCCGCTCAAGCCGTGTCAGCTGCTAAACGCCAACCTGGTTGCCGTCCAGCATTTCGTATTTCATGTATTCATCTTTCATACGCATCCGACCGATCCGAGATCCAGATTCATGGTCAATATCAGGTCGGCATAACACTTCAATAATTCCACGCTTTCTCACATATTTAGAACGTCCACCCCTTACATTGTAATATTGCGTCGCGTCCTATTATATCGCGTTTCAGGAGCATTTTCAGCCTTGCCGACCTTGCAAATTCACAGATATTGCCGTTCATCCGTCGAGAGAGTCAATCATACCAACAATATACTGCTGTAATACGCCGATATCTCTGGTATTGACCTTCGGCTTATTGTTCTCGTCAAAGTCCCTATACACATTAGCATAAACCAATTGTGCGTCGTCCAGCGCAATCAATCCGACGACATACTGACGAAGCATTGCCAGATCGCGCGTATTAACGATTCCGTCTCCATTCACATCACCGATGTCATAGATTCTCAACTCTTGAAAATCACTTTCAATCAAATCGTCCGATTCGGCGTCCAAGAACGTATACCGCCCCGTCGTAATATCCGCACTCGTTGAGAATGTAACGTCGGCTATCGGTACAGTGACATGATTTTCAGCAGATTGAATTTCTACCACAAAATACCCTTCTCCTTGTTCGATCATTCTTACCTGTTCGTACAAAACAACCGTCTTCACACTTACCATTTCGCTATCAAAAGTGATTTTAATCACCGTGTTTTGGATATCTGTTCCTTGAAGCGATATAGTTGTAGTAAAATCAGCCCCCGGCGCAGCGCGAAAATCAGACATCGACAGTACGCCGTTGCTAACAATCCTTTTCCTGTACTGGGCCGTGTACGTATGATTCTCTGTTGCCGGTTGAACGGCCGTATCCCATCGGTCAAACTGTTTGCCGGACGGCTCGTATACCGTGCCATTATATTTTGGGATTTTGCCATACGCATACGTTTCCGTGATACTGACTTCACCGCTATCTACCATAAACTTCCACGTAATTTGATACTCCCTTGATTTTTCATACCACACAGCTCTATATGTTACGTTCTCGGTCACGGGAGAAATCGGATCGGCCTTGCCGTCTCCATCGAGATCCCAGCCGGCAAGTATATACTCGACTGCATCTGTTTCTTCTTTATGCGGTTCCATATCCAAGCGCGGAACAGTACCTTCCGCCACCTCCGTTTCCGATATCAAACTCCCGTCACTGTTTTCCCATCTTACGGTATAATAAGCAAGAACCGTTACGGTGATCACTTCCGAATGACCTCCGGCAAACGCAATTGTAAATGTATACCTGCCTGCCGACAAAGAATCCAGATAATCCGTCTGTATGCTAAGCAAACTGCCATGCACCTCGTAGTCTTTGCCTATCTGGAGCAAAGTATCGTTACACCATACGGATTGGATGGAATCCTCTGAGGAACAATAATAAGGGATTTCAATGCTGTGCTTGTCATTTTTGTCATATTTTGCCGTATATATCCCAATCTCCGGTTCATACGAATCCACTTCCGCAGAAAACGCCTTAGCTGTTATATGCAGTAGATTGTTCTCTGCCGCATCTCCTTTTTCGACATCACAAAGTGTTTCCACGTAGATTGAAATCACCGTATTCTCATCGACAACAATCTTGTCGTCCAAGGGAACTTCCAAATAAACCGTCTGTCCAACGGAAACCTCCCCGATTGGGAAAACACTGGCTGCACCTTTTATATCCTCAGCAGTATAGTTTCCGACTGCAATATACAGATTTCCAATTCCCTTAAGATTGCCGGCATTTTTTATAGCAAACAACAATTTATTCTGCGTTCCCAGCAAAAGCTGCTTGACAAACGGTTTCAAATCCGCATAGGTCAAATCAACTGTTATAGCGTCTCCGATCTGGGTATTCACAGACGATTCATACAGAGAAATCGAAATATCTTCATAATATTGCGAAAGATCGACAAAAAACGTTTCAGAAGTACCCGACGCCAAACTTGCGGTCAAAGGTATTTTATTTCCGTTCACAACAGCATATATCTCGGCCGTCGGTACAGCGCCGTTATTGGTAACAGTTATATCCACAGACTGATTCACGTAAGATACTTCGTAGGAATCTAGAATGCAAACTGGATTCAGCTGATAGTAATCTGTAACCATTGATACAGGCGCGCCGCATTCATCTACATATGACACATAGACAAGCAATTGATTGCCGAAAAGGACTGCATCATAAGACGAAATATAGCAATTTTTGCATGCATGAACGTAATCCGTACGGATTGCAACGGGAGCGCCCCAATTTTGTCCGTCAAAGAACAACCCGTACAACTCACCGCCGCTGACGGTTTCGCCATTTTCCTCCCACGTAACGTTTTGAACGTAGAGAATTGCCACGGGCTTTCCATTCGAGTCCTTAAGCAACGCAAACGAATCCGCAATATCAGATATATCGCTTGGCAGACAAATCGGATCCGACGACTTATCAAATTGCAAATTGTTCAGCGCACTCACGCCATCAAGAACACTCCCGTAAATAAGATTCTTCCCAACAGGCGTTACCGACGTTGCATATTCGCCATCTTCTTCCGTCACAATCAGGGTGTTTCCGTTTTTGATACACAGCGTATATAGCATACGGTCATCCGCATCCGCCAGATTTCCGTTCTCGTCCACAATATACGCGATATAGCCGGATTCCGTAACGGAGATTTCCACAATTGCCGAAAGTCCCGATTTGACGCATCTAGGTTCACACCACATTCCAGATGCGGCATCGAGCTGACTCATCCAGATGGAATTCGAAGTCGTTTCGAATATATGGATGTTGCCGCTTTCGTCAACATAATTTGATTTGGAGACACCGAACATATTGTTATCGGAATTTTCTGCCCATACGGCCGTTACCGTTCCGTCTATGTCCGTAACGGTATTCAGGTATTTGTAGTTATGACTACTGTAAACCGTTGAAACCGGCTTTTCTTGTAACGCATCTTCTAAACTGATAAACTTGATGGCAAGATCCGATACGTATTCATAACTGTCGGAAGAGCTGCCACTGTCTATCTTATCCGTCTGTTGCGTAAAGATAATATAGGCGTCGTCTTCGTTTTGATAAACATCAAAAGCAAAATCATTATATCCGTTGTCATCCAGAACACGAAGCAGGTTCCAAGACATCTGTTCATCGTCCCATGTAAAAAGTGCCAACTTCAAATAATTGTAGCGATCATAGATCTCCTTCGTTTCGTCAGGAAGTTCTATTTCCGAATACATGTTCACAAAGCCGATCTTATAAACAGTATTTCTATAGGTGAACAACTTTGCGTTTTCATTGTACAAATTCGGATCTGCCGCTTCATAAGCGTCCGCAAGGAACAGCGGCGCCGTCAACATTATTTGTTGCATTTGGGTGGATTCCGTATCATCCGTTCCAAATTGGGAGCGATTGTCTATGATATAACCCGAGAAGGAGAACAGTGTTTTTTCCGCCTTTTCTTGTTCAAGAGAAGGGTACCGCAAGCCCAAAAATCCCGGTTTCCACTTCAAGGTGTAGTAGTTTGCATACAGGCCCATACTCCCATGCGCCTCCCAAGATTCGACGCCGAATTTCGGGGCAAAATGCAACACAAATACGGTTCCGATGTTCCCCGTTACACCTGCGGAGATGATGCTGCAGCCGACGCCCGCCTTCGCAGTAATTTCTGCCTCTACCGTCATTTTGGCTTCTTCAATTGATACGGTACTCCATTCGTCATATTGCAGAGAGATTTCAACCGTACCGTCCACACTCACATTCACCGTTACGCAGATCGGAATGACCCACACAACGAATTGTTGATTGTGTTCAAAGACATACTTCAGTTCGCCCTTGATTTTGCTCGTAACAGGGACAAGCCCTCCGCCTTTTTGGTATTGGAACACAATATCACCGTAAAGTGTCGCCTCAAAAGAGTTTTTGCTACTCTTTTGTGTCGTAATGCTGTTTACTCCCCTTGCGACATTCAAAATCGGTTCAATATATAAATATCCTTTGGCAGCATCCTTCGCCATCTGTGCCGTCGCATAGTACGAAGCGCATATCAAACTTGCCTTTTTGGAGCATCCGGTTCTCCCGCCCGTCGTATTTACGAGACCGTAAAACAATTTTATCTGCTTATTGGTTTTGATATCATAAATAGAGCAGCGATAGTAATAATACCCAAATGCCTCCGTTCCTCTTGCGAACCAAATATTCATTTTATAGACGTTATTCACGCCGTCTTTATACATCGGGAAATACCGTTCAAATCGCCAAGTGTTTCCGTGGTGCCCTTGGATATTGTTCTTATACCCGCTTTCATAGTTGGTCCCGTAGTCTTTTGTCTTCGTTTTAGACTTGCTGTAAGCCGCGTTAAGACTTGCTGTGATCGTGTCGCCTTCAATCGCGATATCAAATTTCAAATTCTTTCCGAGATTAAAGTTCAGACTTTCGGAGCCGAGCAATGCGGCAAGAACAGATCCTCCCTGCGTGATATCAACGGAAATATCTTCAGCATCAATGTCAATATCATCTTCCGTCATGGAGAAATCGATCACGTCAATATTCAGGAACGCTGCGCCTTCTATATACTTCTCGGAGCTTGTTTCCTTCACCTTAAAACGCGCTTCGATCGGAGTCTCCGGGACGAGCCCACAAACCGGGAATTCAAAGTAGACCGTTGCAGATTCTTCATTGTATGATATTTCGTCTAAAAGCACCTTACATTCAGGAATGGCTTGTCCATTTTGATACAGCATCAACGATGCTGTATCTAATTCCTGAGCGGCAGGATCATACAATATGATCGTCGATACCGTAATCGTTTCGGGTCCGTCATCCACATAAAGAATATTATCTTCAACGTACCCTTTACTTTCATCTATGAGTTCGATTTTATAGGTGTTTCCGAACTCCGCCTTATTTAAGACAACAGTTTGGCTGTTAATGTCGTCTTCCCCGCAGTTGAGGCCGAAAATTTCAGGTTTTTTTGTCAAGGTGATATACGTCAGCCGCATATCATAGTCCAGGAAGAATTGGTCGGATGTAAAGGTGAAAAACTTTCCGGTAGGATCCATAATCCTGAGCTTATACGGTTGATCATACACAATGGAGAAACCCAGATTCACGTCTCCGTAAAGATTGTAAAATACGGCGGCGCCGTCCAAAACGCCTTCGGAAAGCTTTCCAGTTTCAACTGTTTCCGTAACGCCGTTGGGATCCGTAAGAGAGACGACAAGCGGCCACTGTTTTCCCTCATCATCTTCCACACTGCAAATACGTTCTCCATCCGTGTCAACAATAACAATTGCGTAGAAATCATCGTTTTTGTCATCCACGGTCACATGCGGCAAACTATCCATTGATTGCAGGTTATATGTTTCCGCATATATACTCCAGCCAATTTCACCTGCATTTTCGCCGTCGTCAAATTTCGCATCATTATATCCAATAATGGTGTCCAACGTCGAAACGCCATCTTTTGTAAAATAGTACGTGTTGAATGCATTCTCCATGATGGCCTTCGGCGCATACACATCATCAAAGAAGATAATTGCCAGACTACTGCACCGATAAAAAGCCTCCATGCCGATTACGGAAACGTAAGATTGAAACGTAACAGTATTAAGGTATACATTCTGTTTGAAAGCCATGGCGCCGATTATGTTGACCGTATCGGGAACCAAATAGCTTGAACCGCTCTTGCGAACAGGATACTTTAACAACTTCGTTTGATCTTTATTGAATAGTACGCCGTCACTCGAACTGTAGTATTGGTTGCCAGCTTCTACGTGAATTCCTTCCAACGCACTGCATTCAGCAAAAACAGAATATTCGCCGACATCGCGAGTAGCTCCTATGGAGCTTACATTGCTTCCAATGTAGACCTGCGACAAACTATATGCAAAATAGAATGCATAATCGCCAATTGTAATGACCTGCGTTTTATCGGAAACGTTCCCATAATTTCCTATCGTCACTTTTTCCAATGATTGTGCGCCCTGAAATGCATAATCGGCAATGGCGGCCACAGACACGCTATTTCCGTCATCGTCTGTTGTGGGAAGCGCAAATTCAGTCACTCTCACAGTATTTCCGAAGGCATCTGTCTCGGTCAGACACGCAGGATATTGTTTGAGCGTTAACGTTCCATTGGGCATAATTTGGTACAGAACGCCGTCTATGCTCTTAAAATTCTCATTTTGTTTATCAACGAAGAAACGCTCCAAATGGCAATAACCGATAGTGCCGCTAAATGCCAGAAGCCCGATCACCTGTATGTTCTTGCCGAGATTTACGTCGGTAAGAGAAGAGCAGTCATAAAAAGCTTCTTCGCCGATTCCGATGATCGAGTTGGAATCCACGTCGACTGTACGAAGCTTCGGGCATCCGCTAAAGGCCCTGCTGTCAATATACTGGTTATATTGGATGGTCGTTTTAATCGCTTCTTCCAAAGCGGGATCCGTGCTGTTGCCCAAAACAACAGACTGAAGATTGCCGCATTCCTCAAAAGCGCTGACGCCGATCATACGCACGTAGTCCAAATTCACACTTGAAATCGTATCGTTATGCGAAAACGCATACGGCTCGATTTTCACAATATGAGACGGCAATACGTAACCAGTAAGATTCGACTCCACGGGCGCGTCAACAACCGAAACCTCCATTTGACTTTCGCCAATCGCAATTTTGCGATACAGCACCCCGTAACTGTCACTACAAAGGTATTGGTTGTCACCATCTACAACATACTTTTCCAATTTGGATTCTGACTTGCTGAAGCCAAAGAGCGGCTGCTCAACAGGCACGCTGTTCCCATAAACCATTCGGAATCCATCGTGATCCTGGAAAGATTTCAGACCTGAGCCTATTTCCATAACACGAATTTCATTACAATTTCCGAACACCGCCTCGCCGACGGATGTTACTCCATCAGGAATACGAAATGCTGTAAGCGCAGTGCAATTGTAAAACGCTTTATCGTCAATACGCACAATACTATCGGAGAGAACGACTTCTTGCAAGTCGCCGCACCCATAAAACGCGTTTTCGGGAATATACGATATCGTTTTATTTTCTACAACAACTCTGCGCAGTATTCCTATATTTTCAAAAGCGGATTCCCTGATCTGTATAATTTTGCATATAAACCTTCCGTCATATGCATCATCCCAAATGAAAATTTCTTCTACTCCCTGCAGCATTTTCTCGACAGTGAAGTCTTTCATTAACGAATCGTCCTGATGACGTTGAACGGAATAAACCAATCCGTAGGCATCAGAATTGGTTTCCGTATCAATCAGCGCAACTTTTGCTGCCTGCGAGAAGGAGCTCGGGCCGCTCTCGCCAATATATTCGCCCGCATACAGACCGACTAAATATCCGTTTTCTCCGCGATTTTCAGAAACGTAGGCGGCAACGTAGTTTGAAATCCTCCCGTTGTTCTTCCCCGCAAAGTTCCCGGCATGAATTTGATTCAGCCGATTACCGCTATTAATAAACGCTCTGATATTCTGTACGCTGTCGTTTTTGTATACGCTCGGATTACTGTTGACAGAAGCCGAATTGGAAATTTCCGAATTTTCATCCAAACCGCCTACAAACCCGCCGAGAGACAGTTCGGCCTTGGAAAGAAGCTCAAATTTGCTGAAATCAATAACCGGGGAATCGTCCTCCGATTCCGATTGATCGCCACCCGAGGAATCACCCTCCGATTCCGATTGATTGCTTGCATAGGACCAAGTTACTAATTTGCCCAGACTATCCGTAAGTCCGTATAGGAGAACGCCGTCCGGTTTGCAGTTGCTCGCCGGATTGCCGGGTCTCCCGTTATATCCCCAGGACAAACTCCCCCCGGTAAAGCGCCCTTCTGAGCCTTTATTTCCGACAGATCCCGCCTTCCCGGCCGTGCCCGTTTTCCCATATCCGATTTTAAGACTGCCGCCGGTAATCACGATATCCTGAATATTCAATTTTTCGTCGACCGCATTACAGGGGTAATATGCGTTTCCGCCCTTCCCGTTCGAGCCGGCGTTGCCGCCGTTGCCGCCGGTTTTCCCGTTGCTGCTCGCGTCACCGCCGTTGCCGCCGTTGCCGCCGTTGCCGCCACGTCCGTTGCTTCCGGATTCCATAACGCAATTTCCGGCTTCAATTTTGACGAATTTTGCAGATATGGCATAATTACTCTTTCCGCCGTTGCCGCCATCGCCGCCATTGCCGCCATGCCCACCGTTGCCGCCGTTATCCCACGTACTGGAATCAAACAGATTCCAGATCGCGCTGCCGCCGTCGCTGCCGCTGCCGCCGTTGCCGCCGTTGCCGCCGTCGCCGCCGTCACCGCTCCGAATAATAATAGAACACTTTGGAATATTTACTGTCAAGCTGTCCGCGACGATTCCACGTCCGGCGTCCTGACCGTTGCCGCCGTTGCCGCCAGACGTGCCGTTATTTCCGTTTTTACCGTTTCCTGACGCCGCAGCGCCATTCTTATCCGTGCTTCCGTTCGCACCGCTTTTGCCGCTACCGCCGAAGATATCTATATCGGCATCACCGCTCAACGTAACCGCCGCATTCGGCAAACGGATCGCGTCGCCGCCGTTGCCGCCAATCAGTTGGTTCCGAATTTCACTGCTGACGATACGCACAGTACCGGCAGAATCGCCGTATACAACCGGCGTACCTGTACGTCCAATTATGGTCACGTTGCTCAATTCTATGCTGAGTGGATTAGAACGTGCCTCAATATGAAGCGATAACCCGTCGATGGTCAGACTGGCAGACAAAATCGAAATCACGCTGACCGTTGGTTTGACTGTGATTTCCTTTTCTATACCGGCAAGACTTTTCCGAAAATCAAGTTTAATTTTGGCTTTAGACAGCGTCTCTGGAATATCGCCGACCTTACCAATCGCAATCTCCTGATCGAATTCAACTTCGGAATCCTGATATTTCGAAACAATGGTCACGCCTTTCCCGGTGACGCCGTATAACAGGATTCCATCCTTTTTTTCCTCACCGTCAGGTACTTTGCTTCCATCGCCTCTGGATCCGCCGTCTCCGCTGCCGCCCTTTCCGACCTCACCGCATTTGCCGGCTTCGCCGCTGATACCGTTCCCGTTACTTAAATCGTATTGAATCTTAGCATTGTTAAAAACCGTTATAGCGGTATTCTCACTAATTGCATTGCATACGTAATAAGCGTCACCGCCTTTCCCGTTAAGTCCGGCGTCGCCTCCTTTACCGCCGTATTTATCCCAGGATGTAGCATTTCCGCCGTTTCCGCCGTTTCCTCCTTTACCGCCGTTTCCGCCGTCTCCGTTAACGCCGGTCTTCACAACTAATTGGCCATTTTCAACCACCAAATTATTCGCAAGTTGGATTGCAAAATTTGTCTTGCCGCCGTTTCCGCCGTCCCCGCCGTTTCCGCCGTTTCCGCCGTCAGCCGCATTATCCCATGTTTCAGGTATAAATAAATTCCAGGTTGAATCGCCGCCTCTACCGCCGTTTCCGCCGTTTCCGCCGTTTCCGCCGTTTCCGCCGTTTCCGCTTGCAAAGGACACGACGGCGGACGTATTCAAATGCAGGGAGGCAGCAAAAAGAGCCCTTCCTCCGTCCGTTCCGTTTGTTCCAGACGCTCCGTTTTGTCCCGGCTCCCCGGCCTCTTCCTCTACTTTGCTGGCGGCATTTCTGCCGTCGCTGCCGTTGCTGCCATTTCCGCCGTCTTTACCGTTGACGCCGTTGCCGCCGATTACGGTAAGATCCGCCGTTCCGCAAACGTAAATGTTGGCGTTCGGAAGGTTGATGGCGTCACACTGCGCAGAGCCTTTGATCGTGTTCGCAGCTCCGCTGCTTCTCAGATATACCGTGTTACTGCGGCCACTGCCAAATATGGCATTCTTTGACCCCACCGCAGTAAAATTCATGTTCACAAATTCAAGGCATAGATTAAAATCGCCTTCAACAAGTTCAAAGCTCAGACCGGTATAGTTTACCCCTTGACGGCCAATGACGCGCAAATAGGAAATATCTTTACCAACGCGAACGGTTTTATTAATTTTCGTGCCGCTCGCATTCGTAAGATCTAAAATTACGGTTCGACCATATTCACTCGGATACTCTAACTGATCCTCAATTTTTGATACTTTATTCGGTTTCAGGACGACCGTATCGCTTTTTTCCAAGGGAGACGGTTCGAGGTATGTCGCCTCAATGTTTCCATTCGCGTAACAGTTATTGATCCGACCGTTTTCCGCGTATGCGACAAACCCTCCGATAACCGTTTTTTGGCTGTACGTTTCGTCAATACTATACTCCGCGATACCCAAATCACTGATATCGGCATCTTTAACGTATCCGAAGAAGCCAAGATAATAGCAATCGCTTCCCGGTTCTTTGTTTTCTATGGAAATACTGAAATTCTTTATTTCATGTTCGTTCCCAAGGAAATTGCCGCAAAACGGCTTGTTCGCATCCGTCCCAATCGGGTGCCATACAATACCGCTCAAATCGAGATTATGCGTAAGCGATATGTATTGCTCTGAAAAGTTGTTGCCGCCGTTCACCTGAGCGGCAATCCAAAGCAATTCATTTCCGTTTGACACGACATACGGATTATCTTTTGTTCCCGTTCCCTGAGGTGTCCGTGGAGAAACATCATCTTTATCGAGAACGACGTATTCAATATTGGTCTCGTCACCAATCTCGCCGCTCCCATCATCTCCGCTTTCATCGACAACGTTCCCGCCGTCTGCGCCGTCCGTATGATCTTCGACGGCATTTACCTTCCACGAACCATCGTCGTAAGCGCTTTCCAGTGCATTGACAGGCAAGTATCCGCTAAACATCACGATGGTCATGAGCAGAGAAATCGTTCTCAAAAACATTTTACTCATAAATATCACCCCTTGGAATACGTGTTGTTTGCAATACCGTACGTTTCGTTGCCATAACTTTCATCAAAGATATCAACATCGGATATTTCAAATTCGAGATTTTGAACACTTCCGGTGACTTGGAAACAGACTGTAAGCAAATCTGTTTCCGCATTGTTGTCTATTCCTGTTGTGTTTACATAAGAAAGCTTAATGCTTTCTCCGTTATAGTATGCGCTCGCACCGCTTGCTGGCGCAGACAACTCCTGATACTTCAGTCCGACCAGCGAATTGATCTGCAGGGACATTTCCAAACCGTAGAAATTCACATCTCCGCATATCGTCATAGTTGCTGTCATGGTTCCGTCTGCGTTATCCTTATAGGTAAAATACAGCTGATTACGCGCAATCCGGTATTGAGCTGTCAGCTCCATATCCTCCGTGACGTTGTTGTAGTTTCCGCTCCAGCCGGTAAATTCATACCCTTTTCTCACCGGGTCCGCGGGAGGAATTGCAGATCCTCCGCTTCTAATGCCCGTTTGCTTCTTGATTACCGATCCGTCATAATCAAGGAACGTTACAGTATACGTGACAGGTATCTGCGGTTCAATTTCAATGCCGACGTATCCCGCATCAACTTCCGTACCGTCGGTAAGTATCAGAATCAAATGAACTTCTTCATTAATATAAGCGTTTGATACTCCGACACCCTGCGCACCCGTCGCACCTACAGAACCCGCAACACCCTGAGGACCCTGAGGACCGACAGCGCCAACGTCGCCCTTTTCTCCTTGAGGTCCGCGTATGTTTCCAAGATCAAGCGACGTGCCGTCTGTGAGCGTCATTTTCAGTTCGCCTTCTGCAGTAACCGTCACGTCGGAAATGCCCACGCCGTCTGCGCCCTTAACGTTTCCAAGATTTAATGTAGTGCCGTTTGTCAGCTTCACCGACAGATCTCCCGTATCGCCGAGAGTTACGGTTTCTATGCCGACTCCGTCGGTACCGTCTTTACCGTCTTTTCCGACAATTTTTCCCAAGTTTATATTGGTGCTATTGGAAAAATAGAGAATCAGTTCGCCGTCAGAATTTATTTCGGCCTCAGAAACGCCAACGCCGTCCGTGCCGTCGGTACCGTCTTTACCATTTGTACCGTCTTTCCCTACAACCTTACCCAAATTCTGGAATTGCCCATTGGAATAACGGATTATCAATTCACCAGCGGCATTAATTTCAGTTTTGGTAACGCTTACGCCGTCTTTGCCATCCAAGCCAGCGACCTTACCCAAATTTACAAAGCTGCCATCAGAGTAAGAAATACATAGTTCGCCTGCAGCATTTATCTCCATTTTGGAAATACCGACGCCGTCTTCCCCATCAGACCCTTTCACAACACCCAATGTCTCAGATGTACCGTTAGAATATGTAATGACCAGCTTGCCCTCGGTATTGATTTCCGTTCTAATAATGCCAATACCGTCCGTGCCGTCTATGCCGGCAATCTTTCCCAGGTTTACGCGATTGCCGTCCGAATAGATAATCTCCAATTCTCCCTTTTCATTAATCGTCACAGATCGAATGCCGATGCCATCCCTGCCGTCCGTACCGACAATTTTGCCCAGCGTTTCAATCGTGCCGCTAGAATATGTGATTACCAGTTGTCCGTCCGCATTGATTTCCGTTTTGGAAATACCTATGCCATCCACGCCGTCAATTCCATCTTTACCATCAATTCCGGCGATTTTACCCAAATTTGTATATGTCTGATCAGAATATGTGATAATCAGTTCTCCGTCCGCATTAATGGTAGTAGAAGAAACGCTTCTGCCGTCCTTTCCATCTTTACCGTTCGTGCCTTTGACAACGCCAAGATTCAAACTGGTGCCATTCGTCAGTACGACCTGAAGCTCTCCCGCATCGGAAATCGAAACCGTTTGAATGCCGACGCCGTTTTCTCCGTCCGTGCCATTTCTTCCGTCGGCGCCGACAACAGCGCCCAAGTTGCTTACGCCGCCATCAGAATATTCAATAATAAGTTCGCCCTTGCCATTAATTTCAGATTTTGTGATGCTTACACCGTCTTTACCGTTTGTGCCATTCGTGCCGTTATGACCGATGACAATGCCCAAATTAGACCGCTGCCCGTTGGAAAATGTCAGGACAAGCTCGCCGTCTGTGTTAATCTCGGCATTGACGACGCCCCTGCCGTCTTTACCGTCGCCGCCAACAACCTTGCCAAGATTAGCAGAGGTATTATCGGAATAGGTAACAACCAGTTCGCCGGCTGCATTAATTAAAGAGTTTGTAATGCTGACGCCGTTTTTGCCATCCGTACCGTTGATACCATCCCGACCGTTGGCGCCTATTATACGGCCCAAATTCGCCTGCTGCCCATTGGTATACGTAATGACCAGTTCGCCAGAATCATTGATTTCAGAGCCGGAAATACCGACGCCGTCCTTGCCGTTCAATCCGACAAGCGTACCGAGATTGGCGACTTTCCCGTCCGAGTAAGTTATAACAAGCTGATTTTTATCATTCAAAGAGGCGTTAGTTATACCAACTCCGTCTTTGCCATCCTCACCGACAGCAACGCCGAGATTCAAAACAGTATTATCAGAAAGAGTAAAAATCAGTTCTCCTTTTTCGTTGAAAGAAGCATCCTTAATCGTTGAAACATTTTCAGAAGTCGCCTTTAAGGATGCAAGCCATTCAGTCTCTGTACCTATATAGCCATTTTCCTTTGCGATTTCATAAGCAGATTTGCCGTCCAAAGATTCAAGCCACTCCTGAACGGTTCCTTCGTATCCGTAATGAACAGCCAATTCATATGCGGACAGTCCCCCGTTCTCGCTTGTTTCCGATTCCGAATTGGCCATCTTATCTGTTAGCAATGTGGTCCCTACCGACAATCCAATCATCAGAACCAGAACAACCGCAACCATTACAATTTTCTTAGCCATAAAGCATCCTCCGTTGTCTTTTCCGTTGTCTTTTATTTTATACAATTTTCGTTTCCCGCGTACATCCTTCAGCGTCACTTCTTTATACGCAGTTGATAAAAACGGTCTTTTTCTTGTGTTTTGAAAACAGACGCCTTTTCCTCTTCTTTACTTGGTCCTGTCGCTTGCCGCAGCGGAGGCTAATGGCCCCGGGCACGATTGCGCTGTCATTTGCGCAATCGTCTCGCGCTATCCTTCACGATTATAAGCTCGCATTGCCATTTTCGTTTTAACGAGACGCATTGACTACCGCTCTTTTAACTTGCGGTGCCGAATTGCCTCATGCTTTTGCATTACGCTCTCACATTCCGCCGCCTACGCTCAAACCCATTCTCGAAGTTTAAGCTCCAAAGCTGCGACCGATTTCCCTGCTAACTTTACCAAAGCGACGGCTTTCGCCCGCCCGTATTTCAAGCAACGAACCGATACACCCTTGATACCATGGTTAGTATATCATACTTTCCGACAAAAAGCAGGGTTTTTTTACAAAAAGAAAATCGCAAATTGCAATAACAAGTTGCGATACTGTCAAAAAACACAACCCATGGAATGCACTGTGGATTTTCGAGGGGAGAGACGGAACCCCGAACAAAGAAAACCCACAGCGGCGGATTGCCGGGAGGCGGGATCTCTGGAATTCTCAGGAAGCATAGATGCGGTCCAACACCGCATCGAGCAATTTTTTCGTCGCATGATGCCCGAGCGGTTTTCCGAAAAGGCTGTTGATGCAATCGGCAAAGAAACAGACGTCCCCCGTCGAATACTTTTTAATGCATCTGCCTTTCGGAATGATCCGCCACAGCATCCGATTGCGACGCTCGTTGGTCCCCTTTTCACAATAATCCCGAGAACGATGCAGTTGTACAGCGGCTTGGTGCAGACCATGGCGTTCCTCGGAGAAAAGTCGTGTTTCAACGCATATCCCACGCAGGCATCTGGCAATCGGCCGTCTCCTCGAAACATGGTCACGACATGCCGCAAAAAACTCCTCGTTCCCACACGGCAGTAGCTGCGCGGATGCTCCCGCGATGCTCGCGATAGACAACTCCGATACTTGCTTTGTATTGCAAGACTTTCCCGTGGTACGGCAAGACCGTTCCTCTTGATTGGGTTGTACGGGCAACCGAGATGCCGGAGTTTCGGCAGGATGGTCATTCGTCCCTTAACCGAGCTTCAATTTCGTACCGTTCCTCTCTCAAAATTTGCAAGTTCCTCGCACGAGGTGCATTTTTTAGGTAGTACATTTCGCTCGAGAATTTCCCAATATCCTTCCATTGATCCATTGTCAATGCACCTACTGACTCTGGACATACTCCGCTGCATACCGGCATGCATTCATTTGTTATGGACCGTTTTTGATCGACCCGCTCAGCCGAGCGGGGACCGCCGACCGCCGCCGTTGTTCGCAAACCCGCCGCCCGGCGTTCCATAGACGGTATACCCGGGTCCCACGGTGTCCCAGTTGCCCCAATCGTCAACATCGCTGGAGTTCATTCCGCCGTTCATAATTTTTTCGTTTGTTTCAAGAAGAATAAGCTCCGCATACGGGGCAACGTAACGCTTCTTCATCTCTCGCACTCCTCTACCTGATCATGTCAAATCCTGTTTCCCACTGACAAACAGATAGGTTTCTCCGTTGATCCTCATAAGCACCCATGCCGAACCAACGTATTTCCCATTCTTATCCGTGTTTCTTAGGGTCAGATTAAATGAACCGTCTTCGTATGCATCTACGTCCTCGCCGGCGTCGTCATGTTTATAGTAGAACACACCGGTGCTCAATTTTGTCATATGCCAAGACGTTCCGTCTTCAAGCGTCTTAGCGATCTTGGAAAGCGTTTCGGCGCGAACGGCGCTGTCATACGCCTCTTCCGATCGCGCGTACAGGAAACCATGGCACAGCACCTGGATCGTTCCCGCCTCTTCCTTATCCTCCTCGGTCAATTCCGTATTGGCCTTACTACTGGCTTCAAATCTTGTGACCTTGGTTTCCTCATTGAAAGCAAACATATCCAAATTGACCCAGAAGAACGCAGACCTCGAATTTGCGTCGGCATTGATTTCCCATTTTGCATCAAGCGTCACGGCGTAATCCGACGGATCCGTCGATTTGATTTCAAACGTCGGCATTTCATACGTCTCGTTTACCCAACCGCTCAATTTCCAGCCGTTTCGTGTAGGCCTTTCAAGGGCAAGCGTATATCCCGCCCCATCTCCGCTTTTCACCAGCTTCTTTTCGCTTCCAATGCTTTGACCGTTTGCGGTTGCCCCCTTGACGGTGTAGGAAATTGTGACCGAGGTGGAAGCGGTTTCCGTTCTTCCCGGCATATTTTCCGCAGAGGACGGGAATTTATAGGTGACCGTAAACGTAATCGCTTCCGTGACGACCAAAAATTTGCCGCCATCCGCCGTGATCGCCGGAGAAGCGTATTTGTTTTCTGCCGCCCCCGTATTTGTAACGTCCGTTATTGCCCCGTCGCCCGACTGGAATCGAACCGATTTGATTCGGTATCCCTCGTTCGGCGTGATCGTGACGACTGCCGATGAACCGTGATCCACTTGCCCTACGGCTTCGCCAACGGTATAGGTCCCGCCCATCGAGTCGTCGGCAGGCGAAACGGACACGCCGTACTTCTTCAAAGCGATTCCGTTTACCGTAATCGCGAGGTCGTCCGTCACTTTTTCGATTGTGATCGTAAACCGCCCGTCGCCCGCATCCAAAACGGTATATCCTTCGCCCTTTTCGCCGATCGCTCCGCCCGCCGCAGACAATGTGATGGAATCCGTCGTGGCATGATACCCCGTCAAAAGCGCGATGGTGAACGTATAGGAGCTCCCCCACGGCAACGGGCTTGCGCCGGGCGTCAGAGTAAAACCATCGCCCCGGTATACCGTAACGGTATGGGTGATCTGGCTGAAACCGGCGATCGAGATCGCCGTGTCGCCCGTAATTTCGCAGTTGTAGTTCCAGCCGTCCGCTTCGTTTCCGCCCTCTTGCGGCGAGATCGGCGTGCCGTTGACCGCAACGTTCGGCGCTGCGGTTTCCCAGCCTTCTTGCGGTCTTACCGTAAACGTCAAATGCTGTCCATATGTTGCGGTCGTTTCCGATCCCGCAAAACCCTCATCGTCTATTTTTTGATTTTCCACCGTGACGCCGTCACCGCAAGCAAACGTGACGGAATAGATTTTCGGCACGAGCGTGACCGTCACGGTGAAATCCTTGGTCATCTGGCTGACTTCGTAAGTCCCATCTTCCTGCAAAGCTACCGTCGCGCCGTCGCTCACGCTGATTTTCGGTTCATATCCGTCCCTGTCGGCGGTCGCGCTAATGTACAGGGTTCCGCTTTGCGGCACGTTGACGGTTTCCGAATCGACAACCGTTTCCAGCGCATCTTTTGACATGCTGGTGCTTACCGTAACGCCGTCCACGATCGAAAACGTTGCCGCATAGGTCGGTTCTTCATCGATCTTGATGAGAAAATCGCCCTTGCTGATGTCGCCCTGCGGGACAACGTACTTTTTGCAATCCACGCCGTTGTACGTTACCGTTCCAATAGAAGATAACGGCGTCCATGGACCCCACTCCATATTTGCACAATACGCAATCATATTTGGACGTTCCGCATAAAGCGCAAAGATAAAAGTTTCGTCCCCCGGATCGGTTCCGAAACCACCATCTCGCTCAACCATAACGTTATTAAAATCACAAAAAGCCGTCAAGTCTCCCTGACAACCTGTCCATGTAAAATTTTTGTCCTCATCATAATACGATGCCGTCACGTCATTTATGGTTTGACCAAAATCTTCGGGATTAAAGAGAAGAATGCCGCCCATATCTGCGTCCGGCACATTACAGAAAGTTATCTTTTCAATCTTGATATCGGTCACCGTCCCGGCAGTCCATATGGGCACGAAACCGACGAACAGGACGACCGCTAAAAACGTCGCCAATGCCTTTGCCGGGACCCGCAGTTTGCCGTAAGAAGCGTTTTCCATAACGTATCCCCTCCCGTTTTCACATCTGCTGCGTTCATGTTTTTTCGCCCCCTTTCTTCTCGGATGAGCGTAAAAAACACCACAAAATATTCTTACTCATTATCATTATAGAACCGCCTACGCGCTCTGTAAATTCATTTTTTAAGCGATTATTTCGTTTTTTTGCCATTTTTCGGGAAAATCCCCCCCCCGCGTTCCCGTCGGGCGATTTTCGGCACGTTCCTGGCTTGACTTTTGGGGAAGAGCATGATAAAATGAATAGGAAAAGCATTGAAAGTGGGGTTTGCAAGCGGTTGGGCGCCATTTATCGGTTTGCCGGGCTGAACGTCGAAATGTCACCGCAGCACCCGACGCTGGTACAGCGTTCCGCGCCGTACCGGGCGGACGGGGACGTGCGGGTCGATATTCAGCTCCTGCCGCCGGTTGGGGGCGTGGAAGCGCTCCGAAATGCGGCACCGCACCCGGCGGACGTCGATTTTGCATATTTAGACGACGTGAATGAGTATCTGTACTATGGCGGGTCGTTCTACCGGGCGTTGCTGCACTTCGACGGAATGCTGCTGCACGCGAGCGCGGTGGCGTTCGACGGGAAGGCGTACCTGTTTTCCGCGCCGCCGGGGACGGGGAAATCGACGCATACGCGGGAATGGGTCCGTGCCCTGCCGGGTGCGTTCATTCTCAACGACGACAAGCCCGCCCTGCGGCTGGTCGACGGGACGGTGTACGCCTGCGGGACGCCGTTTTCGGGGAGTTCGCCGCTGAGCGTGAACGTCATGCTCCCGGTCGGCGGTATCTGCGTGCTGGAGCGCGGGGACGTGAACGAGATTCGACCGCTCAGCGCGGCGGAAGCCCTGCCGTGGGTCTACGGGCAGACGACGACGCAGGTGGACGCATCGGAAGGCGAACTTCTGTTGGACGTGCTGGAACGAGTGCTGAGCGCGGTCCGGCTGTGGCGCTTGCGGTGCAGAATCGGCCGCGAAGCGATGGAATGCAGCTTTTCGGCAATGGTCGGAAAGCGACCGAAGCAATACATGATTGAAGAAGGAATTTTCGGAAAATGAGGGCAAAGGAAGGGTTCGTCTACAAGCAGATGCACGGGACAGGGGTCGTCGTGCCGGTCGGGGAAGCTTCGCGGGAATTCCGCGGCATGGTGACGCTCAACGAGACGGGGAGTTTCCTTTGGGAGCGGATGCAGGTCGAAGTCACGCGGGAGGAGCTCGTGCGGGCGTTGACCGAGGCATACGACACGGACGCGGAGACCGCCGGGAAGGACGTGGACGCGTTCGCAGCGAAGCTGCGGGAGGCGGGACTGCTTGCGGAGTGAACCGAGGCGTGAGCCGGTCGACGTGTCGCAGCTGTGCGAGCTGATGGACGCCGTGTTCTCGCAGGGCGGGGTGTTTCGGTTCGCGCCGACGGGCGGCAGTATGCGCCCGATGCTGCGGGAGAAGCGGGACACGGTGGTGCTCGCGCCGGTGCGCGGGAACGTGCGGAAGTACGACGTGATCCTGTACCGGCGTGCAGACGGGCAGTTCGTGCTGCACCGGGTCATTCGGGTGGAAAAATCCGGGGAATTGGTGCTGTGCGGCGACGCGCAGGTCGCGCCGGAGCGCGGGATCCGTCCCGAGCAGGTGCGCGGTGTGCTGGTCTCGTTTTCGCGCGAGGGGCGCGAGGTATCGGCGACGTGCGTGCGGTATCGCGTGTACGCGGTGCTTTGGGTCGCGTCGCGTCCGGCGCGCCGGGTGGTCCGCCGCGTGAAGCGAATGTTCCGAAGAAAATGAAACCGGTATGGATGTTCCATACCGGTTTTTTCGTGCAAATTTCTCTCGTTAGTTGGAGCGATACGTGTACGTAACGGTTTCCCCGCCCTTGACGATCTGCTCCTCGCCGACGAGCGTCATGCCGTCGATGGGCTTCGCCGGGACTTGCAGGTACGCGCCGGACGCGACCGTAAACTCGTAGGACGCCAGCTCCTTGCCGCCTTCGTCTTTGCAGACGGCCTTGACCGTCGACGCATTCACGCCGTCATACTTCGCGTTCAGGTGTGCGCTGACGTACTCCGTCCAGTACGCGTGACCGGCTTCAGACTGGTGCATTCCGTCGCCGGGAAGCACGATTGACGTCAGGTCCAGCCCCATCTTGACCTCGGCGCGGATGTCGATGATGTCGCAGCCGTACGTCAGCGCGACCTGCCGCATCGCGTCGCAGAAGTCGTCAAGGTTCCCGTAGGCGTAATCCAGACCGTAGCCGCCCGGCGTGTAGTAGCCGTCCGCGCCGTAAATACCGTGCGGGCAGATGAAGAGCACGTCCGAGCCGATCTTTTGCAGTTCGGTCACGAAATAGGTCAGGTTCGCCGTGTACTCCTCGACCGAGATCAGCGGCTTGCCGGAAGCGGTCTGCTGGGCCTGGTCGTTCGTGCCGAAGCAAATCAACGTCACGTCCGGCTTGCGGGAAAGCACGTCGGCTTCAAAGCGGGCCTTGCCCTGCGTCGACGTGTCGCCGCCGACCCCGGCGTTGATGACCTCGGTGCCGATGTAGCCGCCGAGCAGATTGACCCACCCGTTCCGGGCGGTCAGCGAATCCCCGAACGCGACGACCGTCTTGCCGACCAGTGCGCCTTCGAGCGCCTGCTTGGAGACGCAGTAGAGCCGCGAAAACGCGGGAGCCGACGCGCTCGCCGCGTCCGTGCCGTTCGCGTAGACCGTTACGGTGTAGGCGTTTCCGATCTCCGCGAGGTTCGCGGGGACGGTGAATGAGGTTTCCGAAGTCGTCTGGGGTTCGGAAAGCATCTGGTTGAACGTGTTCGGCGTAGAAAGCTGAAGGGAGACCGTGTAGGACTCCGCACCTTCGACTGGCTCCCACGAGACCGTGCAGCCGTCCTCGGGGCAGAATTTCCCCGTGCTTTCGGCAAATTGCGGGGCGGAAAGCTGGGCATCCTTCCCGGCGTCGCCGAGCAGGACCGGCTCGCGCCCGTCCTCGGGGAAGTTCAGGCTGATGAGGCGATGACCGTCCGGGTCGTCATACAGCCACGCCTTCGTGCCGACCGTGCAGGCCGTCACGTTCTCCTTCGAGCCGGACGAGCAGTCGAGGACGACGAAGCCGTTCGGCGGGAGGGGCATATCCTTTTTGCTTTCCGCCGAAAGGTTGAAATCGGTCGCGACGCAGACGTAGCAGTCCTGCGACGCGTCCCACGCGAACAGCAAGCCGTACCACCATCTATAATCGTAGGTGACGAACGAACCGTAGGACGGCTCGAAAAGCAGGCATTCGCCGTTCGCATAAGCGACCGTGTTGTCCGGCTGGGTCGTGTAGATCTGCCGGGCGACGTCCTGCCCCCACGATGCGACCGGGTCATACGGTTTGCCGTCCGGGAGCGGTGCGCCGAGCGTCAGGAACGCGTCGGTCTCAAAATCGTCGGTGTACCACAGCTCCCCGTTGGTCTGGACGGTACCGCTGTACAGGTGGACGCCGTAGAGGTACGCCTTCGTGCCGACCTTGGCCTTGAGCGCACGGTCGTAGCTTTCGCTGACGCGCTTGGAAATGTAGTTGATCCCGCCGGACGAGGAGTAGTCGTTGCCCTTGTTGATGCAGTAGGCAAAGCCGTACTGCGGGATCTGCACGGCGGATTTGTCGTAGTTGGAGGCGTTCGTCTGCGCATCCGTCAGGACGAAACAGCCCTGCTCCGCGTCCCAATCGAACACATAGGCGCACCACCACGCGAAATTGCCGAGGTCGCCGAGCTTTTGCGCGCGGGAGCCGGAGATGATGACCATGTCGCCCTCGTTCTGGTTCGGCACGTTGATATGGGCGATGTCCAGCCGGGGCGCGTCCGCGTCCGGCTCCACGTCCGTTTTTCCGTCCGAAACCGCCTCCGACTGGTCGCCGGACGGTTCCCCGCTTTCCGATGTTTCGGAGGACGTTTCTTCGCCGTCCGTCTGTTCTTCACCGCAGCCCGCGAACGCCGCGCAGAGCGGAAACAGCAGCGCCAACAGCAGCAGCATCGCCGGAATCCGTTTTTTCTTTCGCATCATGGTTTTTTCAAGATCCTTTCTGATTCAAAAAATAGCAAACCCGACGGGACCGGCCCTTTTCTCCGCGCCCCGACGGGTTTGCCCTGCATTTTCACCTGCGCGAGCGCCGGATGTGCGAGCTGAGCAACACGCACACCTGCCCGGGGATCCCGAGCAGAAAGAGCGCCCAGAGATTTTTGGAGAGCAGCAGCAGATAGAGCGTCAGCAGGGAGCTCCAAAGCAAAAGCGAGATCAGCAGGTAGTTCATCTTTCGCTTTCCCCAAACGGAATTGAACACCAGCGCCACCACCAGCGACACCGGCACCGCGGAAACGAACGCCTGCCAAAGCGCGACGTGCAGCACCATGAACACCACGGCAAACGCCAAGACCGCGACGAACCACACGCCGATGATCGCAATGAGCGCGATGAACAGGTGGTTGTGCCGCTTGACGGCAGCGTCCTCCGCCACCGGCAATTTTTCGCTCTCGGCGTGGTCGCACAGCAGGTAATCCACCGTCACGCCGAACAGCTCCGCGATCTGCTTGAGGACCGCGATGTCCGGCACGGAGTCCCCGCGTTCCCATTTGGAGATTGCCTTGTCCGTGTAGTGCAGCTGCGACGCGAATTCCGCCTGCGTCAGGTGGGCATTCGTGCGCAGCAGCAGGATATTCCGACCGATGGTCCGCCGCAGTTCGTCCATTTGCCCTCCGTTCCGCCTGTGTTTTTCAACCTTCCTCCGCTCCGTACACCCGCAGGGCGTTGTCGTGGAAGACGGCTTGCTTTTCCTCCTCCGTCAGCGGGAGCGCATCGAGCTCGTCGAAGGAATGGCGCGGACTCCACAGCGGGAAGTCCGAGCCGAACAGCACCCTGTCCGTCCCGTGGCGGCGAATCAGCTCCAGCACTTCCTCCTGCGGAAGCCAGTAGAGCGCTTCGCTCGTGTCGGTATAGACCGGGGCGCCGATGAGATAGGTCTTCGCGTCCTCCCACGCGCGGTATCCGCATAGGTGCGCCGCGACGACCGTCAGGTCCGGGACCTGCTCGATCAGATTGCGCACACGACGCGGATGCGAAAAATCCGCCTTCGGGTCGCCGACGTGCAGCAGCAGCGGCTTGCCGCAGGACGCGATATACCTGCAAAGCGCCACGGCGCGTTCGTCGTCGGCGTAGTAACGCTGAAAATCCGGGTGCAGCTTGACCCCGCGGGCGCCGCGTTGGAAGCAGCGGTCCAATTCCGCGACGGCGGCCTTCGCCTCCATCGCCGGATGCACCGAGCAGAGCGGCAGGAAGCGCTTGTCCTCCCGCGCGAGGTCGAGCAGATGGTCGTTGCCCGCTGAAGGGCTCGAAAGCCCGAGCGCGGCGGCGCAGATCACAAACCGCACGTCTGCAAAGGACGCGCAGGCCTCCAACAGCCCTTCCGCGCTGCCGTCCCCCTCGCGGGGGATCCCGTAGAACCGCACGATGTTGTCCGACGCGCGTGCCGCGACCCGCGCGGGGAACAGATGCACGTGCGCGTCGACGACCGGCCGCGTCACCGTTTTTTTGTCCGCCATCGGTCAGTCCTCGCCGCCCTCGTCCTCGTCGTCCTCGTCGTCCGCTTCCTCGCAGACGACGTCGAGCATTTCGCCGCAGGACGGGCATTCGAGCTGTTCGCAGTCCTCCAGTTCGCAGGATTCGACAAAAATTTCCTCCCCGCAGGCGGGGCATTCCAGCCGCACGACGCATTCGTCCCTGTCGCAGTTGACGCAGTCGTGTTCCTCGTCGTCGTCATCCTCGTCCTCGTCGTCCTCGTAGACGGCGGTTTCGACGGCGGAAAGGTCGTTGTCCATTTCGTCGATATACTCCCGCATGGCGGAAGTCTCCTCCTCGAGGTCCGCGACGGAGAGGGAGAGGTCCTCAAGCAGGTCCGCGATGGCGGCAAACAGCTTGCCCTCGTCGCTTTCCCGCGAGAGCTTCATGCCCTCGAGCATGCCTTTGAGGTAGGCGGCCTTTTCCGTAACTGTCATTTACTTCACCCGTTCCAGATATTCGCCGGTCCGCGTGTCGATGCGGATGGTTTCGCCCTCGTCGATGAACATCGGCACCTTGATCTCCGCGCCGGTTTCGACGGTGGCGGGCTTGGTGACGTTCGTCGCGGTGTTGCCCTTAACGCCCGGTTCGGTCTTCGTGACCTTCAATTCGACGAACATCGGCGGTTCGACGGAAAAGACGCTGCCCTTATAGGAGAGCAATTTGCACATCATTTCCTCCTTGACGAACTTGAAGCTGTCCGGCAGCTTCGCCGCGTCGACCGGGGTCATCTCGAAGGTCTCCATGTCCATGAAGTAGTAGAGATTGCCGTCGCTGTAGCTGAACTGCATCTCGCGGCGGTCGATGGTCGCGGTCGCGAACTTCGCCGTCGGGTTGAACGTGGTTTCGATCACGGCCCCGGAAATGACGTTGCGCATCTTGGTCCGCACGAAAGCGGCGCCTTTGCCGGGCTTGACGTGCTGAAATTCGATGATCTGCATGACCTGCCCGTCCATTTCAAATGTAAGACCGTTTCTGAATTCACCTGCTGATACCATAAGTAGTTCTCCTTTGCGTATGACATTCTTTTTCAGATAGTATTGTAGACGATTTTTCGCCGTTTGTCAAGGGGAAATTGCGAATTTACAGCTCCAAGAGCGATTTATCGCTCCCCGTCAGGTCGTCGCAGCCGGTTTCCGTGACCAGGATCAGGTCCTCGATACGCACGCCGTACTTCCCTTCGAGGTAGATGCCCGGTTCCGCCGTGATGAGCTGCCCGGGGACGAAAATGTCCTGCGAGCGGGCGGCCGCACGCGGTTCCTCGTGGATCTCCAGCCCGACCGAATGCCCGGTGCTGTGCCCGAAGCAGGGACCGTAGCCGGCTTCGGTGATGATGTCGCGGGCGGCCGCGTCGACGGTTTTTCCGCTCACGCCGGGGCGAACCGCCGCAATGGCGGCCTTCTGCGCCCGCAGGACCGTGTCGTAGATCTCCTTCATCTCGCCGTCCGCCCTGCCCAGCACGACCGTGCGGGTCATGTCCGAGCAGTAGCCGTTGTACCGTGCGCCGAAATCCATCGTCAGAAACGCGTTCTCGGTCAGCACGACGTCCCCCGGCACGCCGTGCGGCAGGGAGCTTTTCGGGCCGGACACCGCGATGGTTTCAAACGCGAGCCCGTCCGCGCCGGATCGACGCATGAAGTATTCCAGCTCAGCGGCGACCTCCAGCTCGGTCATGCCCTTGCGCAAGACGGAACAGATGTGCGTGAACGCCGCGTCCGTGATCTTCTGCGCCGCGCGGATGTTCGCGATCTCGGCGGGGGATTTGACCCGCCGCAGGTCGTCGCACGCACCCGGCAGGTCCTCCAGCGCCACGCCGCCGAACGCCTTTTCGAGCTCCTTCCACTGCGAAACGGTCAGCCGCCCGCCGTCGAAGCAGACCCGCTTCAGCCCTTCCTTCGACGCGTATTCCGCCGCTTCGGCGATCGGCGCACGCGCGAACAGCGCGACGCGGACGTCCGCGTTTACCCCCTTGCGGGCCGCTTCGATATAGCGCGAATCCGTCAAAAGCAGCGTTTCCTTCGCCGTCACCAGCACCGCGCCGTCCGTGATCGCAAAGCCGGTCAGCCAGCGCTGGGAAACCTCGTCGAGGAACACCGCCCCGTCAAAGCCCTTCTCCGCAATCTTTGCGTAAAGTTTTCTTCCGTTTTCCATATTCATATCTCATACCTCCGTTTTCAGTCGGTTTGCGTCCAAAAAGTCCCATTTCCGGCAGGGGACGCCCGCGCGGGCAAGCGCCTGCTCCTCCCGGTCGCTGCAGCAGAGCAGCAGGAACTGGTGGCGTTCGGCCGCCTTCCCCAGCACCCGCATCGCGTTCTCCAGCCGCTCGTCGTCCAGCCGCCCGAACGCGTCGTCCAGCACCAGCGGCATGCCCTCGCCGTCGAACAGCAGCTCCGCCAGCGCCAGCCGCAGGGAGAGCGCCGCACTGTCCCGCGTCCCGGCGGAAAGGTACTCGCTTTCCCGCTCGATGCCGCCGTCCCGGAACCGCAGGGACAGCCGGGTGTCCGTCTGCAGTCCCTCGTACTTCCCGCCGGTCGATTCGGAGAAGTACCGCCCCGCGATCTCGCCGAGCCGGGGCGCCGCCATGCCCTTGAGCCGGTCGGACGCTTCGAGGATCCCCAGCCGGGCGGCTTCATACGCCTCGTACCGGCGGCGGCATTCCGCCAGCTTGTCATTCGCCGCCTGCAGTTTGCCGGCGAGCAGCGACGGGTCGTTCCCCCGCCCTTCGATGGCGGAAATACGGTCGCGAAGCTGTCCGTCCTTTTCGGTCAGCAGTCTTTGCTGCTGCCGCAGGAACGCCGCCTCCTGTTCGACCTCCGCACGCGGACGCGCCGGGGGGACCGCACCCTCGGCGAGGGTCGCGAGGGCGTCCAGGTCGACGCCTTCGGACGCGATGCGGGACGCGTTTTCCGCGCTCTCCCAGGCGGCCTTTCGCCTGTCGCGCTCGTCGCAGGCGGTAATCCGTTCCTGCAAATCCGTTCGGAGCGCTTCCGCGTTCGACAGGTCGGGCGTTTCAAGCCCGGACGCGGCAAAACCGGCGGAAACCGAGCGTTCCAGCGCGTAAAGCGCTTCGCGTTCCCGCGTTTCCGCCGCGCGAAGTTCCCGCACCCGCGCGTCATGCGCGGCAGTCTGCGAACGCAGGCGCAGGGTCTCCGCTTCCGCTTCCGCGCGCAAGGCGGCAAGGCGTTCCTTTTCCTTCCCGCGAAGCAGAAACCCGACGACCGCCGACGCGACCCCCGCAAGCGCGAGGACGACGGCGACCGGCAGGACACCGCTCCCGCGGAGCGCAAGCAGTACGCCCCCTGCGGCGAGCAGGACAAGTCCGACCGCGAACAGTACCGGGAAAGCCGATCGCTTCTTCGGCTCGCTCGCACGGACCGGCTCGGACGGCGGCGGGACTTCCCGCTCGGCGTTCGCACGGGCTTCGGACGCGGTTCTTGCCCGCTGCCGCGCCGTTTCCAGCGAGGCAACCTGCGCGAGCAGCCCCGTCAGCGCCGTGCGGTCCGAAACCGCCCCGGCACAGGACCTTTCATACGCCTGCCGCGCCGCTTCCGCTTCCGCGCGGATGCGTTCGATCTGCCCGCGCTTCTGCGACGCTTCCCAGCGTTCAAGGTTTTGCTTTTCCCGCTCGACCCGCTCGCCGGCGTCGCGGCTCCGCTCGATCCTTTCGTCGAGCGACTGCCGTTCCGCGGTCAGCGATTCCCATTCGGAATGCTCGCGCTTCGCGTCGTCCAACGCTCGTTCCAGACGTGCCGTTTCCTGCTCCAAACGCGGGATCCAGCCGGACCCCGCCCGTCCCTTCAGCGCGTTCCGCTCCTTCGTCAGCCGTTCGACCGCCTCGCCGGAGCAGACCCGCTCCTCCTCGGAAACCGCGAGGTTCTGCAGCCGCTCCTCCAGCGCACCGTCCTTGTCCTTTCCCGCTCCCTGCGGGGACTGCCGGAAGAACAGCGTCCGGCTGAACACCTCCTCGGACACGCCGAAGATCGCGTCTCCCGGCACCTCCCCCTCGAACGCACGCTTGCCGGTCAGCACCGACACGACCTCGACCGTCTCCTTCGTCCCCGCCGACGAACGGGTCACCCGGTACCGTTCCTCCCCTTTCCGCACCGTGACGGAGCCCACCGCACGCGGCACGTCCCACGGGGTGTACAGCTTCTTATCATTTTCCGCCAGCTCCCGCTTGCGGCTGTCCGCAAATCCGTAAAAGGCGAACCGCAGGAACGCCGCGAGGGTGGATTTTCCGCTCTCGTTCGGGGCGCACAGCAGGTTGATCCCCTCCGACGGCTCGAGGACGAAGTTTTTCAGTTTTCCGAACGCGACGATCTCGACGCGCTCGAGGACGACCTTGCGCTTCTCCGGCATCTCCGCACCCCCTTAGAATCCTTCAAAATCCACGTCCGCGACGTTGCGCCCGTCCAGCGCGAGCAGACCGTACCGCAACGCCTGCTCGTACAGTTCGGCGTCCGCGCCGGGGACTTCCTGCTTTTCCCGCATCAGACGGAAGAACACGCCCTTGAGCGTCCCGCTTTGCTCGATGGCGGTCAGGTCCGGGGCGAGCACCGTCCGGTCGACCGTTTCGACCGCGCAGGCGCCGTCCGGGGGCGTGATTTCCTCCGGCAGCAGCAACAGCCCGTCCTTCACTTCCCCGGTCAGAAAGACCCGCAGCGTCGTGTCCGCGCCGTAGGTCCGCGCCAGCGCACGGACCCGTTCGAGCGCTTCCAGACGCGTGCAGCTGGTCACGTCGCAGTCCGCGAGCTCGTACCGACGCTTGGAGATGCGGACGAACTGCAGGTCCACCTTCCCCTTTTCCACCGTGCCGCACAGCACGCCCTTTTCGCCGGTTTCGTCGAATCCGCGACCCTCCAGACAGCCGGGGTACGCCCAGTAGACCCGTCCGGCAGCGGTCTGCTCGCACTGCAGCCCGGTCCCCTTGTGGATATGCCCGAGCGCGACGTAGTCGAATCCGCTCGCGGCGAGGTCGGCACGGGTGAACGAACCGTATCCGCTCCGCCCGTCGAGGTCGCCGTGACAGCAGAGCAGGTTGACGCGGTCCGGGTCACGCGGCGGATAGCCGGTCAGCGGGTTCTCCGGGCAGTCGGCGCCGTCAAAGGCGAAGCCGTACACGTCCACCCCTAGCTCGTCCAGCCGGACGCGCTCCTTCTGCGGACCGAAAACATGCACGTTCTCCGGCAGGCGCATACGGCGGTAGGGGGAGGACGGGGTCAGCGGGTCGTGATTGCCCGGCGAGAGGAAGAACCGGCAGTCCGGGCAGGACGAAAGTTCCCGTTCGAGCAGGGCGCTCGTTTCCGGCGTGACGGATTCGCCGTCGAACAGGTCGCCGCTGAGCAGGCAGACCTGTATCCTCTGCAGGCGGATGTACAGCATGACCGAGGAAAGGTCGCTCCGCAATTCCGTGCGGCGGCGCTCCGCTTCACGCGGGGAGCGCAGGGAAAACGGGGAATCGAGGTGGAAATCCGCCCCGTGCAGGATTCGGATCGCAGGCATTTTCTGTCCCTCCCGTTCAGACGGTGATGAATGCGCTCATGGTCCCGCGCACCGGGCCGCTCCGGCGGTGGGAAAAGAAGCGGACCGGGTCGCACTTCGTGCAGAGGTTCGCGCAGGAGATGTGTTCCTCCCGCAGTCCGGCGGCGAGCAGCAATCGGCGGTTCGCCTCGGTCAGGTCGAGGCGGTACTTCCCTTCCCCGCACGGGGAAAAACAGCCGTCCAGCCCCGCGTCGCGGGCGGGGAAAGCGTCGCGCACCTCCCCGCCGACCTCGTAGCAGCATGGACCGATGCAGGGCCCGATCGCGGCGAGCAGGTCGGACGGACGCGACCCGAACCGGCAGAGCAGATCGACCGCGTTCGCGGTGACGCCGCCCGCCGTCCCCCGCCAGCCCGCATGCACCGCGCCGCACCGCTTCCCGACCGGGTCGTACAGCAAAATCGGCACGCAGTCCGCGCTGCGGACGGAAAGCAGCAGGTTCGGGGTGTCCGTGACCAACCCGTCCACGCCGTACGGGAACTTCGGTTTCGTCACGCCCACGCCCCGCTCCGGCTCCCCGACGAAGTCCACGCGGGACGTATGGGACTGATAGGTGCGGCAGACGTCGCCGGCGGAAAGCCCGAAAATGCCCGCCGCACGGGCGTAATTCTCCCGCACGTTGTCCTCGCTGTCCCGCTCCTCCGCGACGCCGACGGCGAAATTCCAGCCGCCGAACGCTCCCCGGCTCACCCCGCCGATCCGCGTCGAAAACAGGTGCCGCGCCCCCGCGCCGTCGAGCAGCGGCGAGGTCAGGTAACGCTCCCCGCCCGGTCCGATATGCTCCGTCCACGCCTTTTCCATGGCACTTTTCCCCTTTCGCCGTCACTTGCTATCATTATAGCAAAAAAACGGGAAAAATGCAAGTCCGTTTTCGCTTTTCTCTTGACAAAAAGCGTACGTTCGGCTATAATGAAGAAAAGGACGGATGCGGGGAGGGGCGCTCGTGGCGGAAAACCGAATGGGCTCCCCGAGCGGGCAGGAAACCTGCCTGCGCTTCCTGTACGGCTGCCTGCCGGGGCGGGTGCTGCTGCGGCTCTGCCGGGCGAGATGGGTGTCCCGCGTCGTGGGGGCGTATATGAACAGTCCGCTTTCCGCCGGACGGGCGAAGCGGACCGCGAAGAAGTGGCGGGTCGACCCGTCGCAGTTCGAGGGGGATATCCTGCGGACGTACAACGCGTTCTTCACCCGCAGGCGCAAGGCGGTTTTTTCGCCGGACGGACTGCCGGAGGACGCCCTGCTCTCCCCCGCCGATTCGCGTCTGACCGTCGTGCCGCTGCGGGAAGGGACCGCCTTCCCGGTCAAGCAGGCGCCGTACACGGTTTCCGAGCTGCTCGGCGACGCGGAGGAAGCGAAGCGGTACGAAAACGGTTTCGCGTTCGTGTTCCGCCTTTCGGTGGAGGATTACCACCGCTATATCTACCCGGACGGCGGGAAAGAGATCTCCCATCATTTTCTTCCCGGCACGCTCCACACGGTCAACCCGATCGCCCTCGAAAAGCTGCCGGTCTTTCACCGCAACTGCCGCGAGGTGACGCTCCTCGACTGCGAGCGGTGCGGGCGTGTCGCGTTCGTGGAGGTCGGGGCGATGCTGGTCGGGCGGATCGTCAACCGGCACCCCGCGTCGTTCGCGCGAGGGGAGGAGAAGGGGTATTTCGAGTTCGGCGGTTCGACCGTCGTGCTTCTACTCCGCCCGGGGACCGTCGAACCGGCGGAGCGGCTCCTGCAAAACAGCCTTGCCGGCGAGGAAACCGTCGTCCGGCTCGGCGAACCCGTCGGAAGGATCCTGTAAAAAAGGGAAAACGCACCCTTACAGTATAGAAAGGAAGGTAAATCCCATGGCAAACAACGATCTGGACTTCACCCTGGAAGAGGACACCGATCTGACCGCTCCCGAACAGACCGAGGACCTCGACGAAACCCTCGGCGAAACCCTTGAGACTGAAGAGGAAACGGAAACCGAGGAAAAGCCGGTCCGCAAGTGCTCCAACAAGCACCGTGCCATCCTCATCGGCGGCATTGCGCTCGGCGTTGCGCTCGCGGCGCTTATCGCTGCGCTCGCCGCGATGCACGCGAAAAAGAAAGACTGAAACTGAAAAAAGGCAGGGACGCCGCGCCGCCGTCAAGGCGTCTGCGGCGTCCCGTCTGCTTCGACAGAAAGGAAGGGATCCCCATGAAAATCACCGACAGCATCCGCTGGATCGGCGTCAACGACCACGACGTCGACCTGTTTGAAGGGCAGTACCTCGTCCCGAACGGAATGGCGTACAATTCCTACCTGATCCTCGACGGCAAGGTCGCCGTCATGGACACCGTCGACGCCCGTTTCCGGCACGAATGGCTGGACAACCTCCAGAACGCCCTCGGCGGCAGACAGCCGGATTACCTCGTCGTCCAGCACATGGAGCCGGATCACTCCGCCAACATCGACGCGTTCCTGCAGGTCTATCCGCAGGCGACGGTGGTCGCTTCGGCGAAGGCGTTCGCGATGATGCAGAACTTCTTCGGCACCGATTACGCCGACCGCCGGCTGGTGGTCGGAGAGGGGGACGAGCTTTCGCTCGGGAAGCACGTCCTACATTTCCGCACCGCCCCGATGGTGCATTGGCCAGAGGTGCTCGTGACCTACGACAGCGCCGACAAGGTGCTGTTCTCCGCCGACGGGTTCGGCAAGTTCGGCGCCCTCGACCGCGAGGAGGAATGGGACTGTGAGGCGCGTCGGTACTACTTCGGCATCGTCGGCAAGTACGGCGCACAGGTGCAGGCGCTTCTGAAAAAGGCGCAGGCGCTGGACATTCGGATCATCTGCCCCCTGCACGGCCCGGTGCTGACCGAAGATTTGGGGCATTACCTCGGGCTTTACGACCTCTGGTCCTCCTACGGCGTGGAGAGCGAGGGCATCGTCGTCGCCTACACGTCGGTCTACGGGCATACGAAGCAGGCGGTCGAGCTGCTGGAGAACGAGCTTCGCGCGAAGGGATGCCCGAAGGTGGTCCTGCACGACCTCGCCCGCTGTGACCAGACCGAAGCGCTCGAGGACGCGTTCCGCTACGGGACGCTGGTGCTCGCGACGACGACCTACAACGCGGAGATCTTCCCGTTCATGCACACGTTCCTGACCGCCCTCGCCGAACACGGCTACCGCAACCGCACGGTCGCGCTGATCGAAAACGGCTCGTGGGCGCCGCTCGCGGCGAAGGGGATGCGGGAATTGCTCGCCCCCTGCAAGAACCTGACCTTCGCGAACCACACGGTCCGCATCCTGTCGGCGCTCAACGAGGAGAGCCGCGGGGAGGTCAAGGCGCTCGCCGAGGAGCTTTGCCAGAGCTACCTCGCCCGCAAGGAGGAAACGGCGAACAAGAGCGACCCGACCGCCCTGTTCAAGCTCGGCTACGGGCTGTACGTCGTCACCTGCCGGGACGGGCAAAAGGACAACGGTCTGATCGTCAACACGGTTTCGCAGGTCGCCGATTCGCCCAACCGCATCGCCGTCACCATCAACAAGCAGAACTATTCCCACCACATCATCAAGCAGACCGGCGTCCTCAACGTCAACTGCCTGACCGTCGACGCCCCGTTCCGCACGTTCGAGAACTTCGGCTTCCAAAGCGGCCGGACGGCGGACAAGTTCGCGGGGATCGAGGAATTGCGCTCGTCGAACGGGCTGCGTTTCCTCCCGCGCGACATCAACGCCCTGCTTTCGCTGAAGGTCGAACAGTACGTCGACCTCGGCTCGCACGGGATGTTCCTGTGCAGCGTGACGGAGTCGCGGGTGATCTCGTCGGCGGAGAGCATGACCTACGCCTACTACCACGCCAACGTCAAGCCCAAACCCAAGACCGAGGGCAAGAAGGGCTACGTCTGCAAGATTTGCGGGTACGTCTACGAGGGCGACGAACTGCCGGAGGACTTCATTTGCCCGCTCTGCAAGCACGGCGCCGCCGATTTCGAGCCGATTTCGTGATAATTCGGGGGACAAACGCGATCACGTCGGCTTGTTGGCGGCTATGCCGCAACTTCGCCTCGTTCCGTGTTTTTCCCCCGAACCCCCCTTTTCGTCGAAAGCCGGCTCGGCTTGCGACAATGCTGACGCCGCCTTCGCCGGTTTTCTCTTGAGATGTCCCTCCGGCGGTTCATGCCCGCCTACGGGACAACATTTTTATTGTATTTTCACCTTCACCAGATTTTTTCGTCTTACCTCTTGACAAAACCGCTTTTGCGTAGTATCATAGGGAAAATCTATTTTACCTATCTGTTTTCTATACCATACAGGAAACACCCATAGGGTACGAAAGGAACGACTTTTCATGGAAAACAACCGTTGGGAACTCAACCGCAACCTCGCGCAAATGCTCAAAGGCGGGGTCATCATGGACGTCACGACGCCGGAGCAGGCGAAAATCGCCGAAGCGGCGGGGGCGTGCGCGGTCATGGCGCTCGAGCGGATCCCCGCGGACATCCGCGCCGCGGGCGGCGTATCCCGCATGAGCGACCCGAAGATGATCCGGGGCATTCAGGAGGCGGTGTCCATCCCGGTCATGGCGAAGTGCCGCATCGGGCATTTTGCGGAAGCGCAGATCCTGCAGGCGATCGAGATCGACTACATCGACGAAAGCGAGGTGCTCTCCCCCGCCGACGACCGCTACCACATCGACAAGACCAAATTCGACGTGCCGTTCGTCTGCGGCGCACGGGACCTCGGCGAGGCGCTTCGCCGCATCAACGAGGGCGCGTCGATGATCCGCACCAAGGGCGAACCGGGGACCGGCGACGTCGTGCAGGCGGTCCGCCATATGCGGCAGATGCAGTCGGAAATTCGGCGGCTGGTCTCCTGCGCCGACGACGAGCTGTTCGACGAGGCGAAGCAGCTGCAGGTCCCCTACGAACTCGTGCGCTACGTCCATGAAAACGGAAAACTGCCGGTCGTCAACTTCGCGGCGGGCGGCGTGGCGACCCCGGCGGACGCGGCGCTGCTGATGCAGCTCGGCGCGGAGGGCGTGTTCGTCGGTTCCGGCATCTTCAAGTCCGGCAAGCCGGAGAAGCGTGCGGCCGCCATCGTGCAGGCCGTCACCAACTACACCGACGCGAAGCTGCTCGCCTCCCTCTCGGAGGACCTCGGCGAAGCGATGGTCGGCATCAACGAGCAGGAAATCCAGCTCCTGATGGCGGAGCGGGGCAAATGAGCGGACTTCGCGTCGCCGTGCTCGCCCTGCAGGGGGCGTTCGCCGAGCACGAACAGGCGCTCGCGAACCTCGGCGTGTCCGCGTTTGAACTCCGGCAGCGGCGGGACCTGGAACGCTCCTTCGACGGTCTGATCCTGCCCGGCGGCGAAAGCACGGTGCAGGGGAAACTGCTGCGGGAAACCGGGCTGTTCGATCCGCTGCAGGCGCGTATCGCGTCCGGGCTCCCGGTGTTCGGCACCTGCGCGGGACTGCTCCTGCTCGCCGGGCGTATCCAGAACGACGAGCGCACGCACTTCGCCACGATGGATACGGTCGCGGTCCGCAACGCGTACGGGCGCCAGCTCGGCAGTTTCGCCACGGTCGGGACCTGCAAAGGGATCGGGCAGATCCCGATGACTTTCATTCGTGCGCCCTACCTCGCGTCGGTTTCCGGGGACGCGGAGGCGCTCGCGGAGGTGGACGGGCGCATCGTCGCCGCGCGGCAGGGCAAACAGCTCGTCACCGCGTTCCACCCGGAACTGACGAGCGACCTTTCGGTCCATGAATACTTTCTGCGGCTAATCCGCGCCGATTGAACGCAAATTTTCGCCCGCCGAGGGGATTTCCCTTTCGGCGGGCGTTTTTTACACCTCGACGAGCGCGAAATACGGGCGATGGTCGGACGCGACGACCGGCGGAATGCAGGCGAACCGGGTCCTGACCGACGACGACGTGAAGATGTAGTCGATTTTCTCGCGCGGGACGTCCGACGGGAAGGAGAGGGACGGACGGGAAAAAGCGTCCGCCGTGTCCGCGAGCAATGCGCGAATCGGGCGCAGGAGCGGGTCGTCCGGGCGCAGATTGAAGTCGCCGGTCAGGACGACCGGGGTGTCCGCAGCGCGGACGGCGGCGCAGACGGCGTCGACGGCGTTCCGCGCCTCGTCCGGGTTGAGCCCGAAGTGGGTCGTGAGCAGGGTCACGCCGAACGGAAAGACCGCCTTGGCGATACAGCGGGATTCGTACCCCCAGCGGGACGGGTCGCGGGACGGGTCGGGGATCGGCAGGACCGCCGTTTCGGTCGGTTTTTCCTTGGAAAGGATCGCGTTGCCGTAGGGACCGCCGCCGGGGACCTCGATCGCGGGCGCGAAGAAGGCGTGGTACCCGGTCGCCTGCGCGAGCAGGTCCGCCTGTTCCCGGTAATCCGGGGACGGGCCCTCTCCGCGCACCTCGTTGAGTCCGACGATGTCGGGGTCGAAACAGAGGATAACGTCCGCGAACAGCGAAACGTCGATGGTATCCCATTCCTTTTGCAGGTAGGGGTGGCAGTGCTGGATATTGAAGGTCAGAACGCGTAACAGCATGGCGGTTTTTCCTTTCTTTCGTATGTGTCGGGTGTTCCCTCTCCCCGACCGTGGCTCAATGTTCCTGCTGAGTTTGATACGAATTTGCCGGACGGGCAGATCATTTCCTTCCTATTCTACCACCCCACGCCGGAAAATGCAAGAGGAATTTCGCGAACCTTTTCAGCCCATCCGGCATAAAACGGTCGTTTCCCTCATAGGAATGGAAGCAAAGAGAATCATCACGGCACAAACCATCATTCGGAGGGAATCGTATGCTGGAGCAATCCATTTATCAGGACATCGCCGAGCGGACCGGCGGCGACATCTACATCGGCGTGGTCGGCCCGGTACGGACGGGGAAATCCACGCTTATCAAGAAGTTCATGGAGCAACTGCTGCTGCCGAACATCGAGAGCGGCTTCTCCCGCGAACGCGCAACGGACGAAATGCCGCAATCCGGCTCTGGTCGGACGGTCATGACGACGGAACCGAAATTCATCCCGGAGGAAGCGGCGACGGTCCACCTCGACGGCAGCGCGTCCTTCCGGGTGAAGCTGATCGACTGCGTGGGGTACATCATTCCCGGCGTCATCGGACCGACCGAGGAAGGACAGCCCCGCATGGTCATGACCCCGTGGTCCCCCGACCCGTTGCCGTTCGAGGAAGCAGCGGAAATGGGCACGGAAAAGGTCATTCGCGAGCACGCGACCATCGGCATCGTCGTGACGACGGACGGCAGTATCGGCGAGATCCCGCGGGAAAACTACGTCGAAGCGGAGCAGCGCGTCATCGCGGAACTGCGGGAACTGAAAAAACCGTTCGCGGTCGTGCTCAACTGCGCACGCCCGTCCGCCCCGCAGACGCTCGCGCTCTGCGCCGACTTGGAGGAGCAGTACCGGGTGCCGGTCGTGCCGGTCAACTGTTTGGAACTGGGCGAAAACGACATTCGGGAGATCCTCAAGAACGTCCTGTACGAATTTCCGCTCCGGGAGGTCCGTTTGCAGACGCCGGGCTGGCTGGAGGTGCTCGACGAGCACGACGGCATCCGCGAACGGCTGTTTGAAGCGGTCGGGAACTGCGTACAGTCGCTCGGCAAGGTCGGGGACGTGCGTCCGGCGTTTGAATCGCTCGAACTGGAGGACGGGAGCGTCACGGCACGGCTGGACGGCATCCGGCTCGGCGAGGGCAGTGCGACCGTCGAGCTTCGCATCCCGGACGCCATTTTCTACCGCATCCTCGGCGAGAAGTCCGGCTTCGCCATCGACGACGAGCGGGAGCTGCTGCGCATCATGACCGAGCTTTCCGAGGTCAAGCGGAAGTACGACAAGGTCGCGTCCGCGCTCGACGACGTCATGGCGACCGGATACGGGATCGTCATGCCGTCGGTGGAGGATATGCGGCTTGAGGAGCCGGAAATCGTCAAGCAGCCGGGCGGATACGGCGTCAAACTGAAAGCGTCCGCGCCGTCCATTCACATGATGAAGGCGGACATTCAGACCGAGGTCAGCCCGATGGTCGGCACGGAAAGCCAGTCCGAAGAACTGGTCCGCTTCCTGCTCAAGGAGTTCGAGTCCGACCCGCAGGCGATCTGGGAATCGAATATGTTCGGGAAGACCCTGCACGAACTGGTCAGCGAAGGGCTTACCAGCAAGCTCGCGCATATGCCCGCCGACGCACGGGAGAAGATCACCGGGACCATCAGCCGCATCGTCAACGAGGGCAGCGGCGGGCTGATTTGTATCCTGTTATGAGCAGACCGAAAGGAGGTCCCGCGCCCGTGTGCTGTCTGTTTACCTCGCTGAAAAACAAGGAGGTCGTCAATGTCTGCGACGGCAGCGCGCTCGGCTGCGTGTGCGACATCGAAGTCAACTGCACGAACGGGCAGGTCACGCGTCTGGTCCTGCCCGGTGACGGCATCGCCGGTCTGCTCTCCCCGAAGAAACGCCTGACCGTCCCGTGGGATTGCGTCGAGCGCATCGGCGACGACGTGATCCTCGTCCGCCTCGCCTCTTTACCCGGCGGGAAGGGATAGGCGGAACGTGCCGACGCGATTGTGTTTGCCACCCATATATTTTCTTGACATTTCCCCGAAACTGTGCTATGATAAGCGTAACGAATCGCACAGAAAGAAGGACGTTTCATGGAGCTTCTCACCAGACTGGAACGGACCGGGCTGATCCCGGTCATCAAAATCGCCAAAGCGGAAAACGCCCTGCCGCTCGCGCAGGCGCTGCGGGACGGCGGACTGAACGCGGCGGAGATCACCTTCCGCACGTCCTGCGCGGCGGAAGCGATCGCGTCGGTTCGCGCGGCGTACCCGGATATGCTGCTCGGTGCGGGCACGGTGCTGACCCCGGCGCAGGCGGACGACGCGATGCGGGCGGGCGCGGACTTTCTCGTGTCGCCCGGGCTGAACCCGGACGTCGTGAAGCACTGCCTCGCGAAAGGCTATCCCATCGTCCCGGGCTGCGCCACGCCGTCGGATCTGGAAACGGCGCTGTCGCTCGGGCTGACGCACGTCAAGTTCTTCCCGGCGGAAGCCGCGGGCGGGCTCGCGATGATTCGGGCGATGTCCGCTCCCTACGGGAACATCCGCTTCCTGCCGACCGGCGGGATCAGCGAGAAGAACCTGCTGCAATACCTGTCGTTCGGCAAGGTGTTCGCCTGCGGCGGGTCGTTCATGGTGAGCGACGCGCTTGTGGAAGCGGGCGATTTCGCGGAGATCCGCGAACGGACGAAACGGGCGGTCGCGCTGATGCTCGGTTTCCAGCTTTCCCACATCGGACTGAACGCTTCGACGGAAGCGGAGGCGAAAACCGCCGCGTCCCTGCTCGACGGCGCGTTCGGGTTCGGGACGCGCGAGATCCCCGTGTCCTACTTCGTCGGCCCGTTTGAGGTCATGAAGCGCAGCGGACGGGGTCGGAACGGGCATATCGCCGTCGGCACCTACGACGTCGACCGCGCGATGTTCCACCTCGCCCAGCGCGGCGTCGCCATCGACGAGACCAGCGTCGTCCGCGACGCGAACGGAAAAGCGACCTTCGCCTACCTCGCGGAAGAGTTCCTCGGGTTCGCCGTCCACCTGACGGTCCGCCCGTACTGAAAACAGAAAGGAAGTACCCAAAAATGACTGTCATTCACACCGAAAAAGCCCCCGCCGCCATCGGCCCGTACTCGCAGGCGATCCTGACCGACGGGCTGGTCTACACGTCCGGGCAGATCCCGCTCCTGCCGGAAAGCGGCACGCTCGTGCAGGGCGGCATCGCCGAACAGACCGAGCAGGTCTGCAAGAACCTCGCGTCCGTGCTCGAAGCCGCCGGAAGCGACCTGACGAAGGTCGTCAAAACCACCTGTTTCCTGCAGAACATGGGGGATTTCGCCGCCTTCAACGAGGTCTACGCGAAGTATTTCACCGGCTGTCCGGCGCGGAGCTGCGTCGCGGTCGCGGCGCTGCCGAAGGGCGCTCTGGTGGAGGTCGAAGTCGTCGCGCTGCGGTAAAAAGCGATGCTGTTTGCGCAGACGGTCAAAGATCTGGCGGACTGGGGGCGGGTGTACCGCAACGTCGACGCGTTCCTGCCGCTGATACGCCGGATCTTCCGGGAAAACGGGCTTTCGCTCCCGCCGGTCGAACTTTGTACGCCCGGGTCGAACGCCGTATTCCACGCCGGGTCGTACCTCATCAAAATCTTCGCCCCGGAGCCGTCCGGGATCGGCGGGGAGCGTGAATTCCGGGCGGAGCGGTTCGGGCTGAACCACGCTGCCCGGCTTGGCGTTCCGGCGCCGGCGGTGCTCGCGCAGGGGACGGTCGAGGACCGATACCGATTCTGCTATCTGCTGCTCGAATGGGTCGACGGAGACCCCCTAAAAACCCAGTTCGCAAAGCTCTCGCCGGAGGAAAAGGCGCAGGTCGGACGCGCTCTGCGAAACGCGGTCGAACGGCTGGACATTCCGTGCGAGCAATTTTGCGGTCGATCGGTGCGCCCGGAGCGGTCGGAGTCGCGGTGGGAACGGTTTCCGCTGTCCTTCCGGCTGGAGCGGGAAGCGTTTCTCGCGTCCCTGCCCCTGTCGGAGGACGTTTTTGTACACGCCGACCTGAATCCGGACAACCTGTTGCTGGGGAAGGACGGCGGGGTGACGCTCATCGACTTCGCGGACGCGCGGAACGGTCCGGCGGAGTTGGAGCTTCCGCCCCTGCTCTGCGACAGCTTCCGATTCGACGCGGACTTCCTGCATGGCTTCCGGGGCGAGAATGACACAGACGACCTCGTCGATCGACTGTTCCGCGGGCTGTTGCTGCATGACTACGGAGCGGATATTCTGCGCGAGACGGTCTGCCCGCCGGAAGAACTTGTGTCCTTAGAGGAATTACACAGGATTCTGATCGAAAAGCTGTCGGTTTGACGAAAAAGGAGGAGCGAAACATGGAAATTCGCCCGATGACGCAAGCGGACGCGTCGGTCGTGCTCGAAATGATGCGGACCTTCTACGCGTCCCCGGCGGTACATACGAACGGATCGGAGGAAATTTTCCGGGCGGACGTCGCCGCCTGCGTCGGGGAAAACCCCTACGCGGAGGGATTCCTGCTGACCGAAAACGGCGCACCCGTCGGGTACGCCATGCTCGCAAAGAGTTTTTCGACCGAATACGGCAGACCCTGCGTCTGGATCGAGGACCTGTACCTGCTCCCCGCCTTTCGGGGCAGGGGGTACGGCGGGCAGGTGCTTTCGTTCGTCGAAGAACGGTACCCGGACGCGCTTCTGCGGCTGGAAGCGGAGCCGGAGAACCTCCCCGCCGTCAAAGCGTACCGCAAGAGCGGCTTTACCGAGCTGCCGTATCTCGAACTGAAAAAGGAACCGAAAAACGGGCGATCCCAATAAAGGGACCGTCCGATTTCTATTCTGTCTCAGCCGCACGAACGCGCCGGCGTCAGTTCATTTCCTCGATGTGGTAGATGTATTCCAGCGAACGGAGGGCTTCGATGATCTCCGCGTGGGACTTATACTTGCGGAGTTCCTCGCTGGCGATGGAGATGGAGACCGAATAGACGCTCAGCCCCGAATGGACGTAAGCGGTATTCATCTCGATGTCGTCGATGGTCAGCCCCAGTTCGCGAATGGTCGTGACGAAGTTCTGCAGGTAGCCGGCATTCTTCAGTTCCAGATGGACCTCGAAATGGTTGGAACGGTTCTTGAGGTAGACCTCGAACCGGGGAAACAGCGAAAGGCTGCAAAGCAGCGCGAGGAAGGTCACGATGACGACCGTGTAGAAGCCCGCACCGACCGCAAGCCCGAGCAGTCCGCACGCCCAAAGTCCCGCCGAGGTGGTCAGCCCCTTGATCTGGCTGCGCGACGAAAAAAGTACCGAGTTGACCGACACGATGGCGATCCCGATGACGGACGCGGCGGAAAGCAGGAACATCCCGTGCCCGGTGAGGTTGAGCACATACAAATCCAGCAGCATCGCGACCGTCGACGCGAGGGAGACCAGCATGAACGTCCGCAGTCCCGCCGCGTGGCGCTTACTCGAACGTTCGCAGCCGATGACCGCCGCGAGGAGCAGCGAAAGCACCGTCCGCAGCAGGATCGAATAGAGGTTGATACCGCTCGCCCAATCCCCCAGCAGGCGGGCGACCGGGTCGACCGTAGTCAGCAAATTGTCCATAAAAAATCCCTTCCTAACGTTCTCGACCGGCGGACTAATGCCGGCGGAAAAACGACTGCCGCCGCCCGGGACGGTTCTGCCCGTACAGCTCCTCGGCGGCTTCGGTGAACGCCTGCTCCTCCGCCGTCGGGGTCGTCGGGGGCGGAAGCGTTTCCTGAATGCCGCGAATCCGCTCGATGAGCAGTTCGACCGTCGTTTTCTGCCGCCCGCCGGGGGCGGTCTCGTCGACCGGGACCAGCTCTTCGAGGTCCTCGGAATAGGCGTGCGACAGGTACAGCGACAGCTTCGCGCACGCCGGACCGATCAGCTCGTACAGCACGCTTGACGCGAGAATGATCGTCTCCAGCGCGACGCCGGTCTCCCCGCCGAGCGTCCGCGCGCCGAGCGCCGCAAGCCCAATCGCCACGCCCGCCTGCGGGATCAGCGCAAGTCCGAGGTAATTCCGCACTTCCTTCGGCTTGCGGACGGACAGGCACCCGAAAAACGCCCCGAAATACTTGCCGACAATACGCACGAAGAAGTACAGCACCCCGACCGCCAGCAGCGGCACGCTCCCGACCGACCCGGACGTCCCCGTCAGCGCGTCCAGCCGGAAGTTCAGCCCCGACCGCACGAAGAACAGCAGCAGAATCGGCGGGCTGAAGTAGTTGAGCTGCTTGAACAGCTTGTCGTCGTCGGTGACGTTGATGTAGACCGTGCCCATCGACATACAGCCGAGCAGCGGCGAAAGGTCCAGCATCGCGCAGACGCCGCAGAAGCCGAACAGCAGGGCGACGGAGATGATGAGTCGGTTGTCCGTCGAGCGCTTTTTCGGCATGAGCATCTTCATGAACAGCCCGAACAGCCCGCCGAGCAGCAGCACGCCGATGTTGATCAGCAGCGGGCGCGCCACGTCCCACACCCGAAAGACCGCGTCCGCCGAAAGGAAGGACAGCGCGAGCGAGATCGCGACGCTGTAGGCGATCAGCCCGACGATGTCGTCCAGCGCGACCACCTGCAAAAGCGTGTTGACGAAATCCCCCTTCGCGCCGGTCTGCCGAATGGTCATGACCGTCGACGCCGGCGCCGTCGCCGCCGCGAGCGCCGCGAGCACGACGGAGAACGCGAGGCTCAGGTGCAGCAGGAAATACAGCACGGCGAACACCGCGACCGACGCCAGAAGCGACTCGCACAGCGTGATGACGACCACCTTCCCGCCGTTCTTCTTCAGCACGGAAAAGCGAAAGAATTCCCCGGTCGAAAAGGCGATGAACGCCAGCGCGATGTCCGAAAGGAAGTCCATCCCGTCGATGACGTCCTGCGGGATCAGGTGCAGGCAGTACGGGCCGAGCAGGATGCCGGTGAGGATGTACGCCGTCACGTTCGGCAGGCGGAGCAGTTTGGTCAGCCGCGTCATGGCGAAGCCGCAGAACAGCATGAACGCGACGGAAATGATGACCGACGCGACGGGAGACATTCCCGCGAGCGTTTGGTAGAGGACGTTCAGCATTCTTCGCCGCCTTTCATGGGAATAGGTGCGGAAATGCCCCCTGTCCGGCAGGCAGGGAGCATATCCGAAAGGACGGTCGTCCTTCGGACGCCGTCAAAGCAGGGCCGCGATCAGCGCGGCGACGCCTGCGAGCAGGAGCAATCCGCCGACGAGCACCGGCAGCACACAGCCGCAGCACCCGCCGCCGGGACCGTATCCGACCCACGGGCGTCCCCAGCCGAAGACCCGCCGTCTGCGGTACCCCATACGCGGGGGAGGCGGGGGAGGAGGCGGACGATGACCGCCGAAACCGCCCATTCTGCCGGGACCGGGACCCCTGCGCGGACCGCCGCCCCTTCCGGGACCGGGTCCTCCACCGGGACCGCCGCCCCTTCCGGGACCGCCGAAACCGCCGCTGGAACCGCCCATTCCGCCGGGACCGGGCATCACACAGCACTTCCTTTCCGAAAATCTACCGAACGGACGGAGGAACCTTATTCCTCTGCCACTTCAAACTTGTAACCGACGCCCCAGATGGTCTTGAGCGTCCACTTATCCGACGCGCCCTCCAGCTTCTCGCGCAGGCGCTTGATATGCACGTCGACCGTCCGGCTGTCGCCAAGATAGTCGAACCCCCAGACCTTGTCGAGCAATTGGTCACGGGTAAAGACCCGGTTGTAATTCGACGCGAGGAAGTAGATCAGGTCCAATTCCTTGGGAGGAAGGTCGACGGGCTTGCCCTTGACCTTCATTTCGTATTTCTGGTGGGAGATCTCAAGGTTGTCGAAACGGACCACGTCGCCGTCGGCACTGTCGTGCTTCGCATACCGCCGCAGGACCGCGCGGATCCTCGCGCAGACCTCCTTCATGTCGAAGGGCTTGACGATGAAGTCGTCCGCGCCCAGCTCCAGACCGAGAACCTTGTCGATCGTTTCCCCCTTCGCCGTCACCATGATGATGGGCTTGGAGGAGAGCTTGCGAATCTCCTGGCAAACCTGCCAACCGTCCATGCGGGGCATCATGATGTCCAGCAGGACCAGATCCGGCTCGTAGGTACGGAACAGGGAGAGCCCCTCCTGCCCGTCGCAGGCGGTGCGCACCTCGTACCCTTCCTTCTGCAGGTACATGCAAAGCAGGTCGCAGATGTTGCTGTCGTCGTCGATACAAAGAATTCTTGTTGCCATGGAAATCTCTCCTTTCTGCCTTTTCTGTCCATAGTATACCGCATTTCCAACCGTTTGTCAAGGGGTTTTACAAAAAATGTGGTTTTTTTCGTCAAATTTATTTGTGAATAAAATTTCTATTGCAAAGTTTCCGAAAATGTTGTATCATGAAGGGGAAGAAACACGAAAAAGGAAAGGCTTTCACATATGAAACTCGGCATCGTCGGGCTTCCCAACGTCGGGAAGAGCACCCTGTTCAACGCACTTACCAAAGCCGGCGCCGAAAGCGCCAACTACCCGTTCTGCACCATCGACCCGAACGTCGGGGTCGTCCCGGTGCCGGACGAACGGCTGGACAAGCTCGCCGTCCTGTACCACCCGAAAAAGGTCACGCCCGCCGTCATCGAATTTGTGGACATCGCGGGACTGGTCAAGGGCGCGTCCCACGGGGAGGGGCTGGGCAACAAGTTCTTGTCCCATATCCGCGAGGTGGACGCGATCGTCCATGTGGTCCGCTGCTTCGGCGGGACGGACGTGATTCACGTCGAAAACAGCGTCGACCCGGCGCGGGACGTGGATATCATCAACACCGAGCTGATCCTCGCCGACCTCGAACTGCTCGAGCGCCGCATCGACCGCACCCGCAAGCAGGCGAAGGGAGAAAAGAGCGCCCTGACCGAGCTTGCCGCGCTGGAGCGGATCCAAGAAGCCCTGTCGGACGGGAAGAACGCCCGCAGCGTATCGCTAAGCGAGGAGGAAAAGGTCCTGCTCGCCGACCTGCCGCTGCTTTCCGGCAAGCCGGTCATCTACTGTGCGAACGTCGACGAAGCGTCCCTCTCCAAACCGGCGGAGGAGAATCCGTATTACGTTTCGCTCAAGAATTTCGTCGAAGCCGGCGGGGAGCAGGCGGAGATCATCACGGTCTGCGCGGGAATTGAAGCGGAGCTTTCGGAATTGAGCGAGGACGAACAGCAGGCGTTCCTCGCGGAGCTCGGCGTGACGGATTCCGGGCTTGCGAAGCTGATCCGAGCGTCCTACCGGCTGCTCGGGTACATCAGCTACCTGACAGCGGGCGAGCCGGAGGTGCGCGCGTGGACCATCGTGCGCGGGACCAAAGCGCCGCAGGCGGCGGGAAAGATCCATTCGGACTTCGAGCGCGGATTCATCCGCGCGGAGGTCGTGCCGTGCGAGGTGCTTCTGGAGAAAGGAAGCTACAACGCCTGCAAGGAAGCGGGACTGGTCCGCTCGGAGGGCAAGGACTACGTCATGCAGGACGGCGACGTCGTGCTGTTCCGATTCAACGTTTGAAAACCGGCGATTTTGGCTGTGCGAACCCTTCCCCGTTCCGTACGGGCAAGCCGCTTTCGCATAAGACGCCAAAATGAAAAGTTTTTGCGGATTTCCAGGGGACTGGGGCAAAGCCCCACGAAACCCATCTTCAACGGACAGCGGCGGGACGAATTCCTTCCCCGCCCTTTTTCTGTTCATCCGCGGTTGACAAACCGCCGCGGATATGCTATAATGAGAGGAAAATGCAAAAGTATAACGAAAAGGACGGTTCTGCAATTTTGAAAAACCACATCCGGCACTGTATCCTGCTGTTGCTGGTCCTCTGCCTGACAGCGACGGTCTGGGTCCTTCCCGCGTCGGTCCGCGCCGAAACCGCGACGGTAACCGCCAGCGGCATCAACGTCGCACGCGGCGAGGGGCAATTGATCCTCTACACCTCTTCCTATGGCGCGACCACGAACACCAACGAATGGGGCGTGGAAGCCGTCGTCGGGCGCGACAACCGCGTGACGGAGGTCGGCGGGAACAACGTGCAGATCCCCGAGGGCGGGTTCGTCCTCTCGGGGCACGACGCCGAATCCGGCAAGGGCATGAAAACCTGGATCAACGAAAACGTCAAGGTCGGCGATTACGTATACTACGACGCCAATTCCCTGCAAATCACGGTTTCCGACCAGCCGATCGGGGACCTCGACGTGGTCTTTTACGACCTGTCCGCGACCATCACGGGGGTCAACCGCGTGCGGTACGACAACGACCTGATCCTCTTCACTTCCACCTACGGGAGCAACACGAAATCCAACGAATACGGCTACGAAGTCGCGGTGCAGGACGGGCTGGTCACGTCGGTCGGCGGCAACAGCACGGACATCCCGACCGGGGAGAACAGTTTCGTCATGTCCGGCCACGGAACCAACGCGGACTGGCTGCGGCTGAACGTCCGGCTGGGGATGCGTGCGGAGTACGACACTGCCGCGATGACCGTCACGTTCCACTACGACGCCGAAGGGCTGGAAGCGGGTCTGACCCACGCGCTGGACGATCTGCAAACAAAGCTCGAACAGGCGAAGGCGGACTACCTCTACATGGACTACGACGGGTTTGAAACCACCTACCAGGAAACCAAGGACGCCCTGTCCGACGCGATCAAAGCGCACAACGACGGCGGCGAGGACCGCGCGTTCGCGAACGCCTGCGACGAGGTCAACCTCTCCGTACAGAAGCTGACGTCCCTGCTTTCCGAAAGCAAGACCGTGCAGTACCGCGCCGTGTGGATCCGCCCGAGCCAGCGGAACGCCGAGGAAGTCGACGCCTACGTCAAGGAACTGCACGACCAGGGCATCAACACGGTGTGCGTCGAGGGCAACTTCAACAACGGCGTCATCATGAACGTCCCGAAGGGCAGTTTGTTCGTCCACAACACCAGCTTCAGCTACGACGTGCTGCAGGCGTATATCGACGCCTGCCACAAGTACGGCATGGAGTGCCACCTCTGGATGGCGATCTTCCTCACCGGCTACAGCAACCAGGCCAACTACGCGAGAAGCGTCTCCTTCAAGCACCGCGACTGGCTGTCCCTCAGCCAGAACGGTACGCCGGACAACCCGGACAGCTTCATGATGCTCGACCCGGCGAACGAGGAAGCGCGGGAATATCTGCTGAGTTTTTATGAGTATATCCTGCACAATTACGACATCGACGGCTTCGAGCTGGACTATATCCGTTACTACGTCCGCACGGCGGAGCTGGACTTCGGCTATACCGAAGCGGCGTTCGCCGGATTCGAGGAGGCATACCACCACGGCGTGACGCCGACCTACGACACGACCGCCGATTACTGGGCGGACTGGGTGCAGTACCGCAAGGACTGCGTGACGAAGATGGTCGAAGCGGTCCGCGAGCTGATCGACCGCTGGAAGCCGAACGTCGTGCTGGGCGCGGACGTGGTGCCGAACCCGGATCAGGCGGGCGTCAACAACTACCAAGATTACCTCGAATGGGAGCGGCAGGGCTGGCTGGACATCCTGCACCCGATGGCATACGGCGACGGATTCGGGGATTCCATCCGCCGGCAGGTGGAACTGGGCGGGGACCGCTGCTCGGTCGTGACCGGGCTGGGCGCCCATATGGATTCCATCAACGCGTGGGAAATGGTGCGGCAGGCGATCGAGGATAACCAGCTCGGCGCGTTCGGCGACTGCTACTTTGAAGCGAGCGCTTATCTGAACGACAAAGCGGGTGAAGCGCTGCTGCAAACCGTCTACCGCAACGACGCGATCCCGCCGTTCCTCGACCGGGACGCTTCCCTCAAGGCGATCCTCGCGTACATGACCGGGCGCGTGGACGACGTGCTTTCGCCGTTCGGCGGCGTGACCGAGGACGAAGCGTCGTCGCTTCGCACCGCGCTGGAGAACGCGAGCGGTTCAGTCAAGGACAGCCGCATCGGTGCGGACGCGCTTGCCGCTCTGCGGGACGCGATTTCCGCGCTCGCGGACGAAAAGGCAAAGACCGCGCTGGAAGGCGACCTGCTCTACGCCGAACGCATCATCTGCGCCACCTACAAGGTCGGCCGCGACGAGCTGACCGGCGAACTGACCCTCCCGGAGGGCGAACCGTACACCCCGCCCCCCGAAGAGGAGGAGCCCTCCGAAACGCCCGACGCCTCCGACCCGTCGGAGCAGACGGCGGATGAAAGCGGCGACGAAACGTCCTCCGGCCCCGCGACGGGCTGGATCGTGTTGGCGGTCGTACTCGCGGTCGCCGCGGTCGCGCTGATCGCGGTCGCGGTCGTACTGGTCGTCCGCAGAAAGAAGTCGTGACGCCGTGCGTTCGCGGATCCTCGCGCCGGATCTGACGCGGGTCAGCCTGTCGTTCGGGCGGAAGCTGTGCGGGGAGGTGCGCGTCGCGTTCCTCTCCGACCTGCACGGGGAGTCCTACGGGGCGTCCCAAAGCGGTCTGTTCCTGCCGATTCGGTCCTTTGCGCCGGATCTGGTGATCTTCGGCGGAGACACGTTCGACGAACGGGTCGCGTGGGGGACCGCGGCGGAGACCCTGCGGCTGTCCGCCGCTCGTTGGCCGACCTTTTACACCCCCGGCAACCACGAAATCAAAACCGGGCGGGCGGACGAGATCAAGCGCACCGCCGCGTTCACCGGCGCGACCGTGCTGGCGGGGAAGTGCGTGCGGTTCCGAGTGCGTGGAAGCACGCTGCTGCTCTGCGGCGTGGAGGACCCGCTTCAACAGGAAGCGCTCCACCGCGCCCAGCTCCGCGCGGCGCAGGCGGAAATCGACCCGGACTGCTGTTCCGTTCTCATCACCCACCGCCCGGAGCGGGAGGACTCCTACTGCTCCGCAAGACCTGGGTTCGACCTGCTCCTGACCGGGCACGCCCACGGCGGACAATGGCGGTTCCCGCCGCTGAAAAACGGCTTTTTCGCCCCGGATCAAGGCCTGTTCCCGGCGTTCTCCGGCGGTCTGCGCCCGACGGCGACCGGGTACCACCTGTGCAGCCGCGGACTGGCGCGGCACAACACCCGCGTTCCGCGCATCGGCAACTGTCCCGAGCTGATCCTGCTGACGCTGTGTCCGGGCAGTGCGCCCCCGTCCTGCATCACATTTTCCCCTTAAAAAGCGAGGTAACCAAACATGACACTATACGAAGAACTCCAGTGGCGCGGGCTGATCGACAACATCTCCGACCCCGCCCTGATCGAAAAGCTCAACGAAGGCGGAATGACCTTCTACATCGGCACCGACCCGACGGCGGACAGCCTGCACCTCGGGCATTACTCCTCCTTTCTCATCACGCGACGGCTCGCGGCGGCGGGGCACCATCCGATCATTCTCGTCGGCGGTGCGACCGGGCTCGTCGGCGATCCGCGCGGCACGGTCGAACGGGAGCTTTCCCACAAGGAAACGGTGTTCCGCAACTTTGAAGCGCTCAAGGCGCAGGTGCAGCAGCTGTTCCCCTACCCCGTCGTCAACAATTACGACTGGATCAAGGATATGACCGTCCTGGACTTCCTGCGCGACATCGGCAAGTACATCGGCGTCGGCTATATGCTCAGCAAGGACCACATCAAGCGGCAGATGGAAAGCGGGATCTCCTACGCGGAATTCTCCTACATGCTGATCCAGGGGTACGATTTCAAATTCCTGCACGAGCACCACGGCGTGGACCTGCAGGTCGCCGGTTCCGACCAGTGGGGCAACATCACGACCGGCATCGAGCTGATCCGCAAGACCACCGGGGACACGGTCTACGCCCTGACCATGCCGCTGATCACCGATTCGCAGGGCAACAAGTTCGGCAAGTCCGAAGGCAACGCCGTCTGGCTGGACCGCAGCAAGACCAGCCCGTACGAGCTGTACCAGTTCCTGCTCAACGTCGAGGACGTCATGGCGGTCCCGTACCTGAAACTGCTGACCTTCCTCTCCCGCGAGGAGATCGAGGACGTCGAACGGCGGCACAACGCCGAACCGCACCTCCGCCTGGCGCAGAAAGCGCTCGCGAAGGCGATCGTCACCGACCTGCACGGCGAAGAAGCGTACGACGAAGCGGTCCGCATCAGCGAGCAGCTCTTTTCGGGCGATATCCGCTCCATTCCGCCGCACGACCTGCTCGCCGGGCTGAAAAACGTCCCGCATTTCACGGTTTCCGAGGGAAGCCGCCTGCTCGATGTGCTCAAGGCGGGCGGGATCGCCTCGTCCAACCGCGAAGCGAACGAGTTCCTGAACGCCGGGGCGATCTCGCTCAACGGCGACCCGGAAAAGGACGGCAACCGCACCCTGACGCGTGCCGACGCGATCGACGGGCAGTTCCTCGTCCTGCGTCGCGGCAAGAAGAAGTACTACGTCGCCACGTTCGCGTGAACGAAATCGTTTCCATTCGACGGTCCTGCCAAACGGTAAACGTGCGGCAGGACCGTTTTTTTCAAAAAATTTCCTATCCAATTCCCTCTTTTCGACACTATAGGGGTTGTGATCATGATCGCAAAGAATTTTCCGAAAAGGAGCGCACGGAAATGGACGGCAACGACATTCTGCCCTACGTGGAACCGATCTACCGCTTTTGCCGCAGACGGCTGTACAACCGCTGCGATGCCGAGGACCTCGCGAGCGAAATTCTCTGCCACATTTTGGCGGGTATGCAGAAATACCGCATCGAATCGCTCGACGCATGGGTCTGGCGGGTCGCGCACAACCGCTATGCGCGGTTCATCGACGCGCAGAATCGGACGCGCATGGTGCTGTCGGAGGTCGACCCGTCCGATGTACCCGTATACGACGACCCGGCGGAAGCGGCGGAGACGGAACATAGTTTTGAAACGGTTTTTCACTCGCTGCACACGCTGTCCGCCGCGTACCGCGACCTGTTTGTGGACCACTACATCGGCGAACTGTCCGTCAAAGCGCTTTCGGAAAAATACGCCCTGCCGGAATCCACGGTCAAGTGGCGGTTGAACGTGGGACGGCAACGAATCAGAGAAAGGATCGACGAAAACGCAATGGAAAAGATTTACAAACGCATCAACTGGAACACCCGCGCCTGCAACGGCTCGATGGACCCCGACCAATACCTGCACACGCAGCTCGCACGGGCGATCTGCCAAGCGGCGTACGAGGAGCCGCTGACGGTCGAGGAGATCAGCCTCGCCACGGGGATCCCCGCCCTCTACATCGAGGACGAGCTGCCGCGCCTTCTGTACGGGGAGGCCGTGTGCAAGGTCGGCAAAAACTATGCGACGAACTTCATTCTCTTCCGCCTGCGGGACCGCAAAACGGTCGAAACCATTTCGGAAGCGTCCGTAAAGGCGCTCGCAGACCGGCTGGAGGAGCTGTTCCGGGAAAAAGCCGAGGCGGTGCGCCGCATGAACTTCTGCGGGCATGACTTCGGAATGGAACGGCTCGGACATCTGCTGGTCCCCTACCTGCTGCGCCGCAAAATCGCCACGCTGAAAAACGAACGGTTGCATCTGGGAAACGGACCCTGCCCGCCCCGCAAGGACGGCGGCTACGGTTGGTTCATCGTGCAGGAAACCGCCGACGAGCGTGAAGGTTCGGACGATTACGCCGCAGGCTGTAACGTTTCCGGCGATGACAGCGGCAGCGAAGGTCCGACGCCGGGACACTACTACTAATTATTGGATCGGAAAATACTTCGATACTTCCCTCTATCACAACGGCGGAACGCGCTGGCTCTGCGCCAACGGGCATTTCCCCCAAGCGGACGGCAGTCTGCAAACGACCGACTTCACGGACGAAGAACTCGCGTCCCTCCTGCAAAAAGGATTCGCCGTCAAAGCCGGGAACGGCTTCCGCTGGAACGTCGCCGGGTTCACGGAGGCGCAGTTCGCACAGTTTACCGCCCTGTTCGACCTCGGCGACCGATCGGACGAGACGCTTCTGCGCTGGATCCGCTCCGTGCGGGACGCGTTCGCGTCGTTCGTCCCGAAACGGCTGGACGGGCAGATCAACCAGTGGGTTTCAAGCTATCTGTCCGGCCTTGCGGGACAGGTGACGGAAGAACTGATCCGCAGGGGCGTCCTGTGGGGACCGCAGCCGGACCGCCCGCTCACCGACGGCATTTTCTACGTCGCGGGGAAGTACATCGACCCGTGACGCACGCCTTGCACACGAAAAATACCGTGAACCTTTCGGTCCACGGTATTTTTTTGATGAAGGCTTGCCCGACGGCACGGCGTCCCGCAGGGATCAGCCGGTGATACCCGAACGCTCGACGCCTTCGATCATCGTACGCTGCGTAAACAGGTACAGCACGATCAGCGGGGTGAGGATCAACAGACCGCAGGTATTGCGGATCGCCGATTCAAACCCGTTTTTCGCCGCATACTCCGTATCCAGAACCGTCGGGATCTTGATGACATCCGGCAGCAGAACGTCGGAGTTGGTGGTATAGAACAGGTTCGTATAGAACATATCCGACCACTGCCATGCGAATGCGAACATGAAGATCGTGACCAGCATCGTCGTCGACATCGGGAGAATGATCTTCAGGAACGTCTTAAAGACGCTCGCGCCGTCCACATACGCAGCTTCCTCCAACTCGTCCGGGACGTTGTTGAAGTACTGCCGCATGATGTAGATAAACAGACCGTTCTTTAGCCCCAAACAGGTCAGGGACATGATCGCCAGCGGCCAGTTCGTGTTCAGGAGGTTAAGACCCTTCCAACTCCCACCGAATAGGCTGCTGATCCCGCCGCCGATCCCCCATATGTCGAAGTAGCGGAACTTCATGAACAGGGACAACTGCAGCGTTTCGTGCGGCACGATCATCGTAAAGATGACCAGCACGAACAGCAGCTTGCGGAAGCGGAACTTGAATTTCGCGAACCCGTACCCGACGAACGTACATGCCAGCATCTGGAACGTCGCGCACATCAGTGCGAGCATCGAAGAATTGAGCATGGCCGTAAAGTAGGAGTTGTTTTCAATGATCGCCTTGTAGGTATCCAGCGTCGGATACTTCGCGATGACGATGACCGTCACGTCGACGAAATCCTCTCTGCTCATGAAGGACGAGAAGATTTTCGACAGATACGGGAACAGAATAACGTAGGAAAGACCGATCAGAAGCACCAGGCGGAAGATCGCCAGCCCCAATTTCTTGAGGAAGTACGGCGTGCAGTACTTGTACCGAATCAGCATCCAGAAAGGCAGTTTATCCCGCGCTTTGATGCGCTGGATGGCTTCCTCTTTCTTTTGCTGCTGCCGCAGCGCGCGAAGCTCGCGTTTGCTCATTGTTGTGGAATCCATTTCTCTGCCCCTCCTTTACGTATCGCGTTTCTGGTAGAATACATATCCGCCCATGATTGCCGCGACAAGCAGTAGGATCAGGATGATCACCAGGAAATACATCCACGCCATAGCCGTTGATTGCACCTGACCGTTAGCTTCGCCGCTGTATACGCTGTTAATCAGGTTCATCATTTCGTTTTCCTTCGAGGTGAAGGAATCAATAACGGTATACACAGCATTGACAAGGATCATCGGGCTGATCATCGGGAACGTGATCTTCCAGAAGATTTCCCAAGTCGTCGCGCCGTCCATCTGGCAGGACTCGTAGATTGCCGGCGAAACCGATTGCAAACCGGCAAGGAAGATCATGATCTGTACGCCGGACTTATTGACGATGTCGTAAACGCTGTTGGCGATGTCCACGACGTACTGCACCAGTTCCCGCCCGACAGCCATGCCTTGGAAGTACCTCGCCACGTCCATGACGGAGATGAATGCGTTCGCGTCCTCTTCACCGCCGGTACTCGCACTGGTCCCGTTGCCGCCGGTAGCGACCTGCCCCATGATGTCCGCAAGCTGGTCCTGCGTGTTGATATACTCGATAATACCAGTTGAAACGATGACCGGGATGAAGAAGATCGCACGGAAGATTGCGCGTCCGCGCATCTTCTGGTTCAGAAGCACCGCCACGAACAGCGAGAAAACGACGATCGCGGGGACGTTGAACAGAAGCTGCCCGATACTGCTCCACAGCGTCTGAACGAACGTGGTGTGTTCAAACAGCGCGTAATGGTAGTTTTCCCAGCCGACAAAATCCAGCTCATACCCGCTGGCTGTGTATTGGATCTTGCCGAACGAGAATTGCAGGGATTCGACGATCATCGGCAGGTAGATCAGCAGAAAGCCGATGAGGAACGGCGCAATGAAGAGCCAGCCGTTTCTCCCCTTTACCTTATCCAGCGATCTTCCCTTGCGCTTGGTCGACGCCTTTTGGTCTAACTGTTTGGTTTTCGTCATACTTTACGCCTCCCCTTTTGGCTCGGAAGCGCTCTTCACGTCGATGACCTGCGCGCTCCCGTCCGATTTGACCTTCACGAATCCGCCGGAGGGGATCTCGTAAAGCGTTTCGCCGTCCCGATAGGTGTATTCCTCCGTCAGGTAGTTGAGGTAGAAGACCTCGCCGTTGGAGTACGTCACTTTCGCGACCCTGTTGCTATGGTCGAGGAATTCATGGGACTCGATCGTCTCGGTACGCACGCTCTTGAGCGCATCATTGAGCAGATTGTACGCGGGAATGATGTAGTCCTTCCAGATCTCATATCGAATCGCGTAATACTGCGAAACCGACGAATAGGAGTAGCCCTTCAGCTCGGACGTATTGGTATACGCCACGATGAAATACGGAGAAGCGCCGTTTTCGATGCTCTTGAGCAGCGAATACTGGTAGTCGCCGGCGAGATTCAGCGCGGAGCCGGCAAATTCCTTGTACCCGTGCAGCACCATGCCGGTGAACGGAATGGAGCCGTCGGCGTAGCGGTAGCCGGAATCGTCCAGCGGCGCGTCGATGATGTCCGTCGCGTATTCCAACGCGTACGCGTTGCCGCCGGACACGAGGACGCGGCTGTTCTGCTCGCGGATCTTCGCCAGCAGACGGCGCACCAGCACCTTGGAGTCCTCGCGGGTCAGTGGCGTCTCGTCGTTGAAGTCGGAGTTGAGGTCGCTGCCGAGGGTACAGACGGAGATCGAGCCGACGTTGTATTCCTCGTAGTCCTCCCAGACGCCGTCATAGAAGTCCTCCATCACAAACGGCGAAAGCACGCGGCCGCCGGATTCGAGGAAGCACTGCCACGCCGGATCGTACTCCTGCGCCCAAGCTACTCGCCCGTCGATGGTCTGGGCGGTGTGTTTTTTTTCGCTGAAACCGTCGAAAGCAGACGTCCGTTCGACATAGGAGAAATCGAAGTCCGGGAACAGGGTCGCACCGCTGTCTTTGGTATATTCGACCAGATCGCGGAAGCCGTCCGAACCGCCGAGCACCTTTTCGAGCTTGGCGCGGTTGGCGGCAGTCGCAAACAGCCCTTCGTTGACCCAGCCGGTCAGCTTGAGGTTGACGGCGTCGATGCCCTTATCGGCAAGCTGTTGAAGGATGGTCTTATCGTCCTCAAAGCTGGTCAGCGCGACCTTCTTCATGACCGGGATCCCGAGCACTTCGTCCGTGGTATCAATGGAGCCGAGCGTTTCCAGATAGAGCGGAATATCCTCCGAAGCGTCCTCCAGCTTGGTCAGGACGCCCTTCCCCACGAGGTAATCGCGGTAGGTCCGCGCCATTTCGGAATAGTTCACATCCTCCTTCAGCATGAACAGGCGGATCGTGTAATCGCCGGTGTACTTCCGCTTCGCAGCTACCGTCCACGTCGCGTTCGTGTTGCCCGCCAGACCGCCGTTGAGCACATAGGTATCCTGCGGACGGGGGTTGAACTGGGTATAAATGGAGACGAACTGGTGGGTCGAACCGCCGTTGGCGATGGCGATCTTCGCGAGGGAGTCGCCTTCCTCAATGACCGCCAGGTAGCCGATTTTCAGCAGATCCTGCACCGTCACGACCTGCGTTTCGGGGACCGGGTTGCCCTCCTCGTCAAGGACCGGGTTGCCGTCCTCGTCCGTCTGATAGACGATGTTGCCCTGGTCGTCGAGGACAGGCTGTTCCTCGTCATGCGAGCCGTTGTCCGCCCATTCGACGACGCCGTACACCGGGAAACGCATGGTCTCCTTGTTCGCACCCGTCACCGTATGGTAGATGTTGTCGATCCCGTACATCGAGCTGACGCTCGTGAAGTTGCCAGCCCCTTTCATATCCGAGAAGGAAATGATGGAGCCGGAACCGTCCGGGGTGAAGATGTAGCCTTCGTTGTCGATGTTGCCTGCGCCGCCGTAGGGGAGCAGGATCACGTTGGAAAGCGCGTACATATCCGACTGGAAGCGGATATTGCCCGCGTTCAGACGGATCGTGATAGCGCCGTCCGTGTCCGCCTTATACTCGATCGCCAGTTTGAACAGCGGGGGATTTTCCTCCGTGGAAACGTATCCGGTCTCCGCGTGGTCCTCCTCCATCTGGTCGATGGTGTAATCGGTATAGAGCTTGACGATGTCCTCCACGCGCTGCAGCTCGTGGGTCGTGATGTGGGATTCGCAGATCCGCAGATTCATTCGTTCCAGCACCGGGTACTGGTCAAGATAGTCCATCCTGGTTTTTTCCGCGATGTTCTTATTGTTCACGTCATACAGCACATAAAACGCTTCAAACATCTTCGCGTCGCGGGCGGTATCCGAATTCTGTGCGATCTGATCGTGCAGTCTGTTCCACTTGCTTTCCTCGATCATACGCGGAACGAGGTAGGTCACCTGCTCGCGCCCGATGGAATACTCGAGCCGGATGCCGCCGCGGATGTTGCTGACGGTGATCTGGTTATTCGCCGCCGCGTCCGCGAAGGAATCCATCTGCAGGTCGGAATTGTTCTGCGAGAATTGAACGATCAGCTGCGAATACAGCGTCTCCTTGACGGAGTTCGAGGTATTCGAGCCCTGCGCGGATTGGCTGGAACCCGCGTTGAAGGGGTTGGTCGAATAGTAAGCGGTGTACGCGGGGATCTCGCCGCTTTCGTCGATCTCCTCCTTGGTGAGCTCCGGGTCCTCCAGCGACAGCACCACCACCTCGCCCGTGATGGCGTCGACGTAGAAGGCAATCCCGTTGACGACGCTGTAAAGCGTCATCGGCGCAATGACTTCATTGCCGAGAATGCGATCCTTGATCGTCTTGAAGGCCGTACTCATGTACGCCGGATAGAGGGTGTTCTTCCAATCGTCTTCCCACGACGGTTCTTCATCCGTCGCCGCAAACGCGGGGAGCGAGGCGAACACCGGGGCGACAAGTGCTAAGCAGAGGAGCAGGAGCGCAAATCGTCTGCATTTCTTTCTCATTTCCATACTCCTTTCTACACTCTGTTGGATAGTTCGACGTAAATATTGTGGCCAAACGCATAGATTTGAGAAATCAGCCCGAAGAACAGCACCGCGATGAACATGATCAACGCGACCATGACGATCGAGAAGAGGACCGTCACAAAGTTTTTCACAAGACCGTAATCGTGCGTGACCATGACGCCGAAGAACGCGAGCAAGCCGACCCAGACCCAGCCGATGGCGATGACCATGTTCACCAGGTCCATTTCCGCAAGGGACATCACGTTCGTGAGCGCCACGCACGGGATCAGCAAAATAACCAGCGGGACCAGCGAATAGCTGAGCGTGATGAACACGTCCTTGAAGGAACCTTCGCCGTCGAACAGGGTCGTCAGGCACCAGTTGCCGACCGCCAGCAGGAACACCGGCAGGATAATGGACATGGCTGCCATGACGTAGGAGCCGCTGCCGCCCGAGGCGACCCGGCCGGACGCCAGATACCCCTTGCCGACCGCCTGGTAGACGAACGCCAGCGCCGCCGCGAGCAGCCAGAAGATCGCCCCGCGGAGCGAACCTCTGCGCTCATGCTTGAGGTCCCAGAACCCGTCGAACGGGTGGAAGATGATGTGGAATCCGTACATCACTTCTTCCCAGAAGCCCCGCTTTTCCTTATCGCGGGTGTTCTTTTTGTTGTATTTCGCCGCCCAGCCGAAGAACTTCACGATCGCGACGATCAGGACGACGGCGACGATCAGGACGATCCACAGATGGTCCTCGATCCAGTCCTTGCGGTACAGCTGATACGCCTCCGAGAAAAGCTCGGTATCGTTCGCATAGCGGTAGAACAGCATCGCTTCCTCGTACTCGCCTTCGCGGTAGAGCGATTGCCCGATGCCGATATACGCCTCGTCGTAGTTGTTGTTGCGCTGGAGAATACGGGTGTAATACTGCGCGGACTGCGAGAAGTTCTGGTCGATGTCGTTTTGGATCGCGGCGGCGAGCAGGTCGCCGTAGTCCGTGCGCTTATAGACGGTAACGGTGCCGTTGGTCTTATCCAGCAGCAGGATATTCGTGCCCTGGTAGTCGATCGCGGCGAGGTTCTGGATATTACCGATATTGTCGCCGAAATCGCCGAAGGCATAGAGCAGGTTGCCGTCGGAATCGTAGGTAAAGACCTTGCTGCGCTTGCTGTCGATGATGCTCCAGCTTCCATTTTCGCCGACGGCGACGTCGACGATCGTGGACGGGCCGGAGGTGTTCGCGCCGGAGGTCGTGAATCCGCTGTTCATATCGATCTCACCGGCGGGCGGCCAGAAGCCGCGGCGAATCATGACGTCGCTGCCGCTCGGGTTGAGCTTTTTGACCATCGCGTAGTCGCCGGAGGTCGAACGGCTCTGAATCGCCGAAACGACCTGCTGTTCGTCGATCGACGCGATCGTGGCGTAAACGAAGTCGTCCTCGTCGATGCAGAGGTTGTTATACTCCTTCGAGACGAGCTGTTCGGAAGCATTGATCTGCTCCTGCGTCTGGAACAGTCTCCAGAAGTGCTCGAACGCGTTATAGGTGACCTTCTGCGCACCGACGAACCCGTTGAAGGAGCCGTCCCGGTTCAGGGACAGGATGCCGTAGTTGGTCGTCGAGGAAACGACGTAGATACGACCGGCGGAGTCGACCGCGACGGCGACCGGGGTATACACGTGGTTATCCGGCATGACTTCGCTGGCAGGCTCCGGGACGATGTCCACGAAATTGCCGAGCTTGTCGAAGATAACGATGCGGGAATTGCCCTTATCCGCGACGTAGATCTCGCTCTCCGTCACGAACAGGCCGTTCGGCTGGGAAAGTCCGTCCGGGACGCCGTAATTGTTGAGGAACTCCGAGATCACCAGGCGGACGTTGTACTTGTCGTCCGTGACGATGATGCGGTTGTTCCCGGTGTCGGAGATGTAGACGTGGTTGAGGTCGTCGACGAAGACGTCCGACGGCGAGGAGAGACCTTTCGCCGAGCCGTCCGCATTGGTGAATTCGGTCGCATACAGCAGTTTGGCGTTCGCGCTCGCGCCGCCCTCGGCGCTCACGGAATACTGCAGGCTCTTGCCGTCGATAAGGCTTTCCGGCACCGGCACGTACGCCGCGGGGCATTCGAGCATATACCCGCTCCGCCCATAGGTGTACGTCGCGTACGGAATCGCCGACGCGCTGACCGTCAGCGTGCCGACCGTCATGACCAGAAGAACGACGATCAGAAGAAACCTGAATCCATGGATTTTTTTCATGTTCTTCCTCCTTAATCCTTCATACCGGCAGAAGACATGGTCTGGATGACGTTGTTCTGCGAAATGATGAACACCAGAATCGGGACGACCATCATGAAGACCGTGGAGGCCGCCGAAACGCCGGTTCTCTGAATACCTGCGGTGACCAGCTGGCTGATCGCGTAGTTGAGGGTCTTGAGCTGTTCGCTGTAGATGAACAGGTTCGCGCCGGAAGCCCAGAGGTCCTTGAACGCGAAGAGGATCAGCGTCGCCCACGCCGGTTTGACCATCGGCATGGCGATCTTCCAGAAGATCTTGTTTTCGGACGCGCCTTCCAGACGCGCGCTTTCCAGCACGTCGTCCCTGACGCTGGTTTCCATGAACTGCTTCATCAGGTACAGACCGAAGGACGTACAGAACGCCGGCACGATGACCGCGAGGTAGGTATCCACCCAGCCGAGCGCGGACATGATGATGAAGTTGGAGATCGCCGTGACCGTCGCGTTGAACATCAGGGAGTACTGGACGGCGCGGAACAGGAAGTTGCGCCCCGGGAACGGGATCTTCGCCAGCGCGTAAGCCGCGTAGGAGGAGAGCAGCACGTTCCCCATCGTCCCGACGACGGAAATGAAGATGGTATTGAACACGTAGCGGGAGAACGGGACCCAGGATTCCGACATGGTCCGGAACAGGTCGCGGAAGTTATCCAGCGTCGGGTTGATGACGAAGAAGCGAGGCGGGAAAACGAAGATCTCGTCGAGCGGCTTAAGCGACTGCACGATGGAGTAGACCATCGGCAGGAACATGAAGAAGCCGAAGATGAACAGCAGGATATAGATACCGATGTCGCCGCCCGCCGAACGGTTGACCGAACGCTTGAATTGCACCCGGTTGGTCTGGTGCTTCCGGTAGGCAGCCTTTACTTTGTTTCTTGCATTTTCTAACATATCAGGTACCTATCTTTCTCAGAATTCGGTTGACCAGCAAGTTGCACCCGATCATCATCAGGAACAGTAGCGTCGCAATCGCGGAGGCGTATCCCATTTCATATCGCTGGTTGCCGTAGTCCTCGAGGTGGTGCATGATGGTATGCGCCGCATAGTTCGGGCTGGGGAAGCCGACCAGAGCGCTGATGATCGCGCCGAAACCGAATGCGCCGGTGATCGAAAGAATCGCACCGAGCATCATCTGCGGACGCATCATCGGCAAGGTGATGTAGTAAAGCTCCTGCCAGCGGTTCTTGACGCCGTCGACCGCGCCCGCTTCGTAAAGCGCGGTGTCGACCGTCTGGAAGCCGGCGATGTTCGTCAGGAAGGAGGTGCCCAGCGAGGTCCAGAGCGCGACAAGACAGCAGAGCGTGAAGATGTACTTCGTATCCTGGAACCACAGGACCGGCTCGTCGAGCAGTCCGAGCTCCATGCCCCAAGCGTTGACAAGACCGTAGGAGTCGCTCGAGAAGAAGTATGTCCAAATCAGGTAAACATTGCCGGAGATGGACGGCGCGTAGAAGATCAGCGTCACGATGGAACGAATCTTCGGGCGAAGCTCGTTGATGAACCACGCGAACAGCAGGGAGAGCAGGTAGGAACCCGGACCCGTGACCGCCGCGAACTTCAGCGTATTCTTGATCGCCAGAATGAACACGTCGTCGTCCAGGAACAGCCGGATATAGTTGTCAAGGAACACGAAGGACGGAAATTCCAGCATGTTGAAGTTGGTGAAGCTCAGCAGGAGGGAAAGCACGACCGGGATGACCGTAAAGAGCGTAAATAAGATGAAGAACGGTGCGATCATCAGGTACGCCACTTTGTGCTTTCTGATTTCCAGCAAGGTCCACTGGAAGCGAGTCAGATCCGTTCGGATAACCGCTTTTTCTTTTGCCACGTCAGTTCCCTCCTTCCGCGCCGCCGGTCCAAGAAATATCCCGTTCGGTCAGATACTCTTCCATATCCTTGATGGTATCGGCCGTAGGCAGGTTGAACTCGTTGCGTTTGCGGGTCAATTCGTTGTTGATGTCGGTGATATAGGAACGCATCGCGTCGAGCGGGTCGTCCTTATCGTTGTACACGTTCAGGAACGCGAAGTTCGTGTAACGACCGACGATGTAGGAGCCCGGATATTCCGGCGTGCATTCGACGGCGTTGAACTGCGCGAACAGGTTGTCGTATTCGTCCTTGGACCACGACATCCCGGCGAGCGCTTCCATATTCGCGGTCGCCTGCTTCGCGGACGGACCGAGCAGAGCTACCATTTCGTTGCCGAAGGAGGACTGCACATCCGCACTCATCCACCACTGCATATAGCTCCACGCGCCGAGCGCGTTCTTCTCGTTGACCGAGCGCATCATCATCATCGCGCTGACCGCGCCGACCGTGGTATTGTCGATGACGGTCTCGCCGGTTTCGGGATCCTCCGTGACCATACCGGGCAGCGGCGTGAATTCCCACAGACCGTTGATCTCCGGCGCGAAGATGATCAGAGCGTTGTAGTTGGTATAATCCGCAATCGCGAGCGGCATTTCGCCGGAACGGAAGCGGTTGGACAGGACGTAGCTGATCGGGAAGCCGTACTGCGTGAACAGGTTGCAGGCCGTGCGGAACGCGGCGAGCGAGACGTCCGAATCCAGATTGATGGCGATGCCGTCCGTCGTCGGGCGGACGTTTCCGTCCGCGTCGACGTAGGTATAGCCGATCGAAGCGAGGTAATCGTCGACGTTGTCATAGTCCTTATCGTATCCGACTTCATTATAATAAGTACGGAACAGATCGAGGTACTCGTCGTAGTTGCCTTCCTGATAGTAAGTCTCGTCCTGCTGATACATCAGCACGGTCGAGGTACCGACGCCGGTCGGGGCGCCGATATCCAGTCCGGCGGCGTCGATCGTATAAATGAGCTGGTAGAATTCGTCCCAGGTATCCGGCGGGGCGATGTCAAGCTCGACGAAAATGTCCTTGCGATAGAACATCATGTTGAAGGACATGGTTTCCGGCAGGGCATAGGTCTGACCGTACAGGGTCAGCGGTCGGAGCGCCGCCGGCGCGAACCGTTCCACAACCTTATCGAAGGTCGGAATGGTGCCGTCCGCGATCAGCGGTCCGTACACGGGGTCGTCCGCCCAGCGGGACAGGTCGTTGAAGTTGTAGCCGGTCGACGTGTCGCTGCTCGGGTTATTCAGGGACAGGACCGCCGAACGGATCGCGTAGTTGACCGGGTCGCCCTGCGCCGCGCCCATATAGACGTCCGGGCCGGTCCCGGCAAGCGTCGCCGGCAGGAGCGTGCCGCCCGCGACCAGCTTGACGACGACCGGGATCCCGTATTTCACGGAGAAGGAGTCGTCGACGAGGCTTCGGACGATCTGCGCCTGGTCGCGAGAGGTCGCCGTCCAGACTTCCACGGCGTAGTCCTCGCCGTTTTCGATGGTTTCGCCGTCCTCCGTCGAGCCGAGGGAATCGTAATCCGAGAAGAAGGACCAGAAGAACTTCTCCACGCCGCCCCAGAGCTTGGTAAAGAAGCCCGCTTCCGCACGCGGACGATCCGCGTCGGGGGATTGGACGCACAGGTAGTCGACGTCAAGCGGCTGGTTCTGCGTATCGGTCAGCCAGGTGCCGAGGGAGGCGGTGTAGTCCTTCAGGCTCGACATATAGCTGGCGATGGTCGTGGGATAATGCCCCATACGGTAGCAGACGTTCGCCACGCGGTCGAGCGTCGCGGTATTTTCGCCCATGCCGCCCGTAAGGCGCGCCAGTTCTTCGGAAACCTCGTAAAGGTTATCGGATTCCTCGCGCAGCCCCTTCAGGACGTCCGGGACCAACCGCTCGAAACGGTAATCGCGGTACTTATCCGGGCTTGCGCCGGTGATCATAAGGATCTTACGGTAGTACGCGTTGATGTTCGTCAGGGATTCGTTGACGCGGCGAAGCACGTCGGACATATCCCCGAGCACGACCTCCATGCGGATGGTGTTGACGCCTTTGTTGAGGTAGAACAGCGGATAGACCTTTTCGATGTCGTCGCTGCTGTCCCCGTTGGCCACGCCGTACCAGAGCGGGTCCGTCACCCAGTCGGAGGTGTAATCAAAGCGCAGCTTGCAGGCTTCGCGGAACGGAAGCTCGTCGTTGATGTAGATTTTCCGGGAAACGTACAGACCGGAATAGTAGCTCTGCTTCGAGCGCGGGACGATGCTGTAGAAGCCCGCTTCGGGGACTTCCACTTCCCATTCGACCCACTGCCCGACGTATTCCCACTTTTCCCCGCCGATCATGTTCAGGCGGATCAGCGACGGATCCTGCGGCTGGCTGATGACGGAGGAGCGGTTGTTGAGCTGGTAGATGGTCCGCTCGGACATCGTCGTGGGGTATTCGCCCTGCACGACGGCCTGCGCGTCGCCCTTGTAGACCGCGCTGTCGCCGCCCTTGGAGGCATAGTATTCCTCATACGTCGGAGCGGTCTTGGCATGGCAGAAGGAGATTCGGTCGATGGCGACCGCTTCGCGCACCGCCTGGAAGGAGATCGTATGTTCCCCCGCTTCCAGATAGAAGCCGAGCGGCTCGTCGAAATGCTCGACGCCCTGCGAATCGGTGTAATAGCCGTAGTAGCCGGTCGAATCGTAGAGGTAAGAATCCGCCCACTCGGACACGAGCTCCTTATCCGGCTTCAGCTCGTTGCCGTTGCCGTCCTTGGCAAACGGACGGTTGGTCTCAAAATCCGTATAGTGGTCCCGCACGAACTGCTTGAATTCGTCGGAATCGGAGTACATCTGCACGGTCTCGCCGTCTGCATTCTTGAATTCATAAAAATCGTTCCAGACGCGGGGCAGCTCGACGGAACGGGCCTCGCTGTACGGCACCTTGCCATCGATGAGGATATACCGTTCGATCGCCGCGTCGGAATACGCGCCGTCGACGACGAGCTCATCGGTCTGCTTCGGATACCCGTTGGAATCCAGGACCGGCTTGCCGTCCTCGTCGCGTTCGATGCCGTGAACCGTGATCCCGCCGGTGAAATACCCGACCATGACGTTGTAGAACCCGGTTTCCGGGACGTTGATGCGGAACGTGATGCGGCCGTCGTCCCCACAAAGGATCGCGAGCTTCGCACCGTCGCGAAGCTGGAAGATGCTGCTCTCCCCTCCCAGGAAATTGAAGCTGGCGGTAGAGTCGTCCGCATCGAGGTCGGCGAGAAGATCGACGTCAAACGTCGCCGTCGCGTCCCCGGCGTTGCGGTAGATGTTTCGGTACTGGTCATAGCTGGTAGACGTCAGCACGTTCTTGATCTCTTCAAGCGACGTGCGGACCAGCGAATCCGAATTGTACTTGTTCTCCACAGTCGCCGACACGCCAAACGCGCCCACGCCGCAGAACCCCGTGATCACCGTCGCGAGGACCAGAAGCAGCGAGAGCACGCGTTTGTAGATACGTTGTTTGCTGATCATGCAGTTTTCCTCCTGAAAAATGCTTTCGGCATACGCTCCCGCGCCTTCGCGCAGACCAACGGGAGAATACACCTTATTCATATGCCTACCTATCATATCATAAGGAGCCGGGTTTGTCAAGCGTCCCGTGGAGCCGAAAAAATCGGATTTCCCGTCACTTTCGCACGAAGTTTCCGCCGTCGCGCCCACCCGTTTCGTATGCCGCCGTTTTGAGGATTTTTAACAGCAAATTTTTATTTTTCAAATTTTATTTTCAAAAATATCCATTCGCCGTTTGGATTTCGAAAAATCCGCTCGCCACAACGGTTTTTCACGGTTTTGAAGAATCTTCTTTCTCTCTTGTTTTCAAGTATTTCTGAACAAAACTATCGCATTATTTTGACCTTTCCGGAGGCAGGCGCGTTTTTCCTTTCTTTTCCCCGAAAAAGCGACCCCAATATGCACAAAAAAAACAGCACATTTTTTATGCGCTGCTTTTTTCAACAAAACAAATGTTCTTTACCGTTTTTTTGAAATATTTGGGGCGAATTATTGGATCAGCTCAGGAAACATGTGACGACAAAGCCATCGGAGCCGTTGCCGCTGTAGGTGTAGCCGGTAACCTGCTCGCCCGAAAGGATCGGGAGCTGCGTCGCCTCCCCGCCCGTCGCCGGCACGAAATAGACCGCGCAGGTCTTTTCGAGCCCGTTGACGTCCTTATACGCGACGCGCAGCGGCGAAGCGGACGAATAGGTGCGCACCACCTCGAGGTATTCCTCCAAGCAGAGGTGATTCGCCCCCATGTAGGCGGCGTGCTCGAAGCCGACGTAACGGTAAAGCCCCGCGTCCCCGCTCTCGTGAGTCGCTGCGGACTTCTCCGCCGGGTAGCGCAGGATATAGCCATAGTTGGTGCAGTTGTCCGCCAGCCACAGGAACTTCCCGCTTCCGAGGTTATCCCCGTCCGGGTCGGCCGGATACAGCCCCAGCTCCACCGCGCAACCCGAAGCGAGGTTCTGTTCCGCCGCTTTCGCATCTGCGCCGAGGGAGGAGAGGTAAGCGCGGCTGATGAGCAGATTGGTCTTCCCCTGCGTTTCGCGGAACGCGGTCGTCATCGCGTTGAGCGCGGTGAGCGCATCCTCCCGCAGTTCCAGCTTCGTGCCGGAATAGGAATACGGGTGTTCGTCCTCGTTCGCATACTTCGACGCATTCCACGCATAAATATTCTGCAATTTTCCGCCGTAGGCGTCGGACGACGACCCCGGAAGCGGCACGAGCAGCCCTTCCGTCGCCTTCGCGGGCGAATCCAGCGTCACGTTCGTCACGTCCGTCGGGAGCGACGAGCCGGACATGTCGCCCGACTGTGTCCCGTCCGACACGTTCGCGTCGGAGCCGGTCGATTCCGTCTGCCCCGAAAGCGACGCGTCGGAAGACGTCTCGCTTCCCGAATCGTTCCCGCCCTCATCGTCCACACTGCAGCTGTTGGTCACGATCACGACCGTAAGGCAGAGGGCGACCACGATGCACATCAATGCGGCAAACAGATACTCCGAACGAATCTTTCCAGGTTCCTTAGGCATTGGCGCAAACCTCCTTTTTTCGACGCAAACGGCGTTTTTAGTGGGAAGGGCGGCACCCGCAGCGACGCCGCCCTCCTCTTATACTCGCTTCCGGCTTTTATTGCTCGGACAGCTTCTTGAGCTTTTCGTATTTCTCCTTGGCATACCCTTCGGATTCCGCAAAGAGCACTTCCGCCCTCTCCGGGAAGGACTGCGCAAGACGCGCATAGCGGACCTCGGAGCGAATGAAGTCCTGATAGCTGCCGGTCGGCGCCTTGGAATCCAGCGTCAGCTTCTGCGTCTCCGGGTTGTAACGGAAGGTCTCCCAGTAACCGGCTTCGACCGCCTTCTTTTGCTCGGCAAGGCAGTTCTGCATACCGCCCTTGACGCCGTGCATCTCGCAGGGCGCGTAGCCGATAATCAGCGACGGACCGTGGTAGGCTTCCGCCTCGGTCAGCGCCTTGAGCAGCTGGTTCTTGTCGTAGCCCATGCAGACCTGCGCGACGTAGACGTAGCCGTAGGACATCGCGATTGCGGCGAGGTCCTTCTTCTTCTGCGTCTTGCCGGCGGCCGCAAACTGCGCGACGGAGCCGGTCGGCGTGGACTTGGACGCCTGTCCGCCGGTATTGGAATACACTTCGGTGTCGAAGACAAAGACGTTGACGTCCTCGCCCGACGCGAGCACATGGTCCAGACCGCCGAAACCGATGTCATAAGCCCAGCCGTCGCCGCCGAAGATCCAGACGGACTTCTTGGAAAGGTAATCCTTGTATTGCAGGATCTCCGCACGCAGGTCGGCGCACTTCTCGCAGTCGCAGCCTTCCAGCATCGCGACGAGGTCCTTCGTCGCCTTCGCGTTCGCGGCGCCGTCCTCGAGTGTGGACAGGTAGGCGTCGATGACCGCCTTCTTGCCCTCGTCCGTCGCGGTTTCCGCGAGCTTCTTCACCAGACCGATGACCCGGTCGCGCACAACCTTCTGGCCGAGATTGATGCCGAAGCCGTGCTCGGCGTTATCCTCGAACAGCGAGTTCGCCCAGGCCGGACCCCTGCCGCTCTCGCGGTTGACCGTATACGGCGTCGCCGGCGCGGAACCGCCCCAAATCGAGGAGCAGCCGGTCGCGTTGGAGATGTACATTCTTTCGCCGAACAGCTGGGTGACAATGCGGGCGTAGGAAGTCTCGGCACAGCCCGCGCAGGAGCCGGAGAATTCCAGCAGCGGCTGCTTGAACTGGCTGCCCTTGACCGTGTTGTTGACCAGCTCGGTCTTTTCGGAAACGTTCGCCACGCAGTAGTCGAACACCGGCTGCTGCTCCAGCTGCGTCGCCATCGGGACCATCCGCAGCGCACTCTTCGGCGCGGCAAGCTCGTTGGCGCGCTTCGCGGCCTTTTTCGGGTCGTCCGGGAACTCCGCGGACGCCGCAGCCTGCGCATCCTTGAGCGCCTTGGCGGTGACCGGGCATTCCTTCACGCAGAGCGTACAGCCCATGCAGTCGAGCGGGCTGACCGCGACGGTGAAGCGATAGGCGGTCTTGACGACCGGCTTCTCGGTGAATTTGGTCGCTTCCGGCGCCTTCGCCGCCTCCTCTTCGGTCATCGCGAACGAGCGGATCGCCGCGTGCGGGCAGACGAAGGAGCAGTTGTTGCACTGGATGCAGTTCTTTTCGTTCCAGACCGGGGCGTTGACCGCGACGCCACGCTTTTCAAACGCGGCGGAGCCCTGCGGGAAGGTGCCGTCGGCGTACTCCGCAAACGCGGAAACCGGCAGGCGGTCGCCGTCCATGCGGTCGACGGGCGTGACGATCTTGTTGACGAAGCGGATCAGGTCCTCGCGCGTCCCGGTCGCGGTTTCTTCTTTCTGCTCCGCAGGCGCGTTCTTCCAGGAGTCCGGGACCTTCACTTCCGTCGCGGCGTCCGCGCCGGCGTCGATGGCGGCGTAGTTGAGGTCGACCATCGCCTGTCCCTTCTTGATGTAGGACTTATATGCCATCTTCTTGATGTATTCGATGGCTTCCGCCTTCGGCAGGATGCCCGCGAGCGAGAAGAACGCGGACTGCAGGACGGTGTTCTTGACCTTCGGGTTGCCGATCTGCTTGGACGCGATGGTGGTCGCGTCGATGATGTAGAAGCGGATATTGTTTTCGGCGATGTACGCCTTGACCTCGTTCGGCAGGTGCGCGTCGAGTTCGTCGGCGCTCCATTGGCAGTCGAGCAGGAACGTGCCGCCCGGCTTGACGTCCTGCACGATGCGGTAGCCCTTTAATATATAGGAAGAGTTATGACAGGCGACGAAGTCCGCCTTGGTGATGTAGTACGGGCTCTTGATGGGCTTATCGCCGAACCGCAGGTGCGAGATGGTCACGCCGCCGGTCTTCTTCGAGTCGTACTGGAAGTACGCCTGAATGTACTTGTCGGTATGGTCGCCGATGATCTTGATGGAGTTCTTGTTCGCGCCGACCGTGCCGTCGCCGCCGAGCCCCCAGAACTTGCAGGAGATGGTGCCCGCCGGGGCGGTATCCACGCCGGTGCGTTCCGGCAGGGAGAGCCCGGTCAGATCGTCGACGATGCCGATGGTGAAATTGCCCTTCGGCGTATCCAGCGCGAGGTTATCGTACACGGCGACGATGGACGCCGGGGTGGTGTCCTTCGAGCCGAGACCGTAGCGGCCGCCGACGACCGTGATGTCCGTCCGGCCGGTGCGGTTGAGGGCGGCGACCACGTCGAGGTAGAGCGGTTCGCCGAGGGAGCCGGGTTCCTTGGTGCGGTCGAGCACGGCGACCTTTTTGACCGTCGCGGGGATCGCCTCGGACAGCTTTTCCGCCACGAACGGACGGTACAGACGCACCTTGACAAGACCGACCTTCTCGCCCTTCGCGTTCAGGTAGTCGATGACCTCCTCGGTCACGTCGCAGACGGAGCCCATCGCGACGATGACCCGCTCCGCGTCCGGCGCACCGTAGTAGTTAAACAGACCGTAGTTCGTGCCGAGCTTTTCGTTGACCTTCGCCATGTACTCCTCAACGACGGAGGGAATGGCGTCGTAGTACGGGTTGCAGGCCTCGCGGTGCTGGAAGAAGATGTCGCCGTTCTCCGCCGAGCCGCGCAGGACCGGGTGCTCCGGGTTGAGCGCACGGGCGCGGAACGCGCGGACGGCGTCCATATCCACCATTTCCTTGAGGTCCTCGTAATCCCACGCTTCGATCTTCTGGATCTCATGGGAAGTACGGAAACCGTCGAAGAAGTTCAGGAACGGGACGCGGCCCTTGATCGTCGAAAGATGCGCGACGGCGCCGAGGTCCATGATCTCCTGCTGGTTGGACTCCGCCATCATCGCAAACCCGGTCTGCCGGCAGGCGTAGACGTCGGAATGGTCCCCGAAAATGTTGAGCGCGTGGGACGCGACGCAGCGGGCGGAAACGTGAATGACGCAGGGGAGCAGTTCACCCGCGATCTTGTACATATTCGGGATCATCAGCAGAAGTCCCTGCGAAGCGGTGTAGGTCGTCGTCAGCGCACCGGCGGCGAGGGAGCCGTGAACGGCACCGGCGGCGCCGCCTTCGGACTGCATCTCCGTGATCCGCACGCGGTCGCCGAAGATGTTGCGGGCGGGTTCGCCGAAGATGTTCTTATCCGTCGCGGACCAGGTGTCCGTCACCTCCGCCATCGGGCTCGACGGCGTGATCGGGTAGATCGCGGCAACTTCCGTGAACGCATAGGATACATGCGCGGCGGCGGTGTTGCCGTCCATGGAAATCTTTTTTCTTTCCAATTTTGCCATTTTGCTTATGCCTCCTGTTTCTATCTTCATTCTATCATATCACTTTTTTCGCTTCCTGTAAAGGTCTAACGGCAAATTTTTTTGCATTTTTTTCGATTTTCCGATCGGAAATTTCCGGCACAAAGAAAGAATTTCGCAAAAAATTTCCAATCGTTCACAATTTGCCCTTGAAAAGCGGGAAACAATGTGATAATATAGAAAAGAATATCGGCACAAAGAGAGGAGGACCGCGATGGAAAGCAAAGGGACGGACGCCGGCAAATCCAGTTCGCGCAAGAGCTTCCCGGTGCAGACCGTCTATTCGACCGCCCTGCACGGCATCGACGGGCAGATCGTCACGGTCGAATCCTCCTGTGCGCCCTCCCCGGAGCACCGGTTGGAAATCATCGGGCTGCCGGACACGGCGGTCAAGGAATCCGCCGCCCGGGTGCGCTCCGCGGCGCGGCACCTCGACGTCAGTCTGCTGCCCGGCAAGCTGACCGTCAACCTCGCCCCTGCGGACATCCGCAAGGAGGGCACAGTCTACGACCTGCCGATCCTGCTTTCCCTCCTCGACGGAAAGGAGCTTGCGGGCAAGGACCTTTCGGACGCCGTGTTCGTCGGCGAACTCTCCCTTTCCGGGGAGCTGCGTCCGATCTCCGGCGCCCTGCCGATGGCGATCGCGGCCGCCAAGAGCGGATTTCGCCGGTTCTTCTGCCCGGTGCAGAACGCGTCCGAAGCGTCGGCGGCGCCCGGCATCACGGTCTATCCGCTGCAGTCGGTGTCGGAGCTGTTCTCCTATCTCAACGACGAAAGGAGCATTCTCCCGCTGGCATTTCCCGGGCCGGAATTCCTGCACCGCGCGTATGAAAACGCGCCGGACTTCTCGGAGATCAAAGGACAGGAAACCGCGAAAAAGGCGCTCGAAGTCGCCGCCGCGGGAATGCACAACACGCTCCTGATCGGTCCGCCGGGCTCGGGCAAGAGTATGCTCGCGTCCCGTCTGCCGTACATCCTGCCCCCGCTGACCTTCGAGGAATCACTGGAAACCTCGCAGATCTATTCGGTCGCTGGGCTGACCGACCAGCTTTCTCCCCTGCTCTCCCGCCGACCGTTCCGTGCGCCGCACCACACCATCTCCTCCGCCGCTCTTGTCGGCGGCGGGACGCACGTCCAGCCGGGCGAGATTTCCTTTGCGCACAACGGCGTGCTGTTCCTCGACGAATTCCCGGAATTCGAGCAAAAGGCGCTGGAAACCATGCGCCAGCCGCTCGAGGACCGTTCGGTCACGATCTCCCGCGTCTCCGGGACCGCCACGTTCCCCTGCTCGTTCATGCTCATCTGCGCCATGAATCCCTGCCCGTGCGGGTATTACGGGCATCCGTCCCGCCCCTGCACCTGCTCGCCGAAGGCGCGGCAGGCCTACCTCGCCAAAATTTCCGGGCCGATGCTCGACCGGATCGACATCCAGGTCGAAGTCGGTGCGCTGGACTTTTCCGATCTCGACACCGCCGTCGCCGCCGAATCCAGCGAGCAGATCCGCGCCCGCGTCAAGAAGGCGCGCAGCTTCGCGCTCGCGCGGTTCGACGGTCAATTCCTGCGGAACGGCTCCCCGCTGACCGCCAACGCCTTCATGGAGCCGCAGCAGGTCGAAACCTTCTGCGTGCTGGACGCAAACGCGCGGGAATTGCTGCGGCAGGCGTTCGATCGGCTCGGGCTGTCGGCGCGTGGCTACACCCGTCTGCTGAAGGTGGCGCGGACCGTCGCGGACTTCGAGGAATCGGAGGTCATCAACCGCCTGCACGTCGCGACCGCCATCCGGCTGCGCAGCCTCGACCACAAGTACTTCGGCTCCGCCTGACGCCCGCGTGCAAAAAGATATTCCACACAACAGTTTACATAACCGCCGGCCGAAAATGTGGATAACTCTGTGGAAAAGTGGATAACTTTCTCCGAAAACCCAGAAAACACAAGCATTCGACAGGGGAGTTTTCCACATCGTGTCCGAAAACTCTGTGGAAAAGTCCGTTCCATAATCTTTACGGGTTTGAAATTATGTCACCTGCCCCGGATCCCGGCGGGGCGGAAAGCGAGGGGTGTTCATGCAGGACGAGGAATATTCCGGCGGATACGGCGCACCGTCGGAGGGCTACCGCGTCGTCAAGGGAATTTTCAAAGGCGTGCTGTACGGCGCGTCCGCGCTGGTCTGGATCTTGGTCCTTTACGTTTTGATCTCCACGCGGGAATCCAAGCTGATGGACCGCATGCGCTTCACGTCCGAAACGCAAGCGCTCGCGGAGGACGAAAGCTTCCGGGTCTATAAACTCAACGGCGCGTATATGAGTTACAGGGCCAGCATCGAACTCGGCGACGTCTTTTACGCCAAGGAGACCGAAGAACTCGAACTGAGTGTCAAATACAACAAGCAGTTGACCGACGGCGGGGAGGACGGCGTCCTGTACGTCCTGACCGATCAGGACGGGAACGAATACCCGATCGTCTCGCTGGAAACCGACGAGATCGGGCGCTATGGCTACGCGCGCATCTGCTTCGACGAGGTGGTTCTGCCCATCAAGGACACGGGGAACGGACCTGTCGAAACAGAAGGCGACCCCGTCCGGCTGACGCTGTCGCTCTACCGCGAAAGCGACGGGCAACCGCTCGAAACCCGCATCAGCGACGACCGCACGCAGGAGCTCAACGACGCCGCGTTCTGCATCTACGACAGCAGTGACAAGGAGAAAAGCTCCTATATCAGTCGCGTCAAATACGACGATTGACCGACGTCCGATCATTATAAAATTAAGGAGAAATTGCCCATGAAAACCGATAACATCCGCATCAAACGGAAAAATTCCGACTTCCTGCTGTATGGGTTTTTATACCTGCTGCTGATGATCGTCGGGATCTTTCTGACAGGGCTCCCGTTCCTGTCCTTCGCGCCGAACGGAAGCGGTGCACGGATCTTTTTGATCGTGCTCGGCGTGCTGTGCATCGGCGCGGGCGGCACGCTGTACGGCATGCTGCTCTACCGTGGACTTTGTCCGCTGGACGCGCTCATCATCACGAACAAGGGGCTGACCGATCACCTCGTCGGCGGTCGCGATGGCGTGTATATCGAATGGACCAACGTTTCCTCCATGAAGATCTACGGGCTCAGCAAATCGCCGATGCTTGGACTTTCGCTGGAAAACAACGAAAGCTACCTTTCCAACCTCAGCGGGCGGGACGAACGGCTCGCGCGGGCGAACCTCGACGTCGGCATGCCGGTCGTTTCCATCGCGCAGCGGGACGTATTCCTGCCGATCGGGGAGCTGAAAAACCTGTTCTCCCGCATGATCAAGGGCGCGATCTCCTGGGAAAACTACAGCACGCAGGGCAAAAAGCCCGCCAAGCCGACCGACCCGCAGTCCTCCCCGTCGGAAGTCCCGTGGCAGACCCGCACAAACCCGGTCGAACCGCAGCAGGAGTTTCCGCAGCCGGAATTTTCACAACCGAAGCCGCAGCAGCCGACCGGCGGCTTCCGCCCGCTCCAACCGCTGCAGAAGGAGTCCTCGCGGGAGTCCCCCGCGCAACCGCCCAAGGAAGAAACCCTCCTATTTGAAACGCTCTCGGACGACGAACCGCTCGTCCCGTCCGAGCCTGCCGCGCAACCCCAAGAACAGCCAGTCCAAACCAACAATTCGCAAGAGGAGATCGTCCTTCTGGACATTGATAACGACTGATATGAAACGCATTCTGACCGTTCAAGATATTTCCTGCGTCGGGAAATGCTCCGGCACCGTGGCGGTGCCCGTGATCTCCGCGTTCGGCGCGGAGACCTGCCTGCTCCCGACCGCCGTGCTTTCCACGCACACCGCCTTTTCCAACTTTACGTTCTGCGACCTGACCGACGAGATCCCGAAGATCGAAGCGCATTGGAAGCAGGAAAAGCTGACCTTCGACGCGTTCTACAGCGGCTACCTCGGCTCGATCCGCCAGGTGCAGATGGTGCGGGAGTTGTTCACCTCCATGAAGCGGGGCGGGCAGGACCTGATTTTCGTCGATCCGGTCATGGCGGACAACGGCAAGCTGTACGCCGGATTCACGCCGGAATTTGCCGCACAGATGCGGACGCTCTGCGGGGATTCCGACCTGATGCTCCCGAACCTGACCGAAGCGTACTTCCTGCTCGGCAAAGGTGATCAGTACCGCCCGGACCTCAACCGTTCCGAACTCGAGGATCTGCTCAAGGAGCTGGCGGAAACCGGCGCAAAGCAGGTCATGCTGACCGGCGCGGAGCTGAAGGAGGGGTGCATCGGCGCCCTGCTGTACGACGCCGCGAGCGGCCGTTTCGACCTCGCGGAAACGGAAAAGATCCCCGCCCGGTTCCACGGGACGGGCGATCTGTTTGCGTCCGCCGTGCTCGGCGCGATGCTCTTCGGGAAAAGCGTGCCGGACGCGATGGCGCTGGCGGTGGATTACGTCGCAGAATGTATGAAGCTGACGCTCGCCGACCCGAATCACGTCTGGTACGGCGTGGATTTCGAGCGCGCTTTTCCGTGGCTGTTCAGAACGCTGTACGGGGCGCAGTAGTAGGGATTGCTTCAGGTGGAAAACGCAATCACGGCGGTACGATATTCCCAATACACAAGCAAATGCTATTGCATCGGCATTTACAGATTTTATTTGGGAGAAGATGCAAAATGAATACTATGAAAAAAGCCTCAATAGCTGTATTGGGTTGTTTGGTTGTATTATTTGCCTTTTGCAGCTGTAATTTCGGACTCGAACGAGAATATTATGAGGATATTTATATCCCCTTACAAGATACGTCCGAAAAACTAATCATCAAGGAATGGAGTTTTTTACTGGGAAGCGGCTTTGAGGTGTATTATCAAAAGAGTGAAGACGATCCGATCCTGTTAGGACAGGGATCCGGCGGAGACGACGGGTTTTGTCCGTTCAAGGAAGGCTTGTACGAAATTGCGCAAGACAGTCGCTCGGTGACGTTCAAATGGTGCGTTGATCCCTCTGCGTCCAATTGGCAAAGCGAGACTTTTGAATTGCCTGCGTAACCTACGAAAAAAGTTTATTGTTTTCGATATATGCCCGCCTACGGGGCGATATTTTATTACATTTTTCGTCAGAAAAAGGAAGGCACTGCGCAAGTGCCTTCCTTTCGTTTGCCAAAAACATACGGGGGGGTCGGGGGACGCGACGTCCCCCGACGTTCTTTTCTCGTTATACCTCGACCCATTCGCCCGGGGTCTTGAGCGCACGGTTGCCCGCCTCGATGACCGCCATGATGCTGACGGTTTCCTCGTGCGCCGCGTAGATCCTGCCGGTACGGAAGAAGTCCAGCATGGACGCGATGAAGTTCGGGAAGGTGTTGGACATCGCCGGCACCTTGACGTTGATCCCGTCCCCATAGCTGACCGTGAACTCGAAGTCGATCCCGCCGTTCCAGCCGTAATGCGACATGACCGCGCTGCGGCCGTTCGAGAACTGCAGGACGAGCGACTCGTACTTCCCGCTGCCGACCGACATGACCCGCTCGACGTCGCTGCCCATGAGCATCAGCATCGGCTCGAGCTGGTGAATGGCGTAGGTATCGAAGTTGCCCGGACCGCGGGAGTTGATGAACACGATGTCGTCCTTGCGCAGCGGGACCAGCTCGTCCGCAAAGCGCAGCGCGGAGCTGGAGAAGAACGGGGTGTTGTTGGATTCGCCGAGCGCGACGAGGTCCTGCGCGATCTTCTTGGAGAGCGCGAAGGTCTTATCGACGTAGACCGGCTTGCCGCTGCGCAGCGGAAGCTGGCAAAGGTCCCAATGGCGTTCGGGGTTGTCCGGGCTCATGACGATCAGGCAGTCGCACTTCTCGACGACCTCCTCGATGCTGTTCGCACGCTGCACGCCGAACTTGGCGCACCACTCGTCGGTGGTCAGCCCGCCCTCCTTGTCCTTTTCGGCGTAGGCGTAGGCGACGACGAACTCGCCGTCCGGGTCGGCGTTGCGGATGAACGTCGGGTAGTTGTTGGCGTGCCACTCGTCGAGGAAGTAGTCGATGAACCCGATCTTCTTGACCTTCGGGTTCCCGATCTTGCTCTTGAGGAAGTTGACCGCCTTCTGGATGTCCGCGTACGGATCGTCGCCGCATTCGCGTTCGACGGTCAGGAAGCCGCGGTAGCCGATATCCTCAAGCGCTTGGAGGTAGGCGTCGAACGGCACGTTCCCCTCGCCGAGCGGGACTTCGAGGAAGTAGTCGGACAGCCGCAGGTCCTCGATCCCGCCCTCCGCGAAGAAGGCATACACCCGGTGCGGGTCGATGATGAATCCCTTGCCGTCCTTGGCGTGGGTGTGGACGATGTACCTGCCGAGCGTGTAAACCGCCTGCACCGGGTCGACGCCGGTACACATGACGAGGTTCGCCGGGTCCATGTTCACGCCGAACCCGGCGCTGCCGACGTCGTCGAGGAACGCTTTGAGCCGTTCGGCAGGTTCCGGACCGGTTTCGATCGCGAAGGTCACGCCCTTGGAGGCGGCGTAATCGCCGATCTCGCGGCAGGCGTTCTTCATGTTTTGGTAGGTTTCCGACGCCGTGTCCGGCTTGAGCGGGTCGTCCGGCAGCTCCGGCACGACGCCGATGTGCGTGGTGACGACCTTCGTGCCGAGCCGTACCGCGAGGTCCGCGATCGCCTTGGACGCGGGGATCTTCCACGCGTTTTCGTCCGTCCGCTCGAACCCGTGACCGCCCAAATCGCCGCAGACGGCGGAAATGACAAGCCCGTACTGCTCGAGCAGGGAACGAACGTGCGCGACCTTCGCGTCGTCGAACGTGTCGTACTTCATTTCGCCGTCGACAACGTAGAGCTGAATGCCCTGCGCACCGACCTCGGCGGCCTTGGCAAGCCCCTGCTCGAACGGGAGCTTGAACGAATCGGTCATGACGCCGATTTTGAAAGTTGCCATGTGAAACACCTCGTTTTTTATCTTGATTTTTTCAAATACCAAACATCGTGACGAAAAGATCCGGCAGGAAGTAGAAAAGACCCAGAATGATCGCCCCGGCAGTCAGAACGCCGAGCGCGATGGGCAGGAACGCCTGCTTCAGGTTCCGCTGTAACGTGATCGCCACGAGCGAGCCGGTCCACGCCCCCGTTCCCGGCAGCGGGATCGCGACGAACAGGAACAGCCCCCAGAAAAGGGTCTTGTTCATCTTCGCGACCTTCTTTTCGCCGAGCTTGAGGATCCAGCGGAACGGCTTGCCCAGCCGCGGGAACTTCGCGAGCCACCGCAGGACCAGCCCGCCGAACAGGATCAGGAACGGCACCGGCAGGAGATTGCCGACGACCGAAAGGAGCACGACCGGCCAGATCGGAAGGTCGAACAGATAGTAGCCGATCGGGATCGCCCCGCGCAGCTCGACGACCGGCACCATGCTGATCAAAAACGTAAGCAGATAATACATACCCGTTGTAAACTCTCATTTCCGTGCGTTTCGGGGTCACGCCCCGACGTACTTTTTGATTTTGGCGAGCGCCGCCTTTTCGATGCGGGAGACGTAGGAACGCGAGATCCCCATCCGTGCGGCGACCTCCCGCTGGGCGTAGACCCGCCCGTCCTCGGTCAGCCCGTACCGCAGGGCGATGACCGTCCGCTCCCGGTCGTCGAGCACCTCGCGCACGGCACGGTAGATGCGGGAATGCTTCATCTTCGCGTCGAGCGTTTCGACGATGTCCTCGTCGTCCGAGAGGATGTCGAGGTAGGTCAGCAGATTGCCTTCCTTGTCGACGTCCACCGGCTCGTTGATGGAGGTTTCCATGGCGTGCTTCTTCTGGGAGCGGAAATACATGAGGATCTCGTTCTGCAGGCACTTGCCCGCGTAGGTCGCGAACCGTGCGCCGTTTTCGACGTCGAAGCTGTCGATCGCCTTGATCAGCCCGACTGTGCCGACCGAGATCAGGTCCTCCTGGTCCTTGTAGGACAGGTAATACTTCTTGACGATGTGGGCGACCAGCCGCAGGTTGTGCTCGATCAGCCGGTTGCGGGCGTCCCGGTCCCCCGCGTGCGCACGCAGGAACAGTTCGCGTTCCTCCTCGCGGGAGAGCGGCGGCGGAAAGGAATTCGCCCCGGAAACCCGTAAAAACAGCCCGAACAGCCGGGAAACCGTACCGAGAAACAGCTCTAACATCAAACATCACCCGCATGCAGTCTATGCGGGGCTGCTTGTACGGTATGCGGCGGTTCAGGCGCGGACCTGCCCGTCGCCGTAGGCGATATACTTGACCGTCGTCAGCGCCGAAAGCCCCATCGGACCGCGTGCGTGCAGCTTCTGGGTGGAAATGCCGATCTCCGCGCCGAAGCCGAACTCCCCGCCGTCCGTGAAGCGGGTGGAAGCGTTGACGTAGACGGCTGAAGCGTCGATGCCGGCGGTGAACCGCTCGGCGTTCCGCAGGTTTTGCGTCAGGATCGCTTCCGAATGGCCGGTATTGTGGGCGTTGATGAAGGCGATCGCCTCCCCGACGTCCCCGACGACCTTGCAATGCAGGATCAGGTCGTTGTATTCCGTGTAAAAGTCCTCCTCCGTCGCCGGGACGCAGTCGGGCAGGAGCGCACAGGTCTCCGCGCACCCGCGGAATTCCACGTCCGGCATCCGCTCCCGCAGCAGCGGCAGGAGCTTCGGCGCGATCGCGCGGTGCACGACCAGCCCTTCCGCCGCGTTGCAGACGGACGGGCGCTGCCGCTTGGCGTTATCCACGACGGCAAGCGCCATTTCAAGGTCGGCGCTCTCGTCGACATAGACGTGGCAGTTGCCGGCGCCGGTCTCGATGACCGGGACCGTCGCGTTCTCCACGACCGAACGGATCAGGTTCTTCCCGCCGCGCGGGATCAGCAGGTCCACCGTCCCACGCAGGCGCATCAGCTTCTGCGCGGTTTCGCGCGAGGGGTCCTCCGGCATCAGCACGCAGTCCGCGGGCAGACCCGCCGCCTGTACGGCGCGGCGCAGGCAGTCCACCATCGCACGGTTGGTCCGAAAGGCTTCCTTTCCGCCGCGCAGGAGCGCGCAGTTGCCGGATTTGACGCAGAGCGCCGCCGCGTCCGCCGTGACGTTCGGACGTGCCTCATAGATCATCGCGACCAGCCCCAGCGGCACGGCGCACCGCCGGATCCGCAGTCCGTTCGGGCGGACCCATTCCTCCCCGGTCCCGAGCGGGTCGGGCAGAGCCGCGACCTGCCGCATCGCGTCCGCGATCCCGCGCAGGCGTTCCTCCGTCAATGCCAGCCGGTCCCGCATCTGCGGCGGGACGCCGTTCTGCGCCGCCGATTCGAGGTCGAGGGCGTTTGCCGCGAGGATCTCCTGCGCGTTTTCCGGCAGGGAATCCGCCATGGCGCGGACCGCGCGGTCCCGCACGTCCCCGCTCTCGCTTTGCAGAATCGGTATCGCCGCCCGCCCCCGGGCGCACAGTTCCTCCAGCGAAAGCCCGCTCATACGGACGTTTCCCCCTTCCGCGCTTCAAAATAGGTGCCGATGAACAGCCCGTCGAGGATGGAATACAGCATCGCCGGGTCGTCGCCGTTGCAGATGATCATCGGGATCCCGGCCCGCGTCACCATCTCCGCGCTCTGCAGTTTGGCGACCATTCCGCCGGTGCCACGCGCCGAACCGGCACCGCCGGCGAACGCCTGGATCTCCGGCGTGATCTCGGAGACGCAATCCAGCAGCTTCGCGTCCGGCACCTTTCGGGGGTCGGCCGTGTAGAGCCCGTTGACGTCGGACAGATTGATCAGCAGGTCCGCACGCGCAAGCAGGGCGACGATGGCAGCGAGCGTGTCGTTCGAGCCGAAGCGGATCTGCTCGTCGGAGACCGTGTCGTTCTCGTTGACGATCGGCAGGACCCCGGCTTCGAGCAGGGTCTCGACCGTATTCTTCGCCTTTTCGCAGCGGAACGCGTCGTCGAGGACGTCCTTGGTCAGCAGGATCTGCGCGACGGTATGCCCGTACAGGGCGAACTCCCGCGAATACATGCCCAGCAAATCGCACTGCCCGACGGCCGCCGCCGCCTGCTTCTGGCGGGTGCTCAGCGTTTCGCGGTCGAACCGCAGCTTCGCCAGCCCGCAGCCGACCGCGCCGGACGACACGAGAATGACCTGCTTGCCGGTGTTCTTGATCTCCGCTAAACAGCGGACCAGTTTTTCGATTTTCCGCAAATTCATGGTCCCGTTCGCGTGGGTGAGCGTGGAGGTGCCGACCTTGACCACGATGCGGCGGATGCCTTCCGTTTGGATCTTCATTAGAGAAACCGTACCTTCGGTTTTTGATTGATGTGAGGCGAAAAGCCCCTTGCATTTTCCTGTTTTTTCTATTATAATGGAAACGAACGGATTTTTCAATAGGGTTTGGAAAGAATTCTGCCGGAAAAATCAAAAAAACGAAAGAGGTCACGCGTCCTATGGAACCGCTTCCGCTCCTGCTCGCTTCCGCTTCCCCCCGCCGTGCCGAACTGCTGCGAATCGCCGGGATCCCGTTCGTCTGCGAACCGTCCCGCGCCGCGGAACTGCCGGTCGGCACCTGCCCGCCCGAAACGCTCGTCGTCGAAAACGCCCGCCGCAAGGCGTCGGAGGTCTCCGCACGGTTCCCCGGACGGCTGACGCTCGGGGCGGACACCGTCGTCGTGCTCGACGGGCAAACGCTCGGCAAGCCGTCCGATCGCGCCGACGCCGCGCGCATGCTGCGCGCCCTCTCCGGGCGAACGCACGAGGTGATGACCGGCGTGTGCCTGACGGACGGGACAATCGTGCGGACCGACCTCTGCGTCACCCGCGTACACTTCCGCGCCCTCGACGACGACCGCGTCGCCCGCTACGTCGCGTCCGGCGAATGCGACGACAAGGCGGGCGCCTACGGGATCCAGGGACGCGGGAGTCTCCTCGTCGAGGGCATCGAGGGGGACTACTGCAACGTGGTCGGTCTGCCGTTGTGCAGAATCGACAAAATGCTTGACGATTTTCTGTTTCATCGACCCTCTTGACAATTCCAAAGGGAATGGTATAATGAAATAGGGATTCTCCCTGCGCCGAGAAGCGCGGGGGTAAAAAACACAGAAAAGGGGTTTTTTCATGAAAAAACGATTCAAAACGTGGCTTTCCGCGTTCCTCGCATTCCTGCTGCCGCTCTCGGCGGGCGGACTGGTTTCCGTTGCCGACGCGTATCCGCCGTCGCCGGACGGGATCGAATTTTCCTCCTTTGAGGTCACGCAGGACAACGGTATAACGCACCACCTGTTCACGCTGGAATTCGACCCGCTCCACAGCGATATCCAGCCGCTGGCGTACTCCGCCCGCAACGGTTACGGCGCGACGGTCTACGACTCCGCGAAGAAGGCGGAGGAGCGCGGCTACGACGTCAAGGCGGCGGTCAACGCCTGCTTTTTCGGGATGTCCAACCCGCACACCAGCTCCAATCCCTACGGCGGCGTCAACATCTCCGACGGCCGGATCATGCAGGGCGACAACTACTTTTCACCCGAATGGGAACTGGTCTTTTTCAGCGACGGTCGAACCACGCTCCTGCAATCGGAGATCAAATATACCCTTTTCGCCGGGGACGGCTCCTGGAGCACGCCGCTCGCACACGTCAATATCTGCCCGACCAGGCCGTATGAAACCGACACCGGGGTCTACTATTTCGACAGCTTCTGCGGGGAGTACAGCGACGCGAAATCTCCGGGCGTGGAGGTTTTGCTGGATAAGACCGACGGGACCGAACTGACCGTGGGCGGCACGCTGCGCGGAAAAGTCGTCGAAGTTCGCGATATCACGTCCGCCGGCGGGAAGATCGGCGAAAATCAGTTCGTGCTGTACGCCTCCAAATCCTGCCCCCAGTATTCGGTCTTCAAGGCGCTTTCCGCCGGAGACGTCCTCACGGTGCAGACGGAGGAAACCGTCGCGAGTTCTGTAGACGCGATGGAAGCCTGCAGCAGCGCCGTCGTCACCTACGGCTACACCATCGTCGAGAATTGGCAGAACGTCACCGACTACGACAGACTCGGCACGACTTTCAACGAGGCGCGTGCGCAGCGGACCTGCATCGGCATCAAGCCGGACGGTTCCCTGCTCATCGTCGTGTCCGAAGGGCGCAAGCCGGAGACGTATCCGGGCATGAACGTCTATGAACTGGCGGATTACATGATCGCGCAGGGCTGCAAGACCGCCATTGACCTCGACGGCGGCGGCTCGACGCAGCTCACGCTCGAAAACCAAGCGGGCGACCTGGAATGCGTCTTTGACACCGAAAGCCGCCCGGTCGCCAACAGCCTGCTGCTCGTCACGAGACCGAAACCGAGCGCGGACGACCGCGCGGAGCTGTCCACCCTGCTCGCGCAGGCGACGGCATACCAAGCGGACCCGAACTTCGGGGGCGACCGCGACCTGCTCGAACGCGCCATCGAGGACGCAAAATCCGTCCAAAATGCGCAGACGTCCATGCCGGGGGATTACCGTCGAGCGATCCAGCGCCTGCGCGAATTGACCGACGCGGTGAGCATCCTCCAAAAGTCGCTGAACGCCGTCCGTTCGCTCAACGTGCGGCAGTACAGCGAATACGTCCTGCGGGTCATCCGAGCGTCCTACCGCAAGGCGCTGGACCTGCAGAACAACGCGAGCGCCACGGCGTTCGACCGCTTTCTCGCCGCAAGCAGCCTGCGCTATGTGCTGGACAAAATCGGCTCGTTCCCCGCGCAAAACCAAACCTACGAGCCGGTCCGAAACGCCATCCTGCTGACCGGCTTTAACAAGTATATCCGCACCGACGACGCGTCCCTCTATACCCCCGGAACGGACATTCGCGACAAAAACCTCTCCTTCACGCGCATGCTGCTTTTCCGCAAGGCGGAGGACGGCAGCTACAAGCTCTTGTTCTCGTCCTGGGGCGGGATGTGGGACGGCGATAACGCGACCGTCAAGATCCTCGGGTTCGACGTCGTCCCGGAGGACTGTTTGCTGCTCGCGGTCCACGGGGACTACGGCGACGGCGAATACAATCGCTTCCTCGCGGAGCTGGCTGGAATCGGGCAGACGCTCTTCCTATGCGGGGTAGACCTGGAAACCCAATCGCTCGACATGTGCGCTTACTGCGTCGTTGCTGACAGCGCCGAGAACCTCATCCCGGACGACACGGAAACCCCGTATATTCCAGGCATGCCGGCTATTCCAGACGTCCCGGGCGACACGGGCGATACCGGCAACACCGGCGATACGGGCGATACCGGTGACACAGGTGACACGGGTGACACGGGCGATACCGGCAATACGGACGTCCCGGAAAACCCGAACGTCCGGAAGAAGGGGGACGTCAATGGGGACGGCAAGCTGAATTCCGTCGACTACATGATGCTCAAGCGGCACTGTCTCAAGACGTTCCGGCTTGCCGATGACGCCCTCGGTGCGGCGGATATCGACGGGGACGGGCGCATCAACGCCACCGATTATATGCTGCTCAAACGGCATTGTCTCGGAACCTATCGAATCAGCGGATGAAAATTTTGTTGAAAATATCTAAAAATCGCGTGGATTTTTGGGACGCGATGAAGCTTGACAACCGCTGCGATTTGCCGTATAATGAAGATACAAATACTTTGAAAGGGAGAGAAACAATGAAGTTCAGAAGTAAACTCCTCTGCCTGGTTCTGTCCGCGCTCATGGTGCTGACTGTCTGCGGGTCATTCGCGGTCTCGGCGGCTTCCCATACGGTGGACGACGGCGCGACGTACAACGAGGAATCCTACCTCAACCGTACCGTCCATACGCTGACGTTCAACACGGACGATTACGTCGTCGTCCCGTTCGCTGGCTACGCCGGCGGAACAAACACGTTGAAAAATCATTTTGAAAAAGCGCCTGATTTCGGCTTTGAGCCGGTCGGTGCCATCAACGGAGACTTCTTCGGGATGTCTAACGGCTACTTGGTCGATTATCTCGTCACCAACAGCGAAGTCGTCGTCGGCGATACCGGGAGACACGCCAACTACGGCGGAATGACCTGCATCATGCCAGACGGCTCGCTCGAGACCGTCGCCGCTTCTCAGCTTCGGTTTACTACCTATTTCAACGGCGTGGAGGTTCCCGGCGGGGTCGGCTATGTCAATCGCCGTCCGAGCCGCAGCGATTCATCCGGATGGTCGGACGCCATTTACTATTTCGACCAGTACGCTGCGAACGACAAGTGCCCGCTGGCAGGCGTCGCGGTCCTCTGCGAAAAGCTGGACGGCACCGTCCTTTCCATCGGCGGTACGCTTAAAGCGAAGGTGCTCTCCGTCGAGGAACGCGAAAAAGCCGACGGCATCAATCCCGCAAAGAATCAGTTCCTGCTGTACGTCCGCAGCACGTCCGCGCTCGCCAAGCAGATGTCCGCGCTGAAGGAGGGCGATTCGGTCATCATCTCGGTCGCGGAAACGGTCGCGGAATCCGTGGAAACCGTTTCGCAGGCGACCTCCATCCTCTCCAACATCGGTTATATCGTCAAGGACGGCGAGAATCTTGTCCCGAGTTACGCAAAATACGATAGCGGAAGCGACAATTCCAAAATCGGACATTCTACGACATACCGCGCGCAGTGGAGCGCGTTCGGCACCAAGGCCGACGGCACCTGGGTGTTCTTCAGCACCGAAGGGGCCAGCGGTTCCTCCGGCCTGACCCTCGGCGAACTCGCCGAGTATGCGATTGGACTGGGCTGCACGGACGTTATCCGTCTTGACGGCGGCGGTTCGACCTCCATGTACCTCAGCGACGCCGGCGACGGAAGCGCGGGCTGGGCGATGTCCACCACGCGAAACCTCCCGGACTGCCTGATGGTCGTCAAGCGTTCCAGCGAAGCCCTGCAGACGTCCGAGGAAACCAAGTCCACCCTTACCGGTCTCATGACGCAGGCGGAAGCTTCCGACAGCGACGCCGTGAAAGCGGCCTTGGAATACGCGCAGAGCGTTCTTGACAACGAAAAATCCGTTTCCGGCGACTACACATTTGCGATTATGCGGCTGCAGGAAGCGCTGTCCGGCAAGAGCGAGCTTGCGGCGCTGCTCGGCTCGGCGGCAGGCATCACGTTCACCGACTACAGCGAATACGCCCTCGACCAGATCCGTGCCGCCTGCAGCAAGGCGTCTGCAGTGTTTGCCAAATCCAACGCGACAAGCGATGAAGTGTCCGCTGCGCTCGCAGAACTGGACAAGTGGCTCAAATCCACCGGCGACGTCACGGTCGACGGCAAGACCTACAAAAAGCTCTCCACGACGGAAGCCTTCCCGCTCAAGCACTTCAACGCCTCGATTCAGACGGACGACCTCAACGCCTTCACGCCCGGAAAGAGCATCGCGCAGACGGATGCGAACCTGAGATGGTCTTTGACGATCCTGTTCCGAAAGAACGCCTTAGGGCAGTACATTGTCGAGAAAGTTTTCTACCCCAGCGGCAACGAACAGACGGTCTACAACCAACTCAACTTCGAGGGCAACATCGTCCCGGAGGATTGCCTTGTGTTCGGCGCGAACGACGCCAGCAATGAATTGATCAAGAATCACGTCAAAGTTGGAAAGATGCTGGTTCTGCACGGGATCGACCTCGAGGAGCAGACCATCGGCATCGGCGCTTACTTCACATTAGAAGACCCGACCGGCAAACTCGGCGATGTCAACGGCGACGACACCGTCAATGCGACCGACTACATGCTCGTCAAGCGTGCGGTGCTCCACACCTACAAACTGAGTGACAGCGCGAAAGTCTACGCGGACGTCAACGGCGACGATGCCGTCAATGCGACCGACTACATGCTCATCAAGCGCGCAGTACTTCATACCTATAAACTCCCGGAAACGCTCCCGAAAAAGCAGGCGTAAGCACGCGTTCCATCGGGCAAAACAGACGCCGCGGGGAGTATCCCCGCGGCGTTTCCGCAAGAAGCACAAAAAAGAAGGGAGGCATTTGCCATGCAGCTCCAGGAATCCGGGGAAATGTACCTGGAAACCATCCTCGTCCTGACGCAGCGGGGGATCCCGTTCCGTTCCATCGATATCTGCGAGGAAATGGGGTATTCCAAGCCCAGCGTCAGCCGCGCCATGGGCATCCTGCGGCAGGGGGAATTCATCACGGTGGACGCCGGCGGATATATCGCCCTGACCGATGCCGGGCGGGAGATCGCGGAAAAGATCTACGAGCGGCACCGGGTGCTTTCCGCGTTCCTCATGAAGCTTGGCGTGGACAAGGAAACCGCCGCAGCGGACGCCTGCCGTATGGAACACGTCATCAGCGACCGCTCATTCGCGGCTCTGCGGGCGTATCTGCACGCGAAAGACCTCGACTCGCCACCCAATCAATAAAAACGCTTTCGGGTGGCAAACGTAATCGCGTCGCCACCGCTTCGCGTTGTCTCGCTCTGCTTTTCCCCCCGAATACCCCCCTTCGTCGAAAAGCGGCTCGGCTTGCGCCAATTCTGACGCCGCCATCGCCATTTTTCTCTTGAGGGGTTTTGCTCCAAACACGGTTGTGTTTGGATCCAGCAGGCACATTTCCGTCTCCGAAACGTTATTGTTATTATTTGCTTTTCCAAAAATTCGTTTGCCCCCGGAAGCAGTCGTTTCCGAGGGCGTTTTCTATTTTGCTATTTATTTGGCGGATCGGCGGGCTTGTCCTCCGATTCTCTGCCCGGATTTTCGTCCTCCGACCCCGGCTTTTTGCGATGGGACCGGTGGTCATCAGCCTGCCGAGCCTTCAGGTACGCGTCGAGCGCTTCCTGCCATTGGCGCGGGGCGTGCATGATGAAGAAAAAGCTGACCTTCTCCTTCCCTTTCTTCGCGTGCTCGTAAAGCATATCCTTGAACCGCTCGTAGCGCACGACGATCCCCGATTTCGCCGCCCAGCCGCGCAGTTTTCCCGCCAGCTGAAAAGCGCACGCAAGATCGACAAGCAGCACACCGTAAAAGATGCCGAGGAAAAACCAGCAATCCGTATGCTCCGCGACCCAATCGGTGCATTTCAGGGCAAACCCGTGCACAAAAAACCGATATGCCGCCCCGAAGAGCGCCCACAGGAACGAATACAGCGGGCAGATCACGCCCTGCACGTTGCCGAAATTCTCCGTATAATCCCACAACCGCAGGTTCATCCCCTTGAGCAGAACGATCCCGGTCAGATACTCCAGCACCGTCATCGCCAGCGCGATCAGCAGGACCGGCAGGATCGCGTTCAGCCACGCGTACCCGGTGTCCACCCGCTCGCAGAGCAGGCAGATCAGATACATCAGGACAAGCCCCGTCCCGTACAACGGAAGCACCGGGCCGGTCAAAAACCCCGGGTTGCACCAATTTCCGTGGTCCAGCCGCCTCGCGACGAGCTCGACGCACCACCCCAAAAAACTACCGACGCTGAACAGAAACGCAAGGGACAAGAACAGTTCCACAAAAGCCACGCTCCTTTCCCGGCCGTTCGGCGCGGTGCCTTATACGCGGAAATCCATTTCCGGGTTTTGCAGCACGATCGGCTCCCGGCGGGGACGCACAAGCTCTATCAGCACGCCGAGCGCGATGAGCGCGCAAAGCAAGGAGGACACCGTTCCGAGCACCGGGATGACGCCTAGCACGGAAAGCCCGGCGCTGAGCAGCAGCGACGCGGGGATCGCGTTCCAGCGCGGCAGCAGCACCCGCGCAAGCAGCAGCGCCGTGACCGCCTTCGACGCCGCGAGCACCAGGATATACGCGAGCAGCAGCACCGCGCCGACCGACATCGTGTAGCCGAGCAACAGAAGCACCACCCCCGCGAACGGGAGCAGCAGCAGCGGACCGAACCCGCGCAGGAGGAACGCGACCGGGCGCGCCTTCAGCATCCCGGCGACGCGGTCCGACCGCTTCGCGAACAGGAGCGCACAGAACAGCGTCAGCACCAGCCCGGAAAGCAGGCTGACCGCCAAGGACTGCAGGACGTCGACGACTGGTCCCGGCTGCTTTTCAAACGCCACGCGCCCCTCGTACGCGGACCCGGCGAGCGGTCGGCCGGTCGAATCCGACAGGGAGGAAGCGACGACCGGCTCGGACGGCGAGAGGATCTGCGCGGAACCGAATTCCGCCCCGTCGATCAGGACGACCCGGTCCGCTTCGCAATAGAATTCCCCGGTGACCTTGCCGGCGAGATACACGGTGTCCGCCTCGACCCGCAGGTCCCGGCAGACGCCGGCGAATACGACGGTTTCCCCGGCGATCATCACGTCGTTCGCTGAAAATGCACCGTCGCACTGCACGGTCAGCCCGGCGACCGTCACGTTCCGCCCGACTTCCCCTTGCAGCCGCAGGTCGGATGCGAAAGCGCGGATGCTGCCCAGCACCGTCCCGCGCACGTCCATTTCAAGGGCAAAAGCGAGCAGATCCCCCGTGACCGTGTTCTCGACCTTCAGGCTGTCCGAGAACAGATAGCGGTCCTCGCCGACCTCTGCGTCCGACGCGGCGGACGCCGGAAGCGCCAGCACCGCCGTCAGCAGCAGGACGGCAAGCAGACAGGAGATCGCTTTTCCAAAGCGTTTCATAAGCAAAGCCCCATTTCTTTCGCAATTCGCGGCGGAAATCCCGCCGTTTTTTCTTTTCCCCTCTATTATACAGGAAAGTCGTCTGTTTTGCAAGTATGTTTTGCAAATCTGTTTCATAGGATGGAAACAAAAAGATGTTGGAGGGTCCCGACTTGCCAAAGGAATCGCAAAAAGCCGCTCCGTCCCTGCTGAAGGGTGCGGCGGTCATGACCGTGTTCGCCCTGTGCGGCAAACTGCTCGGGGTGCTGCTGCGGCTGTACCTGACGTCGCGCATCGGCAGCGAGGGGATCGGGCTGTACCAGCTCGTCATGAGCGTGTACGGGCTTTTCTCGACGGTCGCGACGGCGGGACTGACCGTCGCCGTCTCCCGGCTGGCGGCGGAAAAGGCGGCGGACAATCTGTCGAACGCGTCCCTGCTGCTCAAGGCGTCCACCGTCGCGGGGCTGGCAGTCAGCCTGCTTGCGACGGTTTCCCTGCTCGGCACGGCGGATTTCTTCGCCCGGGTGGTCGTGCAGGACGTCCGAACGGCGCCCTCCCTGCGCATCCTCGCGCTCTCCATGCCGTTCATGGCGGTCGCCGCCTGCTTCAAGGGGTGGTTCATCGCCCGGCGGCAGGTGCTGCGCAGTTCCTCCGCGTCCCTGTTCGAGCAGTGCGTCAAATTCGCCGTCATGGCGTTCTTCCTCAACGGCGTCATGGCGCACACGAACGACCTCGGCACGCTCTGCACCGGCATCGTGCTGGGCGTGACGATCGGGGAATGCAGTTCCTTCTGCTACCTCTGGATCGCCTACCGCTTCCTGCGCGGACGGGTCACAAAGCGGGACTATCGCCCGACCGAACGCTTTGCGGACAGCCTGCGGTCGCTCTGCAGCGTCGCCGCCCCCATCGGGCTCTCCATCGTCATCACCTCCCTGCTCCACACGGCGGAAAACCTGCTGCTCCCGTCCGTTTTCCAGCGCTACGGCGGGGACCGCGCGGAAGCGCTTTCGCAGTTTGGCATCATTCGCGGGATGGTCATTCCGCTGCTATTTTTCCCGTTTGCATTCCTGCAAAGTCTGGTTTCCGTGATGATCCCGGAAATTTCCCGCCTCGGCGTTTCGGACGGGAAGGAAGCGCGGGACAGGCAGATCGGCCGCATCCTGACCGTCGCGGCCCTGTTTGGGGTCGCCGCCGGGGGGCTGTTCTTCTTCCTGCCGGAGGAGCTCGGGCAGACCTTTTACCCCGGGCAGGACGTGACCCACGCGCTCCGCCTGCTCGCGCTCGTCAACCCGTTCATGTATGTGCAGACCATCTGCGACGGACTGCTCAAGGCGGTCGACGGGCAGAAGTACACCCTGCGCTACAGCGTCTACAACTCCCTGCTCCGGCTCGCGGTCATCTACACGATCATTCCGCTGTCCGGGGCGGAGGGGTACCTGCTGCTGCTGATGCTTTCCAACACGTTTGAATTCGCCCTCTGCTACCGGCGGCTGAAAAAATACGCGAAGTTCTCGCTCGGGTTCCTGCGCGGCGTGCTCGCGCCGGTCGGGAGCGCCCTGCTCGGCGGACTGCTCGCCCGTTTGGTCCTTTGCCTGCCGACGTTCGCGCAAGCGTCGGCGGTGTCCGCGGCGATGGCCGGTACGGCGGTGTATTTGGGGGTGTTCCTGCTGCTGACCCTGCCGCTGTACCGTCCGTTCCTGCCGTCCTATAAGCGTCGGGAGCGTGCCGCCGCATGAGCTGGCTGCACTACCTCCCGCCCCGGTTCCTGCCGGCGGTGCAGTCGCTGCCGGACCCGCTGCGCGGACAGGTCACGGAGGTGCGGCTGCGGTTGGGCAAGCCGTTTTCCGTCACGGCGGGCGGAAAGAATCTCCTGCCGGACGGAAACGGTCGTCTGCGCACGACGGCGGACGCACTCCGGGCGACCGAAGAGGACATCGACGAAATGCTCGCCCGGCTGACCGAGGGCTCGCTCTACGCGTTCGAGGACTGCATGGCAAACGGCTACCTGCCCCTGCCGGACGGCTGTCGGGCGGGGGTCGCGGGGGACGCGGTGCTGTCCGCGGACGGAAAACTGCGCTTCCGGGCGGTCACGTCGGTCTGCCTGCGCGTTTCCCGCTTCCTGCCGACCTTCGCGCGACCGCTGATCGACCGCTTGCGGTGCGGTCCGCCCGTCGGCGCGTTGGTGATCTCCCCGCCCGCCGGGGGCAAAACCACGTTCCTGCGCTCCGCCGCGTACCTGCTTTCGACCGGTCCGCGCCCCTACCGGGTCGGCGTCGCGGACGAGCGCGGGGAGCTCGACCTCCCGGATGGCCTGTGCGACCGACTGACCGGCTGCGCGAAGGGCAGGGCGATCGAACTGCTGACCCGCACCCTCTCGCCGGAATACCTGCTCTGCGACGAGCTCGGCGTCGGCGAGGAAGCCCCCCTGCTCGCCGCGCAGAACACCGGGGTCAAACTGATCGCCTCGGTACACGGCGGGAGCGTGGAGGACGCGCGGAAACGCCCGTGCGCCCGGACCCTGCTGGAAGCGGGGCTGTTCGGGTATCTGGTGGTTCTGGAGCCGGGGTACCGGGTGAAGGTGCTGACGGCGGAGGGGGAAGCGCTGTGCGGCTGATCGGCGGACTGCTGCTCGTCGGAGCGTCCGCGGCGTGCGGGATCCTGCTGACCGGCGAAGCGAAAAGCGAGATCCGGGCGCTCGAAGCGCTGCTGGAACTGCTGCGGACGCTCTCCCGGCGGCTGACCTGGGGGCGCGACCCGCTGCGGACGCTGTTCGCCGCCTACCGTGACCCGTATTTGGAACGCGTCGGGTTCCTCCCCGCCCTGCGGAGCGCCGACGGACGCGCCTACCCCGTCGTCTGGGCAAAAGCGCTGCAGACCCTTCCGCTCCCGCCGGACGCGCGGAAGGAAGCCGAAGCTCTCGGACCGTCCCTCGGCCGCCTGCCGCTGGACGCGCAGCTCGAACGGCTCGCGCTCTGCATCGACGCGCTGAGCGCCTGCCGGGACACGGCCAGGCAAAATGCCGAGAAAAACCGCCGCAGCACCGTCGCGCTCTGGACGCTTGCCGGACTGCTCGTCGCGCTGCTGCTGCTTTGAAAGGAAGGACTTGCATTTGAACATCACACTCATCATCCGCATCGCCGGGGTCGGGCTGCTGGTCGCGGTCATCTGCCAGATCCTGCAAAAGAACGGGCGGGAGGAGCAGGCGACGTTCGTTTCGGTCGCGGGCGTCGTGGTCGTCGCGCTGCTGCTGCTGAGCGAGATCGCCTCGCTTGTTTCGGCGGTGCGGAGCGCCTTCGGGATATGAGCGCGGAACGGTATGGATCTGTTTTCTGTCTGCGGCTTCCTGTTCGCCGCCCTGTGCGTCAATCTGCTGCTGAAGCGCTTCTCCCCGGAGTTCGCGCCGCTGACCGCCGCCGCTTCCGGGCTGCTTCTGGCGGTCTACTTCCTGCGGGAAGCGGCGAGTGCTGTGCAGACGTTGACCGGCATCGCCGCGCAGCACGGGCTGGGGGGCTGGTTCAACCTGCTGCTCAAAGCGCTCGCCGTCGCCGTCGCCTGCCAACTGACGTCCTCGCTCTGCCGGGACTGCGGGGAAAGCGCACTGGCGGAAAAGGCGGAGCTGGCGGGCAAGCTCGCCATCCTCGCCCTGACCCTGCCGGTCGTCCGGCAATTGCTGGAGCTGCTCTGAAACGGCTGCTGCTGCTCGCCCTGCTGCCGGTCCTGCTGTTCGCGCTCTGCGGTTTTTCCAACGAAGAGCAGTCCATCGCGGACGAGATCGGCATGGACACGCTCTCCCACCCGGCGCTGACCGAGGAAGAACAGAACGGCGACGCGCCGATCGTGCTCTGGGACAAGATCGGCGACCTGCTGCGCGGCGGCGCCGGGGACGCGCTGCAAAGCGCAGGCGTCAGCTTCGCGTCCCTGCTCGGCATCCTCGTGCTCTGCTCCCTGCTGCACGCCCTGCGAAGGCTCTCGGAAACGACCGCCCTGTCCGAAGCGTGCGCGTTCGTGACCGCGATCGCGCTTTCCGGCGTGTCCTACAGCCTGCTGTCCGACCTGTTTGAATCCACCGGACAAGCCCTGACCGCCTTCACCGAATACCTCTCGTCGCTCCTGCCGGTCTCCGCGTCGCTGCTGCTCGCCGGCGGGAACGCGTCGGCGGCGGCCGCTTCGTCGGCGGGGTTCTCCCTGTTCCTTTCGGTCGTCAGCCTGCTCTGCTCGTCGGTGCTGTTCCCGTTCCTGCAAATTTCGTTCGCCCTCTCCTTCGCGTCCGCCCTGCCCGGCACCGTGACGCTTTCCCCGATCTCCTCCCTGCTGCGGAACACCTCCGGGCTGCTGCTGGCGTTCCTGTTCTCGCTTCTCGGGTTCCTGCTGACCATGCAGACCTCCATCGCGTCCGCGGCGGACAGCGCCGTCTTTCGCACCGTGCGCTTCGCGTCCGGGATCTTCATCCCGGTCATCGGCGCCTCGCTCGGCGACGCCGCGCGGACCATCGCGGGCAGCGTGTCCGTCATCAAGGGCACCGTCGGTGCGGCAGGGGTCGTGGTGACGCTCGCCATCCTGCTCCCGCCGCTGCTGCGGCTGTTCGCGCACCGGCTGCTGCTTTCCCTGTGCGGCGCACTCGCGAAGATGCTCGGCTGCGAAAAGGAAGGGCAGCTGCTGAGCGAATTGGGCAGCACGCTGAGCGTCCTGCTCGGGCTGCTCGCCGGCGCGGAAGCCGTCGCGCTGCTCTACCTCTCGGTATTCATCAAGACAGGAGCGTCCGTATGAATCTGCCGCTGCAAGGCTATTTTTCCATGCTGCTGACCGCTTCGGTGCTCGGTGCGCTGTGCGCCGCGTTCGCCGGGAGCGCTTTCGAGAAGTACCTGCGCTACCTCGCGTCGCTGATCTGCATCCTGCTCGTGCTCGCGCCGTTCCGCTCGTTCGACGCGACCGCCCTGTTTCAGACCGACGTGGAATCCCCCGCCGTTTCCCTGCCGGACGGGCTTTCCCTCAAGGAACGCGCAGGGGCGCAGGCGGAAAAAGAAATTTGCGCGTGGATCTCCCAGTGCCTTTCCGAACAAACAGGCATAACCCCCGCGGAGGTCCGCATAGATATTGACTGGACGGCCGACGAGCCGGTCATCCGTTCCGTCGCCGTCCGGCTGCCGCCGGAATTCGCCGACCGTGCGGAGGAAGCCGCCGCGTGGATCGAAACCACCTGCGGCGTGCCGGGGAACGTGACCGTCGAATGAAAGGAAAGGGGGCGTGCGCAGGAATGCCCGTGGGAGCCGGTTCGACCGGCGGATTTCTCGCCAAATGCAAACGGATCAAGGGCATGCCGTACCTGCTCCTGGCGCTCGCCGCAGGGCTGATCCTCCTGCTGCTCCCCAGCGGGAAAAGCGACCCGCAGACGGCGGAAAGCGCGCCGGACGCCGAGACCTACCGCCTCGCGCTGGAGCGGGAGATCGAGTCCCTGCTGTGCGAACTGGACGGGGTCGCGGACTGCACGGTCGTGCTGACCCTTTCGAGCGGGTACGAATACACCTACGCCACCGACCAGAAGGTCCGCGAACAGTCCGACGGCAAGGAAACCGAAAAAACGGTCGTCCTCGCAACGCAGGACGGCGACGAGAAGCCGCTCCCGCTGCGGGAAAAGCAGCCGGTGGTCTGCGGGGCCGCCGTGGTCTGTCCGGGGGCCGACGAGGTGTTGCGGAACCGCATCGCGGGACTGCTTCGCGCACTGTTTTCGCTGGAGGACCCCGCCATCAGTATTCAAAGTTAAACCATACCATCAACCTACAGGAGGCAGTATCATGAAGTTCAAGCAAAAACTCTCGTCCGGCGTCAAAAAGGTCCGCGAGAAGCTCAAAACCGTCAACGCCAAGCGCTTGCTCGCGTCCCGCACGTTCCTCGTCTGCAGCTGCGCCGTGCTGATCGCCGCAGCCGTCGGCATCAGCGCACTGGTCGGTCATACGACGGCGAAACCGGGCAACGAATCCGAAAGCGGCAAGCTGCTCGGCAACTCCGTGCTGGTGAACGAGGAGCTTTCCGGCGTGCCGGACGCCAGCCAGAGCACCCCGGACGTCAGCGACACGCTCGGCGAATCCGACGACCTGCTCGCCATCACCGTGCTGAACCGCTCGGCGGTCCGCGAGGACGCGATGGCGGTGCTGCAGGGCATCGCGGATAACCCGGACGCCCTGCCGGACGAACGGGAGGACGCCCTCGCGCAGATTTCCGCGATCATGGACGATATGGCGGCGGAAGCTAGCATCGAAACGGTCGCCCTCGCAAAGGGCATTCCCCAGTGCGTCGCCGTCATCTCCGGCGAGAACTGCAGCGTCATCGTCGACAGCGCGGAGCTCAGCGAAGCGGAACGTGCGCAGATCGTCGAGATCGTCTACGAGCAGAGCGGGATCCTGCCGATCGGCATCAAGGTCATCCTCACCCAGCAGCAGGACGCTGCCGCGTGAAAACTTTCGGGGGGCAAACGCAATCGCTGCGGCTCATGTCCTCCTGCGGGACGATATTTCCTTGTATTTTTCCGACAGATTTTTTCTGCAAACCGACGGGAGTCCATACGGGCTTCCGTTTTTTATTTTTTTGTAAAAAATGCGTTTCGGACTGAAAATTGTAGGTTTGTCAATGATGTGTTACAAAGTCAGGAAAAGAAAAGAGGACATCTTTAGGAGAGAACCAGTTAAG
>CANRIX010000007.1 GCA_947630765.1 uncultured Clostridia bacterium | reverse complement strand
CCGCTTAACTGGTTCTCTCCTAAAGATGTCCTCTTTTCTTTTCCTGACTTTGTAACACATCATTGACAAACCTACACAATACAAATTCGACAGATTTTGATGATTTTATAAAATCGTAACAGCTTTGGGGAAGCGGGTAGTATTTTCATTTCGATTTCCCTCCGATGAGGATCTTGGCATATGCGCGACGCGGACTTTCGGCGGGGGATGGGACAAAAATTTGAAAAAATCGACAATTTTGAGTTAAAAAATGGGTGGCGCATTGTGAAAATTGAGCGTACAATAAAATAAACAGATTAACAAGGAGGCAAAAAACATGAAAAAAGCGCTCTCTCTTTTCCTCGCAATGGTCCTTTTGACGTGCGTCCTCGGAGGCTGTTCCGGGAACGGGTCGAGCAATGCGGAGAAACCGGTCGTCTGGTTTAACCGCCAGCCCTCCAACAGTACGACCGGCGAATTGGATATGCAGGCGCTGCAATTCAATGACAAGACCTACTACGTCGGATTCGACGCCAACCAGGGTGCCCAGCTGCAAGGGCAGATGATCGTCGAATACATTCAGAAGCACATCGATGGTCTTGACCGCAACGATGACGGCATCATCGGCTATGTGCTCGCCATCGGCGACATCGGTCACAACGATTCCATCGCGAGAACCAGAGGCGTGCGCGAGGCGCTCGGCACGGCCGTGACCGAAAACGGCGTGACCAATTCTTCGCCGATCGGCTCGAACCTCGAAGGCACCGCGACGGCGGTCAAGGACGGCTCGATCGAAGTCGGCGGCAAAACCTATACGGTTCGCGAGCTCGCGTCGCAGGAAATGAAGAATTCCGCCGGCGCGACGTGGGACGGTGCGACGGCGGGTAACGCCCTCGGCACATGGTCCGCTTCCTTCGGCGATCAGATCGACATCGTCGTTTCCAACAACGACGGGATGGGCATGTCCATGTTCAACGCCTGGTCGAAGGCCAACAAGGTCCCGACGTTCGGGTATGACGCGAACAGCGACGCGGTCGCGGCGATCCCGGAAGGCTACGGCGGAACCATCAGCCAGCACGCCGACGTGCAGGCGTATCTGACCCTGCGCGTGCTGCGCAACGCGCTTGACGGCGTCGACATCGACACCGGCATCGGCACGGCGGACGAAGCGGGCAACGTGCTGACTTCGGACGACTACAAGTACGTCGAGAGCGAGCGTTCCTACTACGCGCTGAACCTCGCGGTCACGGCGGAGAACTATCAGCAGTTCACCGACGCGACGCTGACCTATGCGCCGGTTTCCAAGCAGCTCGACGCGGAGGAGCATCCGACCAAGAAGATCTGGCTCGACATCTACAATGCGGCCGACAACTTCCTGAGCGCGACCTACCAGCCGCTGCTGCAAAAGTACGACGACCTGCTCAACCTCGACGTCGAATACATCGGCGGCGACGGACAGACGGAGTCGAACATCACCAACCGTCTCGGGAACCCGGATCAGTACGACGCATTCGCCATCAACATGATCAAGACGGACAATGCGGCGGCCTACACCTCGATTCTGAGCCAGTAACGCACTGCGCGGAGTCGCGGGAGGGGGAAAACGCCTCTCCCGCGGCTCTTCTTTGAAAACCCTGTAGGAAATGGAGGAAGGAACGTGGAAAAGGATACCATTCTCTCGATCCGGGGAATGTCCAAATCGTTCGGCAGGAACAAAGTGCTCGACCACATTGATCTGGATCTCAAACGGGGGATCGTGATGGGATTGATGGGGGAAAACGGCGCCGGAAAATCCACGATGATGAAATGCCTGTTCGGGACCTATCAAAGGGACGAAGGGGATATTTTTCTCGAGGGAAAGCCGGTCAATTTTTCGGGGGCGAAGGACGCGCTGAAGAACGGCATCGCCATGGTGCACCAGGAGCTCAACCAGTGTCTTGAGCGGAGCGTGGTGGACAATTTGTTCCTCGGGCGCTACCCCCGTAATGCGGTCGGCGTCATCGACGAGCGCCGGATGCGCGAGGAAGCCGCCGAGCTGTTCCGCAGCCTGGGGATCACGGTCAATCTGACCGCCCCGATGCGGACCATGTCGGTCTCCCAGCGGCAGATGTGCGAGATCGCCAAAGCGATCTCCTACCGCTCGAAGGTCATCGTGCTCGACGAGCCGACTTCGTCCCTGACGGAGCCGGAAGTTCGCAAGCTGTTCGACATGATGCGCAAGCTGAAGAGCCAGGGCATTTCCCTGATCTACATTTCGCATAAGATGGACGAGATTTTCGAGATCTGCGACGAGGTTTCCGTGCTGCGGGACGGCAAGCTGGTCGCGACGAAAAAGACCAGCGAAACGAACATGAACGAGCTGATCGCCGCCATGGTCGGACGTTCGCTCGACAACCGCTTCCCGCCGGTCGACAATACCCCGGGCGAAACGCTGCTTTCCGTGCAGCACCTGTCGACGAAGTTCGTGCCGTATCTGCGCGACGTCTCGTTCGACGTGCGCCGCGGGGAGATCTTCGGTTTGTACGGACTGGTCGGCGCCGGGCGGACGGAGCTGCTTGAAACGATTTTCGGGGTGCGCACCCGCGCGTCCGGGCGCGTCTATTACGACGGCAAGCTGATGAACTTCACGAACGCGCAGGAAGCCATGACCCACGGCTTTGCCATGATCACCGAGGAACGCAAGGCAAACGGTCTGTTCCTGAAGGGCAACCTGACGTTCAATACGACGATCGCCAACCTGAGGCGCTACCGCGCCGGTCCCGCCCTGTCGGATCGGAAAATGACCAAGGCGACCGTGCAGGAGATCGCCGTCATGCACACCAAGTGCATGGGACCGGAGGACATGATCACCAGCCTGTCCGGCGGCAACCAGCAGAAGGTCATTTTCGGCAAATGGCTGGAACGGGAACCGAACGTCTTTATGATGGATGAACCCACCCGCGGGATCGACGTGGGCGCGAAATACGAGATCTACGACCTGATCATTCGCATGGCGAAGCAGGGGAAAACCGTCATCATCGTTTCCTCGGAGATGCCGGAGATCCTCGGAATCACCAACCGCATCGGCGTGATGTCCGGCGGACGGCTGAGCGGGATCGTGAACACGAAGGAAACCAATCAGGAGGAGCTTTTGAAGCTGAGCGCGATGTACCTATAAAGGGGAAGCACATCGCTTTTGGAACGCGTTTTTCCGAAAAACGTCAAAAATGCAACGAAAGGTATGGTCATCAATGAGCGAGATGAGTAAACTGCTCTCCGTCGAGCGCGAGGAGGCGCTGCGCAAGCCGATCGACGACTACGTCGGAGAGATCCAGAAGCAGATCGACGCCCTGCGTGCGGAAGGGACCGCCGAGGTGCTGCGGCTGAAGAACGGCATTCGCAGCACGAAGGAGAATCGGTTGCTTTCCAAGGCGGAAAAGGAAGGCGTCATCAAGGAGTACCGCGAGAAGATCGAAGAAGCCCGTGCGGTCGAGGGCAAGAACCGCGAGCAGGTCAACACGTTGATCAGGCAGGCGGAGGAATACCTCAAGGTCCATTACGGCGCGGACGTTTACGAACCTGTCAAGCAGGCGTGCGCCGAAGCGCGTGAAGCGGAAAACCGGCAGTACAAAGCCAAGCTCGAAGCGGTCCGAAACGAGCACGTTTCCGCCATGGAAGCGCTCCGCAGCGCCGACGGCGAAAACCGCAAGCGGGAACGCAAGGATGAAGCGCACGTCTACCGCAGTAGAAAGTTCGACGCGAAAATGGTCCACCGGCAGGCCCTGCAGGAGATCAAGGACCGGCAGCACGAGTGCTTTGCCTACCGTTACCACCTCATCGACCTGCTGCGGATGTCGAAATTCACGTTCGCGCAGGCGCAGGCGCAAAAAATCGAGAACCGGCGCTACACGTTCAACAGCAAGGAGTTCTTCCTTCGGAACGGGTTGTACATCGTCATCGTACTGATCTTCATCGCCCTCGCCATCGCGACGCCGGCGCTGAAGAACACGCAGCTCCTCACCTTTACGAACATCATGAATATCCTCCAGCAGGCGTCCCCGCGTATGTTCCTCGCCCTCGGCGTGGCCGGGCTGATCCTGCTGACCGGCACCGACCTCTCCATCGGTCGTATGGTCGGTATGGGCATGGTCGCGTCGACCGTCATCATGCACCAGGGGATCAACACCGGCGCGGTGTTCGGTCATGTGTTCGATTTTACGAACCTTCCCGTCGGCGTGCGCGTGGTGCTTGCGCTGCTCGTCAGCATCCTGCTGTGTACGCTGTTCACCTCGATCGCGGGCTTCTTTACCGCGAAGTTCAAGATGCACCCGTTCATCGCGACCATGTCGAATATGCTGATCATCTTCGGCATCGTTTCCTACGCGACGAAGGGGGTCTCCTTCGGCGCGATCGAATCGTCGATCCCGAAGAGCATCGTCCCGAAGGTCAACGGCTTCCCGACCATCATCCTCTGGGCGGCTTTAGCCATCGCGGTCGTCTGGTTCATCTGGAATAAGACGCGGTTCGGCAAGAATCTGTACGCGGTCGGGGGCAACCCGGAAGCGGCGGCCGTTTCCGGCATCAACGTATTCCTGGTGACGCTGGGCGCGTTCATTCTCGCGGGGATCCTGTATGGAATCGGTTCGTGGCTGGAGTGCATCCGCATGGTCGGTTCTGGCTCGGTCGCCTACGGGCAGGGCTGGGATATGGACGCGATCGCGGCCTGTGTGGTCGGCGGCGTGTCCTTCACCGGCGGTATCGGGAAGATCTCCGGCGTCGTGGTCGGCGTGCTGATCTTCACCTCCCTGACTTACGCTTTGACGATCCTCGGGATCGATACGAACCTGCAGTTCGTGTTTGAAGGCATCATCATTCTGACCGCCGTCACGCTCGACTGCCTGAAGTATGTCCGCAAAAAGTAAAATGGTTTGGGGGACAAACACAATCGCGGCGTCATCGTAGCAATCCTGTCGCCGTGCCCCGAAGCGAGCTGACAAATCAAAACCGCTCCCACGCCCGGTACGGGCGGGGGAGCGGTCTGCGTTTTGCGGGTCTCAGCCGGTATCCTGCAGGATCTTTTTGCGGTACTGCGCGGGCGTGACACCGTAAAGACGCTTGAAGGCGATGATGAAGCTGCGTTCGTCGGGGAATCCGCTTCGCAACGCGACCTCGACGACCAAATCGCGGGTCTGCAGCAGCTCCTTGCGGGCGGCGTGGACCCGGCGGCCGGACAGGTATTGCGTGAAGGTCATCCCGGTATACTTGCGGAAATAGCGGGAGAAGTACTGCGGAGAAAAGTAGAAGTGGCTCGCGACGGTCTCCTGTCGGAGCGGTTCGCGGAAGTTCTCGTCGATGTAGGAGAGGATCCCCTTGAGCCGCAGGGCGTCCTTCCGCTGCGCGTCGATTCCGCCGCGGCGGACGCTATCCTTGCTGAGGTGGTAAAGCAGCAGAAGAAGCAATCCCCGCACATACAGGTGGTCGAACGGCCGGCGGTCGTCATAGGTATATTCGGCGATGCGGAACAGCAGGTCCCGGCAGGCGCGGCAGTCCGTATCCGGCGCGTTGCGGAACCGAATGGAGAGGTATTCCGGGAAGAATGCGTCGAGGAAGTCGCGCGAAAGCATCAGGATCAGGGCCGACGCGTCCTCCGCGTCCCCTTCGATAACCAAACTGTGGATGCATTCGCAGTTGATGACGACCGGGCGACCGACGTCCGCGACGACACATTCGCCGTCGATGTAATGCTTCGCCTTGCCGTGCAGCAGCAGGACGATCTCCATGTTTTCGTTCCAATGGCTGTTTTTGAGGTAGACGTGGTTGACGCCTTCCTTCGTGACCTTGTAGAGGGAAAAAGTTTCGTTATCCCGGTAGTCGATGGTTTGATAGAGGATCAGCGGATTTCTCATGGTTCTTTTCCTTTGCGAAACAATTTTAGGCGGATCGGGCGAAAAACGGGAATGGTTCTTTGCACGGGACGCGTAGATTGGATCAGGAACAGAAATGCAAGCAGGAAAGCCGTGATAAAAAGGCGCACGTATCCGGGTCATACGAACAAATCGAGGGGACCGTTTGCGTGCCGCGGCGCGGATCTTCCGTACCGTTATCCTCAGTATAGCACGGATACCATAAAAAAGCAATACCGAAAGTGCGATTTTTTGGGTATTTTCGTCTTTTCTGAAAAATAATGGCGGATCGAGCCGGCAGGATGTGGTTGGGAAATTCCAAAAGCCCCTTGCTTTTCCGCGCAGAATCGCGTATAATGCTCTTGATGCAATGCGACGAACAAATTTTTTGACGACGGTGATCGGATATGAATAATACGGACCCCTGCGGCGGGGAAAAGAGCTCCTTCCGCCACAGCCTGAAGGCGCTGCGGCCTAAAAATTTCTTCTTCCTGTTCTGCGCCGGGTGCGTCAATGCGTTCGGCGTGACGGTCTTTCTGGCCCCCGTGAACCTTTACGACAGCGGGATCTCGGGGACGTCCATTCTGCTCTCGCAGGTCACGCCGGAAAGCCTGTCCCTGCCTGTGTTCCTGCTGCTTTTGAACGCTCCGCTTTTCCTTTTCGGACTGAAAAAGCAGGGAGCGGTTTTTACCGTCTATTCGCTTTTCGCGGTCGCCGTCTATTCGGCGGTTTCCTGGCTGATCACCGACGTCCTTCCGGTCGATGTGAGCGTCGCGTCGCCGCTTGCCGGACAGGATCTGCTGCTCTGCGCCCTGTTCGGCGGCGTGATCTCGGGCGTGGGGAGCGGACTGACGATCCGTTACGGCGGGGCCATCGACGGAATCGAGGTCATGGCCGTGATCTTTGCACGGCGGCTGAACGTCACGGTCGGCACGTTCGTGATGACCTACAACGTGCTGCTGTACGTCGTCTGCGGGTTCGTCATGCAAAGCTGGATCCTGCCGCTGTACTCGATCGTGACCTACGCGGCGGGGCTGAAAACGATCGACTTCATCGTCGAGGGCTTCGACCGTTCCAAGGAAGTGATGATCGTCACCGATAAACCGCAGGAGGTCAGCCGTGCGCTGACGGAGGCGTTCGCCTGCGGCACGACCAAGATCGCCGCCGTCGGCGGGTATTCGAATGCCGAGAAAACCATCGTCTATTTCGTCGTGAACCGCTTTCAAATCTCGAAAATGCGGGATCTGGTCCTGGAGATCGACCCGAACGCTTTCGTGACGATCAGCGACGTCGCCGACGTCGTCAAAGGGAAGTGCAAAAAATGACCGAAAAACCGGCAATTTGCCGAAAAAGGGCTTGACTTGCGGGACGGACGGTGCTATACTGAACATAGGAACTGCGACAGGCAGGAAAACAGAAAGGAAGGATTACAAAATGGGAAAGTTTCTGATCAAGCAAACGAAAACCGGGTATACCTTCAGTCTGAAGGCAGGGAACGGGGAAGTCATCGCCACCGGCGGAGAGGTGTTCAACACGCTCGCGAGCTGCAAGAACAGCATCGAAAGCGTGATGCGGAACGCGCCGATCGCAAACGTGGAGGACCAGACCGTGGAAGGCTTCGCGGAGGAGAAGCATCCGAAGTTTGAGATCTATCTGGATAAGAAGGGCGAATACCGCTTCCGCCTGAAAGCCAAGAACGGCGAGCCCATCGCCGCGAGCGAGGGATATTCCGCCAAGCCGAGCTGCAAGAACGGCATCGAAAGCGTCCGCAAGAACGTCGTGGACGCCGAGATCGTGGAGGAAACGGACGGTTGACCGTTCGCTCGAAAAATCCTCGCCGCAAGGCGGGGATTTTTTGCGTAGGAACGGCGAAACGCTCCGTTGCGCGGGACTTGCTTTTGCGTCGCTTCCAAAACGGGCGGAAACGGTGTATCATAAGGACAGACAAGACAAAAATGCGAAAAGGAGAACCCGAAATGGAAACCATCGGAAAAAACGTCAAACGGCTGCGCGGAGAGCGGAAATGGACGCAGGAGGAACTGGCGGAACGGCTGAACGTCAGCGCACAGGCGATTTCAAAATGGGAGAACGGGAACGGGTTGCCGGACATCTCGCAGGTCGTGCCGCTCGCGAATGTCTTCGGCGTAAGCACGGACGTGCTGTTTGGGCTGGAAGGGACGGACGAAAGCGACCGGGTGGCGGAAATGATTCGGGAGGCCTACGCTTTGCAGGAATACGGCAAGTGCGACACATATTTCCGCTCTTACGACCGCCTGACGGCTGGGCTGAAGAAATATCCGAGCAACTGCGTTCTTTTGAATGCTTGCATGGAGTGTGGGCTTTCGCTGTCGCTCCCTGAAAACGGGGACCTGTACGACCCCGAGCGGGCGCCGGAAATTGCTGACGAAACGGTCCGGCAGGCAAAGCTGCTGCTCGCCTGCTCAAAAGACCCGTTGGTAACCATGCGGGCGCATCAGGTGTTGCTGCTCCTGTACGCTTCGCGGGGGGATTACGGTCTTGCGTTCGCGGAGGCGCAGAAATTCCCCGAACGAACGGATTTTACGCTGTTTTCCAATCTCGAAAGGGTCTACGCGGCGCAAGGGGACGCCGCACATGCGAGGGTCTGCCTGTGCAGTGAGATCGATTACGTCCTGCAATCGCTTGCGGACAGCGTGATTCGACTGGGGAAGGCGTGTTACGGGTCGGGGCGATACGCGGAGGCGGTCGCGGTATATGAAACATTTCTGGAGATGCTGGACGCCGCTTTCCCGGACGGGGTGCATCCGCCGTATCAGGATTTCGACTCCGGGGACTGTTTCCTCCTGCTCGCGCAGGCGTATCTGGCGGTCGGAGACGAGGCGCACGCGATGGAGAGCGTGGAACGGGGCGTTTCGTATGATCTGCGGCTGGCCGGGCGCTGTGCGGACGGCGCGGTCTAACGGACGGCGCTGGCGGATTCGCCGCTCGTGCGGGAAACGGTGGTCTGTTCGACGCTGTCCGCGGCGGTCATCGAAAAGAAGGTGCGGGCGAAGCTGTCGTCCGAACTGCTCGAACCGCTTCGGCAGACGGCGCGATTCGGGGCGCTTTGCGCACGGGTGGACGCGTTTTTCGGGAGCAGGGCGTAACGGCGCGAATGCCGTTTTCTGTCGTTTCAAACGCTTTTCGACGCGACCGATCAAGGCAGGGCGAAAGCGTTCCCTGCGGGAAATAGGAACCTCCCATGGCGTTTTTTATCTGCCATGGGAGGTTTTGTTACGCGCCGGAATGATTCGGAAACCGATGCGGAATGTTCAGTTCTTGATCGCGACGCTTTCCTGCCCCTTTTCGACGTATCCGATTTTCCGGTAGATATGCATCGCGTTGTCGTTTCCGCCCTCGCAGTAAAGGCAGGGATGGGGACATCCGCGCCGAATGCACTCGTTTGTCAGGAACGCCGCGAGTCGTGTACCATAGCCGTTGCCGGAATAGGCGACGTCCACGGCAAGTCCGCCGATCCCGGAGCAGTCCGAAAACAGGATCCCGACGCCGACGATTCTCCCGCCGATCTCCAGAACAAAATAGCGGTCCAGCGACGCGCAAAATTCTTCATACGACGCTTTCCGCTCCTCGGCGGTGAACTCCCGCGTTTCGTAGGGGAGACCGAGCCGGCGATGCATGGCGGCGTACTCCCTCGACCAGAGGTCGGGTGCGGTCGGGTAGTCCTCGATCCGGCAGGGTCGAATGCCGTCCGCACACAGCGGGACGTTTCTGCCGTCGTGTACCAGATAGGAATTGGTGTTGGTGTAATCAAACCCGACGGCAAGGGCGAATCGGTCCGCCGCTTCCGATTCCGGATAGCTCGACCACCAGTTGCAGCCGATTGCGTTCAACCGGGCTTCCGCCTGCCTGTACGCGAAAGTCCCGATGCCCCTTCTGCGATAGGCGGGCGAGATATACACGAACACAAACCCAGAATACAGCGAGCTTGGGGGCGGGTCCAGATGGAGCCACCCGACAAGGGTATCTCCTTCCAAAAGCAGGCTGATCGTATCCCCGGCGAACTGATCGAAAACCGTACCGTATGCGGGCTCCGTAATGGCTTTGACACGGTTTTTATCGGTTTCCGCGTATTTTTTGAGCAGAATATTTCCCATTGGTGCACCCGCTTCCGTTCGGCGTTTTAGCGTTCGTGCAAATTTTCGATTTATTTTAATGTAAATATACCATATCCGTATGGAAAAGTCAAGGAAAGCGTGGACCGATTTTCCCCCAAAACGGCGGGGAAGGGGTTGCAATCGGCGGGAAGATGTGCTATACTTAAGAAAAAAGCTGACGGGAGGAAACAAAAATGCGGTATTTGAGACGAAACGGAAAAACCATTCTGTCCGGGATCTTGGAGCTGGTCGTCGGGATCCTGCTGTTCATCAACCCGGAGGGGCTGACGAACGTGATCTTCAAGGGGATCGGGATCGTGCTGCTGTTCTGCGGCACATTCTGCGCGGTGCAGTATTTCCGCACGGAGCCGATGCGGGCGGTGCTGGAGCAGAATCTGTTTAAGGGACTGCTGATGCTGCTCGTCGGGTGCTGCCTGACGTTCTATACCGGCGTTCTCGGGACGGTCTTTGCGGAGCTTGCACGGGTGTACGGGCTGGTCATCCTGATCGCAGGCATCATGAAGATCCAGCAGACGGTCGATCTGCTGCGGCTGAAGGTTCGGTTCTGGTTCCTGTCCGTGCTCGGCGCGCTCGCGGCGCTCGTGTTCGCGGGGCTGCTGCTGTTCTACCCGTTTGAAACGGCCGGGGCGCTCTGGCAGCTGGCGGCGATCTCGCTGATCGTCGAAGCCGTGCTGGACATCGTGCTGCTGCTGTTTACCGGGGGCGGAAAGCGCATGAGCGACGATGTCTGGTCGGACGAATAAAAATAATGGCATAAATACCGACGCCGTCGGGGGCAAAAATGACTCCGACGGCTTTTTTTTGCGCAAAAAGGAAGTGCGCTTACAGCAGGTCGCGCAGTATACAGCCGCAGGCGGCGAGGTCGACGTTGCCGTCCGGCAGGAACCGCACGCCCTCCTCTTCGAGCAGGCGGCGCTGCACGCCCGCGCCGCCGAACGCGTATCCGGGCGCGACCGCGCCCGCCTTGGTGACGACGCGGTGGCAGGGGATCTCCTCCGGGCAGGGGTTGGCGTGCAGGGCGTAGCCGACCACCCGCGCCCAGCGCGGGTTTCCCGCCGCCGCGGCGACCAGACCGTAGCTCGCGACCTTCCCGCGCGGGATGCGCCGCACCCGCTCGTAGATGAGGTCGAACGTCGTCGGCTGCTTTTTCGGTTCCTCCATAGGGGAACGTCTCCTTTCGTTTCGCATATCTTTTTGGATAGTATACCTCTTTTTTTGCGTTTTCGCAAGTCTTTTGGCAATCTGCTTTTCCATTTGCCAGCGGGCGGAAACCCGCAAAATCCGCTTTTTGCAAGGGTTTTCGGCGTTCGTTCACGGAAAAGAAACGATTTGTTTACAAAATAATTTTGGCAATCCTCTTGACAAGACGCGAAAAAGGGGTATAATAAAGGCAAGATTGGCACTTAAAGTGCTCGAGTGCTAACGTTCGGCGAAAGGAAGGGGGTACCGACATGGAGCTTTCCGAGCGCAAGAAGGCGATCCTGAAATCCGTCATCGACGCGTATATCCGCACCGGCGACCCGGTCGGTTCCAAGTCCCTGACGGAGTTCAACCTGTCGAGCGCGACGATCCGCAGCGAGATGAACGACCTCGAGAATATGGGCTACCTCGAACAGCCGCACACGTCCGCCGGTCGGGTGCCGACCCCGCAGGGCTACCGCACCTACGTCGAAAGCCTTATGGAGCGCTACTTCCTCGGCATGGAGGAGCTCGAAGTGCTCGACGAGGTCATGAGCAACAAGCTCGTCGAGGTCGGGCGGATGATGGACGAGGCCGCGAAGGCCATCGGGAACATCACCAACTACGCCACCTTCGCCTTTCTCGGCGGGGGGAGCGGCGTCGTGGAGCGGTACGAGACGGTTTTCGTCGACGAAAGCAGCTTCCTGCTGATCATGATCTGCCGGGATGGGTCCATTCGCAACCGGCACGTCAAGCTGATGAACCCGATCACGCAGGAGCAGCTGGAACGCACCAAGGCGTCCCTCAACGCGTCGCTCGCCGGACTTTCCGCCGAGCAGATCAACCTGCCCGCGATCCTCTCGTTCGAGGAGCATATGGGCGACCAGCGTGCGCTCGCGACGACGGTTTTGCGGGTGGTGCACGAGATGCTCGGCTCCTACGACCGGGAAAAGGTGCATATCGAAGGGGTCAACAAGCTGCTGTCCTACCCGGAATTCATGGACGCGGCGAAGTTCCAGAGCATCCTTGCGCTGTTCGAGGAGCGGCAAAGGTTCGCGGACCTGATGAAGCGGGCGGTCCCCGGGCAGACGAGCGTGATTCTGGGCGACGAGGAAAAGGGGGATTTTGCCCCGCCGGACACCGGGTTCGTGTTCCACCCCATCACGGTCAACGGGCAGGTCGTCGGCGCCATCGGCGTCATCGGCCCGCAGCGAATGGATTATAAGAAGGTTGTCGCCTCGCTGGACTATTTCGCGTCCGGCCTGGCGGAGCAGATCGGTCCGGCCGAAGCGCCGGGCGGCGTATTGCAGGAAAGGAGCGACAGTCAGCATGCAGACGACGGAAAAGGAACCGGAGAATAAAGACGAACAGATCCCGGAGGAGCCGGGAACGCAGGGGCGCCCGGAGGCGGCGGAGCAGTCCGAACCGCAGGAAAAGCCGGACGCCAAAGCGGAAAAGGAAAAGAAGGAGAAGGAAAAGAAGCCCTCCCACCGCGAACAGAAGGAATTGGAATCCCTCCGGGCGAAGCTGGACGAAAAGAACGACCAATACCTGCGGCTGTACGCGGAGTACGAAAATTTCCGCAAGCGGAGCGAAAAGGAAAAGGCGGAGAGCTACACCGCCGCGTATGCGGACGCGTTGACGGCGTTCCTGCCGCTGCTCGACAGCATGGCGCAGGCGCTGCAGTTCGCGCCGGACGACAAGGGCATTCAGGCGCTCGTCAAGCAGCAGAACGATATCCTCGCGAAGCTCGGCATCACGGAGATGCAGAGCGACGGCGCGACGTTCGACCCGAACTTCCACAACGCCATCATGCACGAGGAGAACCCCGACGTCGGCGAAAACGTCGTCGTGCAGACCTTCCAGAAGGGCTATATGCGGGGGGAGAAGGTGCTGCGGCACGCGATGGTGAAGGTCGCGAATTGACGCGGGAATCCTAAAAAAGAACCGACAACCGTTTATTATTTAGAAAGAAGGAATCATTTATGGGAAAAATCATCGGGATCGACCTCGGTACGACCAATAGCTGCGTTGCGGTGTACGAAGGCGGCGAGCCGACCGTCATCGCCAACGCGGAGGGCAACCGCACGACGCCGTCCGTCGTCGCGTTCGCCAAGAATGGCGAAAGGATGGTCGGGCAGGTCGCGAAGCGGCAGGCCATCACCAACCCGGACCGCACGATCAGCTCCATCAAGCGTTCGATGGGTACGACAAAAAAGATCGAGATCGACGGGAAGGCGTATACGCCGCAGGAGATCAGCGCCATGATCCTGCAGAAGCTCAAGGCGGACGCGGAGAGCTACCTCGGCACGAAGGTGACCGACGCGGTCATCACGGTCCCGGCGTACTTCTCCGACGCGCAGCGCCAGGCGACCAAGGACGCCGGCAAGATTGCCGGACTCGACGTCAAGCGCATCATCAACGAGCCGACGGCGGCGGCGCTCGCTTACGGGCTCGATAAGGACGCGACGGACCAGAAGATCCTGATCTACGACCTCGGCGGCGGCACGTTCGACGTTTCCCTGCTGGAGATCTCGGACGGCGTGTTCGAGGTGCTCGCCACCAACGGCGACACGCATCTCGGCGGCGACGATTTTGACGAACGTGTCATGGAGTGGATCGCCGGTACCTTCAAGTCGGAGACCGGCATCGACATCCACGGCGACAATATGGCGATGCAGCGGCTCAAGGAAGCGGCGGAAAAGGCGAAGATCGAGCTTTCCGGCGTTATGAGCACCGAGATCAACCTGCCGTTCCTGACGGCGGACGCGTCCGGCCCGAAGCACTTCTCGGCGACGCTGACGCGTGCGAAGTTCAACGAACTGACCGCCGACCTCGTCAAGCGGACCATCGAGCCGATGCGCAAGGCGCTTTCCGACGCGGGGCTGAACGTCGGGCAGATCAATAAGGTGCTGCTCGTCGGCGGTTCGACGCGTATCCCCGCCGTCGTCGACGCGGTCAAGGATTTCACCGGCAAGGAGCCGTTCAAGGGCATCAACCCGGACGAATGCGTCGCGGTCGGCGCCGCGATCCAGGGCGGCGTGCTCGGCGGCGACGTGAAGGACCTGCTGCTGCTGGACGTCACGCCGCTGTCCCTCGGCATCGAAACGCTCGGCGGCGTGTTCAACAAGATCATCGACCGCAACACCACCATTCCGGTGTCCAAGAGCCAGACCTACACCACCGCCGCGGACGGGCAGACCTCGGTCGAGATCCACGTCCTGCAGGGCGAACGCGAGATGGCGGCGAACAACACGACGCTCGGTCGGTTCGTGCTCGACGGCATTTCCCCGGCGCCGCGCGGCGTGCCGCAGATCGAAGTCACCTTCGACATCGACGCGAACGGTATCGTCAACGTCACGGCGAAGGACAAGGGCACCGGCAAGGAACAGCACATCACGATCCAGTCCTCTACCAATATGTCTAAAGAAGACATCGACCGTGCGGTCAAGGACGCGGAAATGCACGCGGAGGAGGACCGCCGGCAGAAGGAAAACGCGGAGACGCGCAACCGTGCGGAAAGCACGATCTTCTCCTGCCGCAAGGTCATGGAGGAAGCGGGCGACAAGCTGACCGACGCGGACAAGGCGCCGGTGCAGGAAGCCATTACGAAGCTCGAGGAAACGCTCAAGAGCGGCTCGTTCGATCAGATCAAGGCGGACACGGATTCGCTCGAAAAGGCGATGTATACGCTGTCCTCCAAGCTCTACCAGCAGCCGGGCGGTGACCCGGGCGCTGGCGGCGGGAACCCCGGCGGGAACCCCGGCGGGAACGACGGCGGCAACCCGGGCGACGACGGCACGGTCTACGACGCGGACTTCACGGATAAATCCAACTAAAACCGCATAGCGGGGCGCTGCATACGGGAGGGGATCCTTCCCGTATGCAGTTTTCCGGTCAAAAATCCGTGGGAAATGGGATAGGATCATGGCAGAACAGAAACGGGATTGCTACGAGGTGCTCGGGCTGAAAAAGGGCGCCTCGGACAGCGAAATCAAAAAAGCCTTCTATAAACTTGCCAAGCAGTACCACCCGGACGCGAATCCCGGCGACAAGGCGGCGGAAGCTCGCTTCAAGGAGATCAACGAGGCGTATTCCGTGCTTTCCGACCCGGAGAAGCGTTCCCGTTACGACCAGTACGGCTGGGCGGGGATGGACCCGTCCGCCGGCGGCGGATTCGGCGGTTTCGAGGGGTTCGGCGGCTTTTCGGAGGGGTTTGACGTCGGGGACCTGTTCGGCGACCTGTTCGGCGGGATGTTCGGTGGCGGCGGACGGTCCCGGAATTCGCGCGGCCCGCGCCGGGGCGACGATATTTCCGCCCGCGTCACGGTTTCCTTCGAGGAAGCCGCGTTCGGCTGCAAGAAGGAAGTCCGCTACGCGCGGGTGGAATCCTGCCCGACCTGTTCCGGCAGCGGCGGCACGGGCGTGGAGAACTGCCCGAAGTGCGGCGGACGCGGACAGGTCACGGTGCAGCAGCGCACGCCGTTCGGCTACATGCAGTCCACGCAGGCGTGCGACGCCTGCAAGGGCAAGGGAAAGATCATCAAGAACCCCTGCAAGGACTGCCGGGGGACCGGCTTGCTGCGGCGGAACAAGGTGCTTGAAATCAACATTCCGGGCGGCATCAGCGACGGCATGCGGGTGTCCGTTCGCGGGCAGGGGAACGCCGGGATCAACGGCGGGATCGCGGGCGACCTCGTCGTCGACGTGACCGTCCGCCCGCACGAAGTGTTCCGGCGGAACGGGTTCGACCTGCTCTGCACCCTGCCGATCACGTTCGTCGAAGCGGCGCTGGGCGCGAAGGTGACGGTGCCGACGCTGGACGGGCAGGTGGAACTGACGATCCCGGAGGGGACGCAGTCCGGCACGACCTTCAGCCTCAAAGGCAAGGGCACGCAGACGCTCGACGGCAAGGGGCGGGGCAACCTGCTCGTGACGGTGGACGTCGAAGTCCCGCGCGGGCTCGACAAGAAGCAGAAGGACGCCCTCGCCGCTTTCGGACAGCTTTGCGAGGACGGGCATTACGAGAAGAAGAACTCCTTTTTCTCGAAGTTCAAGAAGAAATAAGGAAAAATTTTAATCACCGAAGCAAAATACAATAAAAATACCGCCCCGCAGGCGGACATGTGCCGCCGGAGGGGCACCTCAAGAGAAAACCGGCGATGGCGGCGTCAGAAGTGGCGCAAGCCGAGCCGGTTTTCGACGAAAAAGGGGTACTTGGGGGAAAAACGCGGAACAAGGCGAAGCGCACGAAGTGCGTAGAGCCGCCGTGATCGTGTTTGTCCCCCGAGTCTCTCACGCTTTGCTGCTTTTTACATGCAAGACCCGAAAGGAGGCGCGGAGATGAATATGGGACCCGGCCCCGGCAGAGGTCCGGGCGGACCGAACGACTTGTACGAGAAAATGAAGCCCCCGAAGCCGAAACATCTGCGCGAGGTGCCGACCTACTTGCGAACGGTCGTGGGCGGGGTGTTTTCGCGTTTGCTGTACATCTTTCGGCTGGTATGGGAAGCGCGTCCGGCGCTGCTGTTCGTCATGAGCTTCATGGCGTTGTTCAACGGATTCATGCCGGTGGCGGGGACGTTCATCTCCGCGCATCTGCTCGGTCGCATCGTCGAACGGCTGAACGACCCGACCGTGGACCTCTGGGTGCCGCTGCTGCTGCAGTTCGGGTACACGTTCTTGTATTTCCTCGTGAACGACGTCTATAAGGTCGTCATGAACATTTCCGGCGAACTGGTCACCAACCACGTCCGGGTGAAGATCATGGAGAAGGCGAAGGAGGTCGATTTGGCGTCCTTCGACCAGCCGGAATTCTACGAACGGCTGGAGAACGCGAGCCGGGAGGCGGGGACCCGCCCGGTTACGATCGTCAACAGCACGTTCGGCATGGTCAGCCAGCTCATCACGATGATCAGCTACCTCGTCGTGCTCGGCGGACTGATTTTTCGGCTGGCGTGGTACGCCTCGGTGTTCGCGCTTCTGTTTATCCTGCTGTCGGTCGCGACGGCGCTCGTGGGGTTCTATTTCCGCCGGCAGAAGTTCCTCTATGTGCGGCGGAAAAGCAAGGACCGCCGGCAGATGAACTATTACAGCGATTTGATGGTCAACAAGGACCTCGTCAAGGAATTGCGGCTGTTCGACCTGTCCGACCTGTTCATCGGGCGGTACAAAGGGGTTTTTGCCCGCTACTTCAAGGGGCTCAAGCGGCTGGTATATAAGGAAACGGCGTGGAACCTCTCGCTCGGGTTTTTGACGGTCGTGGTCAACTGCGTGCTGTTCTTCATCATCGCGAGCAATATCGGGCAGATCGAGGGCTACACGATCTACACCGGTGCGCTCAACGCGGTGTCTACCGCGGTCACGACCGTGCTGACGACGATCGGGTCGATTTATGAGGGTACGCTGTTCATCGACAACATGATCCTGTTCATGCGGGAGAAGAAAACCATTCGCTCGACCCTGCCGGAGGGCGCGGTCCCTGAACGCCGGAAGGGGCACCGCATCGAACTGCGGAACGTTTCGTTCTCCTATCCGGGGAGCGACCGCATGGTGCTGAAGCATATCGACCTGACGCTCGAACCGGGGGATACGGCCGTGCTCGTCGGGCTCAACGGGGCGGGAAAGACCACGCTCATCAAGCTGCTCACCCGCCTGTACGACCCGACGGAGGGGACCGTTCTGCTCGACGGACGGGATATCCGCGAGTACGAGCCGGAAGCGCTCTATCGGCTCTACGGCATCATTTTCCAGGATTTCGGCAAGTACGCCGAGCCGGTCCGGGACAACATCTATTTCGGGCAGGCGGACGCCGAACCGACCGACGAAGCGCTGGAGAATGCCGCGAGGGAAGCGTCTGCGGACGAATTTATCCGTCGGCTTCCGCGCGGATACGACACGCCGCTGATGCGGTATTTTGAGCCGGACGGCGTGGAGCTTTCGATCGGGCAGTGGCAGAAACTGTCGGTCGCGCGGGCGTTCTACGCGGACAGCGATATCCTCATCCTCGACGAGCCGACCGCTTCGCTCGACCCGATGGCGGAGCAGGAGCTGTTCCGGCAGTTCGACCGCTTGCGGAAGGGGAAAACCACGGTGTTCGTGTCCCACCGGCTGTCGAGCGCGGTGACGGCGGACAAGATCATTCTGCTCAAGGACGGCGAGATCGCCGAAACCGGCACCCACGCTGAGCTGATGGCGAAGAAGGGCGAATACTATACCCTGTTCACGACGCAGGCGAAGCGGTACCTTTCGCCGGATGACACTGCGTGACGCTTTCGGGTGGCAAACGCAATCGCGGCGGCGTCGCTACGCTCCTCCTTGCTCTGCAGTTTTCTCATTCAAAGCGGCAAGCCGCTTTGAATAGCGAATACCTCCCTTTCATCGAAAACCGGCTCGGCTTGCGCCACTTCTGACGCCGCCATCGCCGGTTTTCTCTTAAGGATGTCCCTATGCTCCAAACACAATTGTGTTTGGAGCCAGCGGCTACATGTCCGCCTACGGGACGAAATTTTCATTGTATCTTTGTTTCCATTGGATTTTCGCGATGAACAGACCGCCGGAGGCCCTTTCGGGTCCCGGCGGTTTTTCTTTGTTCATAGAGATTTTCAGTCGGCAGGCAATTCCGAACGGCGGGGCAGGGAGCGGTAGCCGCCCGGACGGGACGCGGTCAGCGCGTAAACGGCGTTGGCGAACGCGGCGGACACGCGCAGGTCGCCGGTGTTAAGGTACTCGCCGATGAATGCGGCGGTGAACGCTTCGGACGCGCCCGCGGGGTCGACGGGATCGTCGCCGGACGCGGTGACGGCGCTGAAGTACTTGCCGTCGTAGAGGAAACAGCCCCGGCTCCCCAGCCGAAGCAGGACATACTTCACGTCGAACCGCTTGCAGAGCGCGTAGCAGGCGAACTTCTGCCCTTCCTCGTTGGCGCGGTTGACGCCGGAGAACGCGAAGGCGTCCTTTTCATCGACCAGCAGGACTTCCGCACGGGCGAGGCGCTCGAAGGGGAAGTCCGCCGGCAGTCCGCCCTCGGCGGAAGCGTCGAGAAAGAGGGGTAGTTTCCGGGACGATGCGAGCTTGGACAGGCGGACGACGACGTCCGGGGACGGTTCAAACGAAGCGACCATCGCGTCGGGATAGCAGGAGAGGGCGTTTTCCGCGTGGCGGACGGTCAGACTGCGGTTCGCGCCGGGGTAGAGCAGGGTGCGGTGAACGCCGCTTTCCTCGACCAGCTCCAGCGCAAGCCCGGTCTGCAGGGTGCGGTCGACGGTGACGTTGACCGTGTGGACCCCTTCCTTCCGGCAGACCTCCAGCAGGCGGTCGCCGTAGTAATCGTCGCCGACGCGCACGCAGACCGCCGCGTCGTACCCCAGCTTCGCAGCTGCAATCGCGCCGAGGACGCTCCGCCCGCAGGGGGCGAACGTGTAATTCGCGTCCGAACGGAAAACCTCACCCGGACCGGGCAGACGGGACGCACCGACCGCGAAGCGGATCTGCGCACCGCCGACGAAAAGCATTCTTTTCCTTGGCATGACGGAATCCTCTCTTTTCTGTTTCTGTCGGTTTTGGGTCGTCAAAATACCCCTTTCTTGTATATTTTACCTCTTTTTTCTGCATTTGTCAATGTTTTGCGGCTAAATATTTCAGCCGCGTCGCATCTCCTCCGCGTTTGTGCCGTTCCTCCTTGTTGGTTCGCAGGACGCGCTGGACTTCCTCGTAGAGCGAAAGGTTCTGCTGTTTGAGACGAGCGGTCAGGTCCTTGTGGACCGTGCTCTTGCTGACGCCGAACTTTTTGGCGGCGGCACGGACGGTCGCTCCGGTCTCTGACACGTATTTTCCGATTTCCTCTGCCCGTGTGGGCACGTCGGAATGATACATAGACGGGACTCCTTTCGCTTATGCCTATGCGTACGAAAGGAAAAATATGAAAACTTTCGGGGGGCAAACGCAATCGCATCGCCATCGCTAGCGGCTTTGTCGCATCGCTGTCTCGCTCTGCCTTTTCCCCCCGAATACCCCCCTTTGTTCGAAAACCGGCTCGGCTTGCGCCAATGCTGACGCCGCCTTCGCCGGTTTTCTCTTAAGGAGCCCCTCCGGCGGCGCATGTCCGCCTCCGGGGCAATATTTTTATTGTAAACGCTTCGCTTGTTCAGGGGGCAAACATGACTGCAACCCGATTATTCCGCCTCGACCTTGTCGAGCGCCTGGGAAACGTCGGCGATTAGGTCCGCCGCGTCCTCAAGACCGCACGACAGGCGCACGAGGTTGGCGGTGATGCCGGCGGCGGCAAGCTCCGCGTCGTTCATTTGGCGGTGGGTGGCGGACGCCGGGTGCAGGCAGCAGGTGCGCGCGTCGGCGACGTGGGTCTCTATGGCGGCGAGACGCAGGTGCTTCATGAAGGTCTCGGCGGCGGCACGCCCGCCCTTGACGCCGAAGGATACGACGCCGCAGGTCCCGTTCGGCATATACTTCTGCGCGAGGTCGTAATACTTGTCGCCCGCAAGCCCCGGATAGGTGACGAAGGACACCTTGGGGTGATCCTTGAGGAATTTCGCGACGGCGAGCGCGTTTTCGCAGTGGCGCGGCATACGCACGTGCAGGCTTTCCAGCCCGAGGTTGAGCAGGAACGCGTTCTGCGGCGCCTGGATCGAACCGAAGTCGCGCATGAGCTGCGCGGTGCATTTTGTGATGAACGCGCCTTCCAGACCGAATTTCTCGGCGTAAACCACCCCGTGATAGCTGTCGTCGGGCGTGGTCAGCCCGGGGAACTTGTCCGCGTGCGCGAACCAGTCGAATTTCCCGCCGTCCACGATCGCCCCGCCGACGGCGGCGCCGTGCCCGTCCATGTATTTGGTGGTGGAATGGGTGACGATGTCCGCGCCCCATTCGAGGGGACGGCAGTTGACCGGCGTGGCGAACGTGTTGTCGACGATGAGCGGCACGCCGTGCGCGTGCGCCGCACGGGCGAACTTTTCGATGTCGAGCACGGTGAGTGCGGGATTGGCGATGGTTTCCCCGAATACGGCTTTGGTGTTGGGGCGGAACGCGGCGGCAAGCTCTTCATCCGTGCAGTCGGGGGCGACGAACGTGAAGTCCACGCCCATCTTGCGCATGGTCACGTGGAACAGGTTGTAGGTGCCGCCGTAAATGGTGGACGACGAAACGATATGGTCGCCGCAATTGGCGATGTTGAACACCGCGTAGAAGTTGGCGGCCTGCCCCGACGAGGTCAGCATCCCCGCCGTCCCGCCCTCGAGGGCGCAGATCTTCGCGGCGACGCGGTCGTTGGTCGGGTTCTGGAGGCGGGTGTAGAAATAGCCGCTTTCCTCTAAGTCAAAGAGCTTGCCCATGTGCTCGCTCGTGTCGTATTTGAAGGTGGTGGACTGGATGATCGGGATCTGTCTGGGTCCGCCGTTTTCGGGGGTGTACCCCGCCTGCACGCATTCGGTGCCTTTTCCCTGCTTGCGCATACCTGTTTCCTCTTTCCGTAAAAAATCGTTTGCGGGACGTCCGCTAAGGTATATATACCACATTCGCGCTTTTTTGTCAAGGAAAAGTCGGCCGACACGGCGGGAGGAAGGGATTTTTTTGCGAAAAAGTCGCCGATTTGCCTTGGTTTTTTGGCTTGCCCTCTTGACAAATCCTGCCTGAAATGCTATCATAAAAATGACTCTATATTGGAGGAGTGTGCCGTTTTTGGGCAGAGTGATTTTTGTAACCGCGTTCAAGGGCGGGGTCGGAAAAACGACCGCTGCCGCAGGCATCGCCACCGCGCTCGCGTCCCTCGGGAAGCGGGTCTGCATCGTCGACGCCGATTTCGGAATGCGGTGCATGGATCTGGTGCTCGGGCTGGAAAACAGCGTGCTGTTTGACTGCGGCGACGTGCTCGCGGGGCGGTGTTCGCTGGAGGACGCGCTCGTGCGGGTCGGCGAAAGCGGGCTTCTGCGGTTCCTGCCGGCGCCGATGCGGTACGACGGGTCCGAGCTTCCGCGCGACAGGGCGGACGAACTGTTCGCGTCGATCCGCGCGAACTACGACTACTGCATCGTGGATTCCTCCGCCGAACTGACCGATTACTACCGATCGTTCGCGCGGGAGGCGGATGAAGCCGTCGTGGTTTCCCTGCACCAGTCGACCTCGATCCGTGCGGCGGAAAAGACGGCGGCAAACCTCGCCGCCATCGGCTATCGCCGGGTGCGGCTGCTCGTCAACGGGTACCGATACCAGCTCGCGGCGACGGGCAGACTGCCGACGGTGCTGGAGGTCATTCGCCGTTCGTCGGTGCCGCTGCTGGGGGTGATCCCCGCGTCGGAATGCCTGCCTGCGGACCAGGAAAGCGGCGAAGCACCGTTCGGCGGGAAGGAACGCCGGCGGCTGAAGCCGTATGAAGCGGCCTTCCTCAATATTGCGCTGCGGCTGTGCGGCGCGGGCGTCCCGCTGCTCGACGGCGTGACGTCGCCGGGTCGAAAGCACGCCTGCCTTGCGGCGGCAAAAAAGAAGTTATCCCAAACCGTTTCCGTTTCCACTTGACTCTCAAGAAAGGGTGTGTCCTGTTGTTATGAACATTGCGATTATCGCAAACGACAAGAAAAAGGAGCTGATCACCGAGTTCTGCATGGCGTACTGCGGCGTGCTTTCTCACCACCGCATTTGCGCCACGGCGACGACGGCGAAGTACATCGCCGAAGCGACCGGGCTGACGATCGAAAAGCTGCTTTCCGGGTTCCACGGCGGTTCCAACCAGATCGCTTCCAAGATCGCTTACGGCGAGGTGGATCTGTTGATTCTGCTGTGCGATACGGGCAATCCGCAGGAGTATCTCGAAACGGAAGTGCCGCTCATCCGGGAATGCGACGTCCACAACGTCCCTGCGGCGACCAATATCGCGACGGCGGAGGCGCTGATCCTCGCGCTCGACCGCGGCGACCTCAACTGGCGCACCATCGACAAGGACGCCGTCCTCGCCGACTGAAAACAGAAAGGAATTCCAGATTCACCTATGAAATTGACACCGACCGAGGGCATGCGGGACTATCTGCCCCGGGAGAACGCCCTGCGGGAGCGTTTGCTCGAGCGCATCCGCGCGGTCTATCGCGCGAACGGCTTCCGCGCCATCGAGACCCCTGCGCCGGAAAGCCTTGAAAACCTCGAAAACAGCGACGGCGGGGAGAACCTCAAGCTGATCTACCGCCTGGAAAAGCGGGGCGACAAGCTCAAGAAAGCGCTCGACGCGGGGGATTACGCGCACCTTTGCGACCTCGGTCTGCGCTACGACCTGACTCTGCCGCTCTCCCGCTATTACGCGCTGCACCGCAACGAACTGGAAAGCCCGTTCAAGTGCATCCAGATCGGGCGGGTCTACCGCGCCGAACGCCCGCAGAAGGGGCGGCTGCGGGAATTTGTGCAGTGCGACATCGACATCCTCGGCTCGGACAGCGTCGATTGCGAGGTCGAACTGATCTCCGTCACGGCGGAAGCGCTGCTGGCGGTCGGGATCGACGATTTCCGCGTGCGGGTCAATCACCGCGCCCTGCTGCGGAATCTGATTGTCGGCTGCGGGTTTGCGCCGGAGACGGCGGATTCCGTCTGCGTGACCGTCGACAAGGCGGACAAGGTCGGCTTTGACGGCGTGCGTGCGGAACTGCTCGAAAAGGGATTCCCGGCGGAGGCGGCGGAACGCCTGACGGACCTGCTTCGCGGCGGGCTGACGCTCGAACAGCTCGCGTCCTACGGGAGCGAGACGGAAGCGGAACAGATCCGGGCGCTTCTGGAGCAGACCAATGCGCTCGCCGACGGGAAATACGAAGTGCTGTTCGACGCGACGCTCGTGCGCGGGCAGGGCTATTACACCGGTGCCGTGTTCGAGATCGAATGCCCGTCCTTCGGCGGGACGGTCGCCGGGGGCGGTCGGTACGACAACCTGATCGGTAAGTTCTGCGGCGGGGAGGTCCCGGCGGTGGGATTCTCGATCGGGTTCGAGCGGATCTTTTCCGTGCTTTCGGAGCGCGGCGGGGACGGCGGCGGACGGGACCGGGAAGTGCTGCTCTATGACGAGGGGCAGGTCGCCGAAGCGATCCGCTATGCGCGTACCCTGCACGACCGATACGACGTGACGCTCTGGCAGAAGAAGAAAAAGGTCGGCAAGCAGCTTGCGCAGGCGGAAGCGCAGGGCTACCGCTTCGCGGAATTTTTGGAGAACCGCGGGGAGCGCAGGGAGCTGTCCGGCGGACAGGACTAAGCAAACGATAGGAAGGAAGTTACCTATATGACGGAATTGCTGGGAGACGAGCGCCGCACGCACCTTTGCGGCGAACTGCGGACGGCCCACGAGGGGCAGGAAGTCTGCGTGATGGGCTGGGTGCGCAAGCGGCGGGACCTTGGGAACCTGCTGTTCATCGACCTGCGGGACCGCAGCGGTGTGGTGCAGCTGGCGTTTGACGACGGGACCGATCCGGCGACGTTTGAAAAGGCGTCCGGAGTGCGGAGCGAATTCGTGCTGTCCGCCCGCGGGACCGTGCGCCGCCGTGCGTCGGTCAATCCCGACCTGCCGACCGGGGAGGTCGAGGTGTTCGTGACGGCGCTGAAGGTCCTCGGCGAGAGCGAGACGCCGCCGTTCGAGATCACCGACGATTGCAAAACCGGCGAGGAATTGCGGCTGAAGTACCGCTATCTGGATCTCCGTCGCCCGGTTTTACAGCGGAACCTGCTGTTCCGTCACCGCGTCGCGAAGGTGACGCGGGACTACTTCGACGAAAACGGGTTCATTGAGCTGGAGACGCCGATGCTGATCCGTTCCACGCCGGAGGGGGCGCGGGACTATCTCGTGCCGTCCCGGGTGCATCCGGGTTCGTTTTACGCCCTGCCGCAGTCGCCGCAGCTGTACAAGCAGCTTTCGATGGTCGCCGGGTTCGACCGATACTTCCAGCTCGCTCGCTGCTTCCGCGACGAGGACCTGCGGGCCGACCGGCAGCCGGAATTCACCCAGATCGACCTCGAAATGAGCTTTGTCGATATGGAAGATATCCTGAAAATGGCCGAGGGGTACCTCCAGCGGCTGTTCCGGGAGACGCTCGGGGTGGAGCTGCCGCTCCCGCTCCCGCGCTATACCTACCGCGAGGTCATGGACCGCTTCGGCTCGGACAAGCCGGACCTGCGGTTCGGTATGGAGATCTGCGACCTGTCGGACGAAGTGCGGGAGTGCGGTTTTTCGGTGTTCACCCGTGCGCTGGAGGCGGGCGGGAGCGTCCGCGCCATCGTGCTGAAGGGCGCCGCCGGGAAGATGACCCGCAAGGAGATCGACAAGCTGGTCGAATACGCCAAGGGCTGCGGGGCGTCCGGGGTCGCCTGGGTGCGCCGTGCGGAGCAGACGAGCTCCTCGTTCGCGAAATTCCTCACCGAGGAGGAAATGCAGCGGATCTACGACCGCGCCGGGTGCGAGGAGGGGGATATCCTGCTCGCGATGGCGGACGAGGACACCGACCGGCTGCTTTCCCAGCTCGGACAGCTTCGTCTGGAAGCCGCCAACCGGCTCGGCGTCGAGCGGAAGGGGTATTCCTTCCTGTGGGTGGTGGAGTTCCCGTTCTTTGAATACGACCGCGAAAGCGGGGAATGGCTTGCGATGCACCACCCGTTCACGGCGATCGTGGACGAATGCCTGCCCTACCTCGAAACGGATAAAGGGCGCGTCCGCGCGAAGTGCTACGACCTCGTGCTCAACGGCATCGAGCTTTGCTCCGGGTCCATTCGGATCACCGACCCGGTCCTGCAGGCGAAGATCTTCGAGCTGCTCGGTATTTCCGACGAGGAGGCCCGCGCGAAGTTCGGCTATCTGCTGGACGCGTTCCGCTACGGCGCGCCGCCCCACGGCGGCATGGCTATCGGGCTGGACCGACTGGTGATGCAGATGCTGGGTGCGGACAGCCTGCGCGACGTGGTCGCGTTCCCGAAGGTGCAGAACGCTTCGGAGCTAATGACCGGCTGCCCGGCGGAAGTGCCGGAGCAGGCGCTGCGCGACCTCGGTCTGCTTCGGGAAGAAGAACGCAAATAACCGAAAGGAAACACCATCTATGATCGAAATCAAGAACCTCTGCAAGGTGTTCGGCGACAAGCGAGCGGTCGACGACGTCAGCTTCCGCGTCGAGGAAGGGGAGATCATGGGGTTCCTCGGCCCGAACGGCGCCGGGAAGTCCACGACGCTCAATATCCTCACCGGCTATCTCTCCGCGACGTCGGGGACCTGCCTTGTCGACGGTATGGATATCCTCGAGCAGCCGCTCGAAGCGAAGCGGAGCATCGGCTTCCTGCCGGAAATGCCGCCGCTGTACACGGATATGACGGTCAAGGAGTATCTGAACTTCATCTATGACCTGAAGGGCTGCACGTTCCCGCGCGAACAGCATCTCCGCGAGATCTGCGACGTCGTCAAGATCGGCGACGTGTACGGGCGGCTCATCGGCAACCTTTCCAAGGGCTACCGGCAGCGCGTCGGCATCGCGCAGGCGCTCATCGGCAACCCCCGGGTGCTGATCTTCGACGAACCGACCGTCGGACTTGACCCGAAGCAGATCATCGACATCCGCAACCTGATCCGTATGCTCGGCAAGGAACATACGATCATCCTTTCCACGCATATCCTGCCGGAGGTGCAGGCGGTCTGCGACCGCATCGTCGTCATCAACAAGGGCAAGCTGGTCGCCAACGAAAAGACCGAGGACCTCGTCACGGCGGTGGACGGTTCGCGCAAGATGGTCGCGAAGATCGTCGGCCCGCAGGAGGACGTCCTCAAGGCGCTCCGCGCGGTCGCCGGGATCCGCACGGTGGACGTGCTCGGCAAGCGCGATACGGACAGCATCAGCTATCTGATCGAGTCCGAGGAGCGCGTCGACGCGCGGAAGCCGTTGTTCTATATGCTTTCCACGAAGGGCTGGCCGCTGGTCGGTCTGGAGGGGGTCGAGCTGAGTCTGGAGGACATTTTCATCCGCCTGGTGGGCGAAAGCCGGCGGAAGAGCCGGAAAGGGGGAGAGGGCTGATGTTTGCGATCTATAAGCGGGAACTGCGTTCCTATTTCATCACGCCGATCGGATATATCTTCTGCGGGGTGTTCCTGCTCGTGTCGGGGCTCCTGTTCTATCAATGCACGCTCGCGCAGCAGAGCATGGACAGCCTCAACGTGTACTTCCTGCTGCTCATCTGCGTCTTTGCCATCCTCATTCCGCTGCTGACGATGAAGCTGCTCGCGGAGGACCGCCGGTCCAAGACCGAACAGCTTCTGATGACCGCGCCGGTCAGTCTGACCGGCATGATCCTCGGCAAGTATTTTGCCGCACTGACGATCTACGGCTGCACGTTCCTGGTCAACGCGTTCAATTTCGTCCTGCTGTACCGCTACGGCAGCCCGAACACCGCCGCGATCTTCGCGAATATCCTCGGCGTGTTCCTCATCGGCGCCGCGTTCGTCGCCATTGGGCTTTTCCTGTCGTCGCTGACGCAAAACCAGCTCATCGCCGCCGTTTCCTCCATCGGGGTCATCGTCGCGATGCTGCTGCTGTATCTGATCGGCGACGCGATCCCGTATGCGTGGCTGCGCTCGGTGCTGCAATGGTTCTCCGTGCTCGATCGGTATATCCCGTTCATGAACCAGAGCCTGAGCATCCCGGCGGTGGTGTATTACATCTCGCTGGCGGCGGTGTTCGTCTTTTTGACGGTGCGCGTCTATGACAAGCGCCGTTGGTCCTGAATCGGAACGGGGGGTGCCAGTATGGAAAAGCAAGGGAAGAAAACCGAATTGCGCTCGGAGCGCGGCAGCCGCATCAAGCGTGGGAGCGTTTCTGCGGTCTATACCGTCGTATTCGTGGCGCTCGTGATCGCGCTCAACCTCGTCGTGTCCTCGGTCGCGGGGGCGTTCAGCTTGAATATCGACCTGACGGCGGAGGAATTCATCTCCATCGGGGAGGTTTCGCGCAATGTCCTCGGGGATTTAGAGTCGGACGGCGACCTTGATGCGACCATCTATCTGCTCGCCGATCGCGATACCTACGACAACGTCAGCGATACCGACCGTGCGCGGATGCGCGGATTGAATCCCGCCGCGCTCGTGCGGGACCTCTGCGAGGAGTACGCCCGCACCTACGACGGCGTGCGCGTCGAGTACCGCAATCTGCAGCGCGACCCGGAATGGGCCGCCGAATACAACAAACGTGCTAATACCACGCTGACCCAGAACAACATCGTCGTCGAGGGCAAATACCACGCCCGCGTGCTGACGCTGGATTCGTTCTACACGGTCGACAGCGGGTCCGGCACCTATGTCGGTTTCAACGGCGAGCTGCGGATCACGACGGCTCTGCTGCAAAGCTGTATGTCCGAGCCGCAGGTCGTCACGTTCACGACCGGCCACGGCGAACCGGCGCAGCTCGGCGCGACCGGTCCGACGTCGCTTGCGAAGCTGCTGCAGGACAACGGGTTTGAGATCCGCGAGGCGGACCTCTCTTCGGACGACATCGACGAGCGCACCCGGATCCTTATCGTCGACGACCCGCAGACCGACTTTACCGAGGCGGAAGTGGACAAGCTGATGGATTACATGGGCGAATACCACAGCATGATCGTCCTGGTGGACGATTCCACCCCGGAACTGAAGAATTTGCAGGATTACCTGGAGCACGAGTGGGGGATCAACTACAACCCCTACCATCAGGTCAGCTCCGTCGGCGGATGCCTCAACAACGACCCGCTGAACCTTTCGGCGCAGTATGTGTCGGACGTCGAAACTCCGGACAGCAGCGCTTCCTATCAACTAATGAAGAACGTGCTGAGCGTTCGCACGGTCATGCCGCACTGCGTCGAGCTGGTCACTGCGGCGACCACGACGAAGGACGATTACACGGTCGAAACCGTCCTGCTGTCCGCCGACGACGGGCGTTCGACCTTCGAGGGGACGAGCAATGAAGGGACTTTCCCGCTGATGCTGCTGTCCTCGAATTCGGACTACGTCGATCTCAACGACGAAAACAGCACCAACCAGGTGCGGGAATTCCAGTATGTGCTGCTGTCCGGCTCGACGGATTTCGCCGGGACGGGCGTGATCGACAGCGCCGCCTACGGCAACAGCACGCTTCTGCTGTCCGCCGTCCGCACGATGGGCGTGGACCGCTACTCGCTGGACATCGACTACAAGAGCATCAACGATGTTGCGCTGGGGATTGAAACGTCCTCCGCGTTCCGTTTGGGGATCATCATCTGCGCGGTGCTGCCCGCGGCGATCACGATCGCGGGATTGGTGGTCTTTATCCGCCGCAGACATCTATAAGCATCGGAAAGGAACCGATATGAGCATGGAAGAAAACCAAAACCGGGACCTGCCTGAGGAACAGACTTCCCCGGAGGCGTTTCCGGCGGACACGCCGGGCGACGAAATTTCCGAGGAGGAGAAGCGGGAGATCCTTTCGGTCTTTTCCGAAACCAATGAGAATACGCGCAAACGGAGCGGTTTCCGCCTGACGGTGCGCAATCAGTTGATTCTTGTCGGGAGCGTCCTCGTCGTCGCGGCGATCCTGCTGGGCGTCTATTTCGCCGCGCTCCGACAGGAGGATCCGCTCCCCGCATTCTACGCGCTCGACGCGCAGACCGAGCAGGTGCTCGACGCGCTGGACGAGCGGGTGGACGTGCGATTCTGCAACCGTTCCGAAAAGGAACTGACCGAGGAATCCGACCCGGATGTCTACCGCATCTACACCTACGCGTCCCTCTACGCCGACCGCACGGGGAAGTTCAAGCTCGACTGCGACGACCGCGACGCGTTCAACGGCGTCCGGCTGACCTGCGGCGGTCAGATGAAGGAGATCCCGTACGCGGATTTCTACCTTTCACGTGCGTCTGACGGAAAAACGTGGGGATTTGACGGGGAATCTCTGTTCACCAACGCGGTCCTGTCGCTGACCGGCGGGGAGGCGCTGGAGCTCGCGGTCCGTCCGCTCGACGGGTTCGACGCGTACGGCTGCGACGTGCTCGCGTCGGGCGGTGTGGTCATGTTCCCGATGGTGGAGCGTGCGAATATCGAACTGCTGCGGATGGAGAACCAGACCGGGATGTATACGGTCTACCAGAACAACGGGGAGTTCTATTTCGACGGCTGTGAGCAGCTGACGTATGACGCGAACCTGTTCGCGTCGCTGCTGGTGGACTGTCGCTATGTTGTCACGGCAGGCACGGTCGACCAGGCGCTCGACTATTCCGTGTACGGGCTTGACGACGAGGAGGGGCTGACCTGCAGCTTCCTTCTGATGACCCTCCCGGACAGCGACGGGAACCGTCTGTTCCATCAGGTCTGGGTCGGAAATAAGGATTCCGTCGGGTCTTACTACTACGCCCGTTACTTCGGCGGTCGGATGAGCGCGGACAATACCGTGACGGACAGTTTTTCGAGCCCGCGGGTGTTCCGTATCCAGGCGTCGAACGTCGACGGAGTACTCAATGCCCCGGTCGAGACGTTCTTTGACGCGAAACTGGTCGGCGGCATCTCCAAGACGGAGGACGTCTATTCCTTCGACCAGGTTCGGCTGGAGCATTTCTACTATGACGAGGAGCGCCCGGATTTTTCGGCGCTGATCCTCAATCTGCCGGTCATCGGGTTTTCCGACAACGTCACCTCCAACGATTCCAACGCGGCGGAGCTGCTGCGGGACAAAAAGCCGTATGCGTCGACCGGACTGACCTATGAGGACTGGACCGGCGAGCGGGACAAGGCGTATCTTGTCGGGCTCAACAGCAGCGACGGCGAGCCGTTCTCGGTGAGCGCCGCGGTGACGAACAAGGCGGAGGACGGGATTTACGACTGCAGCTTCGGGCTTCTGCTCGACAGCGACAACGCGACCTACCCGGCGCTGCTTCCGAGCGCAGTCGGCATCCGTTACAGCACCGACGGCATCAACTACCGCAAGCTGTCCGGGCATGGGCTGGACTTCACGACCCAGCAGGAGGATACGGTCAAGACCTATTCCTTCCGCATCCAGAGCGACGAGCCGGTTTTGAAGATCGAACTGACCTTCACCCTGCCGAAGAAGATCGGGTACCTGGTGATGGACGACATCGTCATCACTGCCAACGGTGAGGACGCCGTGCCGAACGACGCGCTTTCGGGAATGTGGCGAATGGTGCAGGGCGGGGACCTCATCCCGGCCGGCAAGAACTACTGCTATATGGATACCACCAATTTCGCCGACTTCTTGTACAGCATCGGCACGCTGCAGGGGGACAGCGTTGCGAAAGTGGGCATCAGCGAACGGAGCGGCGTGCAGGGCGAAAGCGACGTCATCCATACGGAGATCCTCGCGGAATACGGGCTTGACCGCCCGGTCATGCACGTTTCCTACCTGTACGAGGGCTATGTGACCGACCTGTACGTGTCCGCCTACGACGAGGAGGACGGCTGCTATTACGCCTACTCCACCGTCACCGGGGACGCCCTCGGGAACGGGAAGAACGTCACGATGTGTACCGGGTTCATCGCTCGCCTGTCCGCGAGTACGGCGGCGTGGCTGGAATGGGATCCGCTGGAATTGGTGGACCATTCGCTGGTGGGCATGTTCGTCTATGAGATCGAAGATCTGACGGTCACCTACGACGGGACGGAGTACGTCTTCCACGTCAAGGCCGATGGAACGACGCTGACTTCCGTCACCTGGAACGGCAAGGAACTCGACGAGGAGAGCTTCCGTTACTTCTATCTCTCCATCGTGCAGTTGAATATGCGGGATACCTATACGGACGACGGCACGGGCGACCCGACGGAGTACCTGCGGGTGAAAATCAAAACCACGTCGGACGAGAAGGAGTTCGTGTTCTACCGCGTTTCGTCCAGCCGGGCCTTCTATACGATTAACGGCGAAGGGCAATACTACTGCCTGTTCAATTCGCTCCGCAACGTGACGACCAAGCTCCAGCAGTTCATCAACGGGGAGAAGGTCGGCCGATGAAGCGGCGAAGGGCGCTTCGGCTCGCGTTTCGGCTTTCCGTTCTGGCGCTCGCGGCGGCTTGCGGGTGTTCCGTGAGGGCGGACGCGCAGGCGTATGCGGAGCTCGCCGGAATCCGCGAAAGCGCCGGCGAAGTGACGCGCGGGGCGCTGGAATTCTCCATGGAGGCGTCCTTCCGCGACCCGGAGACCGGGGAGAGCGGCGTGCTGTACGCGGTCGACGGCGAAGCGAAGTACGATACCGTGCGGCAGACCGCCTATCAACGCTTCCGCATGACCCGCCTCGGCGCGACGGCGGACGCGGAGGAATACTACGCGGACGGGGTCAAGACCCACGTCGAAAAGAAGGAAGTCACGACTTTGCCGATCGACCCCGACGTGCTGTTCGGGGCGTTCCCCTATCGGCTCCCGCCGCTTCCGGCGCTTTCTTCGCTGGAGGAGCTGGAACGGGAGGAGAGCGGGACGGGATTGCTCTGGACGACGGTCTGCGGGAGCGGGCAGAAGGAGCTGCTCGGGGACGTCTGGGGGCTCGACCTCTACGCGCTCGCCGGGATTTCCCTGCCGGACCGGGAAAAGGAGTCCTACGGGGACGTGACCTGCACATGGGTCACCGACGGGGATTCCCTCAAGTCGGTGTACGTCCGGCTGGACGTGACGCTTTATGAGCAGAGCGGCTACACACCGGGCTACGGCGGGGGAAGCGACGACGGGCGGCTGGATCTGACGGTGCAGGCCCGCTTCTCCGTGACGGGGACCGGGGAGACCGTGGAGATCCCGGTTTACGAAGCGGAGGGCTGACGCGATGGACGAAAAGGCACCGATTTGCTATGTATTTGGCGCGGGGGACGGGTCGGACGGCGTGCTTTCCCTGCGCGACGGGGATTTTTCCGTCGCAGCGGACGGCGGACTGCTGCTCGCCGAACGGCTCGGCGTGAAGCCGGACTTGCTCTTGGGGGATTTCGATTCGCTCGGCTACGTCCCGCAAGGGGAGAAGGTGAAGGTCTTTCCGCCGCAGAAGGACGAGACTGACCTTATGCTCGCCTGCCGGGAGGGGCTGTCGCGCGGGTACCGGCGTTTCCGGCTGTACGGGGCGCTGGGCGGTTCACGGGTCAGTCACACGGTCGCAAATCTGCAATTGCTGCGGTGGCTGGCGGATCAGGACGCCGTCGGGACGCTCTGCGGACGGGGGTGCGAGGTGACGCTGCTGCGGGAGCGGACGGTGCGCTTCCCGGCGGGGCAGACCGGCTTCCTTTCGCTGTTCGCGGCGGGGGAGCGGGCGGTCGTGACGGCGCACGGGGTCGCCTATCCGCTCGAACGCGGGGTTTTGACCGGGCGGTATCCGCTGGGCGTGAGCAACGAATTTTGCGGGTGCGACGCCGAAGTGACGGTCCACGAGGGGGACCTGTGGCTGGTTTTGGAGCCTTTTGCGTAAAAAAATCGCAAAAAAATCCGAAAAAGCCCTTGCATTTCTCGAAAAAGTATGGTATAATGACCTGTCATTTTGTGGGGACGGTCCTCTGCTGCTCGGTACGAACGTCTCGAAAAGACTATAAAAATTATAGGAAGGATGAGCGAGTATGACAGCGTTGGAAGCATTTGCCAGCCAACAACTGAAGGCGGACGTCCCGCAGTTCTGCGTGGGCGATACCGTCAAGGTGCATCAGCGGATCGTCGAAGGGAGCCGTGAACGGACCCAGATTTTTGAAGGGACCGTCATCGCTCGGAAAAACGGCGGTATTTCCGAAACGTTTACCGTCCGTCGGTTGTCTTTCGGCGTCGGTACGGAAAAAACTTTCCCGCTGCACTCCCCGAACGTTCAGAAGGTGGAAGTGGTCCGGGCCGGTAAGGTTCGCAGGGCCAAGCTTTACTACCTGCGCGACAGAGTAGGCAAGAGTGCAAAGGTAAAGGAAAAAATCTGACTTTTGATGCAAGGCGCCTCTCTGTGGGGTGCAAAGCACCTCTTTTGAGGTGCTTTTCTTTCAAAAAAAGGAGGCGAGCCGGGATGAAAACGGAAAAGAACCAATCGGAGAAGATACCCCAAAACGGCAAAAACGACTTTCAATATATGTCCCTTTCGGGGGCGGAAGAAACGGCGTCCCGGTGCGGAGAAACGGCCGAAAACGAACCTGTCTTTTCGTGCGAGCTGCTGACGGACGACCGGCAGAAGGCGAAAGAGCCCGCAGAACCGGCAAAAGAACCGGCGACGTTTACGGCGCCTTCCCGCGCGGCGGAATCCGTTCCCGAAAAGGAAACAGAAGGGCCGTCGGAGGAGATCGCCACGGTTCTCCGTTTGTCGGAAACCGATTTTGCGCCGTCGGAAAGTGATAACGAACCGGCGAACGAACCGTCAGTGCAGCTGACGGAGCATACGACCGCGGAGCCGTTGGGCGAAGAAGCGGAAGGACTGTCGGGAAAGCCGACGGCGGAGGAGATCGCCACGGTCCTCCGTTTGTCGGAAACCGATTTTGCGCCGTCGGAAAGCGATAACGAACCGTCAGTGCAGCTGACGGAGCATACGACCGCGGAGCCGTTGGGCGAAGAAGCGGAAGGACTGTCGGGAGAGCCGACGGCGGAGGAGATCGCCACGGTCCTCCGTTTGGAGGAAACCGGGTTTACGCCGTCGGAAAGCGGTAACGAACCGGCGAGCGAACCGTCGGTGCAGCTGACGGAGCATACGACCGCGGAGCCGTTGGGCGAAGAAGCGGAAGGACTGTCGGGAGAGCCGACGTCGGAGGAGATCGCCACGGTCCTCCGTTTGGAGGAAACCGGGTTTGCGCCGTCGGAAAGCGGTAACGAACCGACGAACGAACCGTTCGGCGGGGAATCGGACGGACTGCCGGAGGTCCCGATGGACGGGAGCGCCGACGAAACCGCGGAAGCGACCGAACCGCCTTCGCCGGAGGAACAGCGGTTCCGGCGGGTGCGGGGGCTGTTCGATTACGTGGAAACCTTCTGCCTTGCGCTGGCGGTGATGATCCTGCTGTTCCTGTTCGTGTTCCGCTATGTGGCGGTGGACGGCGGTTCGATGGAGCCGACGCTGCACGGCGGGGAGGAGGACCACACCTATTCCAACCTGTTCGACGGGCAGTCGCATGCCGACCGCCTGATTATCTCCGACTTCTTTTACACCCCAAAAACCGGGGACATTGTGGTCATCAGCAAGGAAAACCGGGGCGTGGAAACCATGGACTCGATCATCAAGCGGGTCATCGCGACGGAAGGGCAGACCGTGCGCATCAACTTCCGAACCTGGGAGGTCAGCGTCGACGGCGTGCCGCTGGACGAGGACTACATCAACTATGAGGAAGGCGTCGAGATGGAGGACGGTTCGATGAACCAGTTCTACGGCATCGACGAGGACGGCGTGTGCGAGTTCACGGTCGGTCCGGGGAAGGTGTTCGTCATGGGGGACAACCGCAACAATTCCTCCGACAGCCGCATGATCGGTGAACAGGACGTCGACCATATCCTCGGCAAGGTGCTGTTCCGCATCTATCCGTTCGGCGAATTCGGCACGGTGTAACGCGTATGGATCGGGAGATCGTCTGGTACCCGGGGCACATGAACCGCGCCAAGCGGCTCATTCGGGAAAGCCTGCCGCTGGTGGATCTGGTCGTCGAGCTGCTGGACGCTCGCGCGCCGCTTTCCAGCCGCAACCCGTCCTTTGCCGAGCTGTTCGCCGGCAAACCGTGCCTGACGCTGCTGACCAAATGCAGCCTTGCCGACCGGGACGAAACGGCGAAGTTCGTCAATCTGCTCAAGGGGAAGGACCGCATGGTCCTGCCGATCGACTGCAAGACCGGCATGGGGGTGCGGAAGGTCGCCCCCGCGATCCGGGAGCTGATGGCGGAAAAGCTGGCGAAATACGAGGCGAAGGGCATGAAGAAGCCGCTTCGCGCGATGGTCGTCGGCATCACGAACGTCGGGAAATCCACGTTCATCAATACGTTCGCCGGCGCGAAGAAGGCGAAGGCGGAGGACCGCCCGGGCGTGACGCGGCGCAACCAGTGGATCGCCGCTCCCGCGATGGGGGTGGAGCTGCTGGATACGCCGGGACTGCTCTGGCCGAAGTTCGAGGACCAGTCGGTCGCCCGCAAGCTGGCGATGCTGGGGTCCATTCGGGACGAGATCCTCGATCGGACCGAGCTGGCGTGCGCCCTGCTGGGTCTTTTGCGAGAGAAGTATCCGAACCTGCTTTCCGCCCGGTACAAGGTCGAATGGGCGGATGCGGACACGGATTACGAGCTGTTCGAGCGCATCGCGCGGAAGCGCGGTTGGATCCGCGCTGGGGGCGTGGTGGACGAGGAGCGGGCGTGTTCCGTCCTGCTCGACGAGTTCCGCGACGGCACCGTCGGTCCGATGACGCTGGACAGCGTCTGAAAGGAGTCGCTATGGCGGGTACGCTGGATTGGTCCGTGGAGGACGGGTTTCGCACGGCGACGCTGCGGGTGTTCTGCGGCTGTGACGAGGCGGGACGGGGCCCTTTGGCGGGTCCGGTCTACGCGGCGGCGGTGATCCTGCCGCGAGAATTCCTGCCGACGGGACTGAACGACTCGAAAAAACTTTCCCCCGCCAAGCGGGAAGCGCTCTACGGGGAGATCTGCGCGAACGCGCTGTCGTTCGCGGTCGCCCGCGCCGAGGTGGAGGAGATCGAACGGCTCAACATCCTCAACGCCGCCCTGCTCGCCATGCGGCGGGCGGTCGACGGACTGCAGGTCCGCCCGGACGGCGTGCTGGTGGACGGTCCGATCGCCCGGGGGTTCGACCTGCCCGCGATCCCCGTCGTCGGCGGGGACGGGAAATGCCCGTCGATCGCGGCGGCGTCCATCCTCGCGAAGGTCGAACGGGATCGGTACTGCACGGAGCTTGATCGGCTCTACCCGCAGTACGGTTTCGCCCTGCACAAGGGATACGCGACCAAGGCGCATCGCGAGGCGATTTTGCGTTACGGACCCTGTCCCGCGCACCGGCGGAGCTTCCTGCGCCGCCTGCTCGGGGAGGAAGCGCCGTGAGGAGCGGCGACGTCGGACGGCTGGGGGAGCGGCTGGCGGCGGAATACCTGCGAAAGCACGGGGTCCGCATCCTCGCGCGGAACTACGACGTCCGCGGCGGGGAGCTGGATCTGGTCGGCTTTTCCCGGGGCGGACTGCTGTTTATCGAGGTCAAGACGCGTTCCGGCGCCGACTGGGGCACGCCGGCGGAGGCGATCGACCGGGAGAAACTGCGGCGCGTCGAACACGCGGCGAAGGCATTCGTCCGCGCACAGATGCGGGACGGCCGGGTGCCGGTGCCGGGTCTGTTCGGCGGGTACCGCATGCGCCGGGTGCGGTATGAACGGGTCGACGGCGTGGAAGTCTATCTGCGGGCGGACGGCAGTCCGTCGGAAATCAATCGAATCGAGGATATTGGTTATGAAATACGTCAGCACACGCGCACGGACTGAGGAAGCGCGGGAATACACGTCTGCGGAGGTCATCAAGCGGGGGCTTGCGCCGGACGGCGGGCTGTTCGTCCCGACTTCGATCCCGCAGCTCACCCCGGAGCGGCTGGACGCGATTGCGGAAATGTCCTATCCGGCGCGGGCCGCGGCGGTGCTGGGGCTGTTTTTGACGGATTACACGTCCGGCGAGCTGCTGCACGCGGCGGAGGAAGCGTACGGGGCGGAGCGGTTCGAGACCGTTTTGACGGCGGGGACGCCCGCGCCGGTGCACACCGTCGGGCAGACGGAGGTGCTGGAGCTTTGGCATGGTCCGACGAGCGCGTTCAAGGATATGGCGCTGCAGATCATGCCCCGCTTGCTGTCGCTGGCGCTGGAGAAAACCGGGGAAACGCGGGACGCGCTGATCCTCGTCGCGACTTCGGGGGACACCGGGAAAGCCGCCCTCGCGGGCTACGCGGACGTGCCTCGCGTGAAGATCCAGGTGTTCTACCCCGCAAACGGCGTCAGCCGCATCCAAAAGAAGCAGATGGCGACGCAGACCGGCGAAAACGTCAACGTCACCGCGATCCGCGGCAACTTCGACGACGCGCAGAACGGCGTCAAGCGCATCTTCTCCGACCCGGAGGTCGCGTCCGCGCTGGACGGGCGGGGGGTGTTTCTCTCGTCGGCGAACTCCATCAACTGGGGGCGGCTGGTCCCGCAGATCGTCTACTATGTGTCCGCCTATTGCGATTTGGTCCGCGCCGGACGCGTCAAGCGCGGGGAGCCGATCGACGTGACCGTCCCGACCGGGAATTTCGGCAATATCTTCGCCTGCTGTCTTGCGAAGCGAATGGGACTGCCGATCGGGCGGATGCTCTGCGCGTCGAACCAGAATAATGTCCTGACGGATTTCATCAACACCGGCGTGTACGACCGGCGGCGGACGTTCTACCAGACGGTTTCCCCGTCGATGGATATCCTCATCTCCAGCAACCTGGAGCGGCTGCTGTGGCTGGTCGCCGGGCCGGAACGCTGCCGGACGTATATGGAGCAGCTCGCGAAGAACGGGTTCTACCGCGTCGACGAGGACGTACACGCGGCGATCCGGCAGGAGTTCTCCGCCTACTTCTGCGACGAAGCGCTGACGCGGGCGACCGTGCGGAAGTACTATGAAACCTACCAGTACCTCTGCGATACGCACACGGCCGTCGCCCTTTCGGCGGCGGAACAGCATCGGAGCAAGTCGGAGGACGACAAGAACCCGATGCTCGTCGCGTCTACCGCGTCGCCGTATAAATTCTCTCCGGCAGTGCTGGAAGCGCTGGGGGAGGAAGCGCCGACGGACGGATTCGAGGCGCTCCGTGCGCTGCAGAAGCGCACCGGCGTCCCCGCGCCGGAGCGGCTGCTCGCGCTCGAACACCTCGACGACCGCTTCACGCAGGTGATCCCGCCCGACGAAATGAAGGCGTCGGTGCTGGCGTTCGGCTAAAAAAATAGAACCGCCGGGGGAACTCCCCGGCGGTTTGCGGAAGAAAGGGCTTTACCGATCGGTGCGCTTGTTTTCAAAGGTCGCGCAGACGGTGTCGCCGCAGGTGCAGGCGGTGCAGGGTCCGACGCTGATGCGTTCGGCCGTGCAGTAGCACTCGCCGTCGTTGTGAATGCAGTTTTTGACGCTGCAGGTGATGCCGCGAATGTGGTCCGGCACCCGCTTGTTGTCGCGTTCGTAACGATCCATGATTTTTTCTCCCTTTTGTGATGTCGTCTTTTTCGGACGTACATAGGATACCCGAAAGGAGCGGTTTTTATGTCTGTTTTCGCCATCGCGGATCTGCATTTGGCGCACACGATGAATAAACCGATGGATATTTTCGGTCCGCGCTGGGAAAACCACGTCGAGCGCCTGCGCGAAAACTGGCTGGAAACCGTTTCCGACGGCGACACGGTCGTCATCGCGGGGGATATTTCGTGGGGCATGCGGATCGAGGAGGCCGAGGAGGATTTTCGGTTCCTCGAATCCCTGCCCGGGCGGAAGCTGATCCTCAAGGGGAACCACGATTACTGGTGGCAGACGATGAAGAAATTGCGGGAGTTCCGCGACCGCGTCGGTGCGTTTTCGGTGGATTTCCTGTTCAACAACGCGTATGAAGCGGAGCAGTTCATCATCTGCGGCACGCGCGGCTGGACGCTTGAGCCGGTCTACGGCGACGAGGATTTGAAGATCGTCAACCGCGAAACGGAACGGCTGCGAACGTCCGTTCTTGCCGGAAAGCAATTACAGGCGGCGCACCCGGAAAAGGAACTGCTGGTGTTCCTGCACTATCCGCCCGCCTACGGCAACCTGCGCTGCCGCCCGATTTGCGACCTGCTGTCGGAAAGCGGCGTGAAACGGGTGTTCTACGGGCACATGCACAACGCCGACCCGTCCCGTTTGGTGCGGCAAATCGCCGGGGCGTCGTCCGAGTTGATTGCGGCGGACGCGCTGGGCTTCCGCCCGGTGCGGATTCTGCCGTCGGTTTGACCGTTTTTTCGGGCGGATACGCGAAAAAAAGACCGTTTTCTTTCCGTTTTGCATATACTGCTTTTGAGCAAGAAAGCAAACGGAAAGGAACGGTTTTTTCATGCGGCATTTTGAGACTACGGCGGCGCACGGCGCGGAAACGGCGCGCTACGAGGGCGCCGTCAGCACGCCGATTTTCCAGACTTCCACCTACGCCGGGAGCGAGCGCTTTTCATACAGCCGTTGCGACAACCCGACGCGATACGAACTCGAACAGACGGCGGCGTCCCTCGAACAGGGGAGCCGGGGGTTTGCCTTCTCCTCCGGGCTCGCGGCGATCAGCGCGGTGTTTTCGCTGTTGAAGCGGGGGGATCGGGTGCTGGTGTCCGACGATCTGTACGGCGGTACATACCGGCTTATCGAGCAGATCTGGTCCGGGTTCGGGATCTCCTTCGCGTTCTGCGACCTGCGGGATTTGGAGCGGGTGGAGGCGGAACTTCGCACGCCGACGCGCATGATTTTCGCCGAAACGCCGACGAACCCGATGATGAAGGTCCTGCCGCTCCGCGCGCTTTCGGCGCTCGCGAAGGCGCACGGGGCGCTGTTCGCGGTGGACAACACGTTCCTGACCCCGTACTATCAGCGTCCGCTGACGCTCGGCGCGGATATCGTCGTCCATTCCGGGACGAAATTCCTTTCCGGGCACCACGACGTCTGCTGCGGATTGGCGGTCGTCGGGGAGGACCCGGAACTTGCGGACCGGCTCGCGCTGATCCAGCGGACGCTCGGGAACGCCCTTTCCCCGTTCGACAGCTGGCTGACCCTGCGGGGGATCCAGACGCTCCCGCTGCGCATGGAAAAGCACAGCGCGAACGCCCTTGCGGCGGCGAACTACCTTTCGGCGCACCCGCGCGTGGCGCAGGTCAACTATCCCGGTCTGCCGTCCCACCCGCAGTACGGGCTGCTGCGCGAACAGGCGAGCGGCGCGGGCGGCGTGCTGTCCTTCCTGCTGGCGGACGACCGCGTGCAGAGCGTCCTGCACGGCGGGAAGCTCATTCGCTTCGCGGAAAGCCTCGGCGGGACGACCTCGCTGATCACCTACCCGCAGACGCAGACCCACGCGTCCGTTCCCGCCGCCTTGCGCGAAAAAATCGGCATCACGCCGCGGCTCCTGCGGCTTTCGGTCGGGTTGGAGCACCCGGACGACCTGCTGGAGGACCTGGAAACCATGCTGAAATGACGCTCACCACACCCGCAGGACGCGGTCGGTCCGCACGGCGCGTTCGACCAGCCCGTCCACGTCCAGTTTCGCCTCCTCGGCGCGGACGTCGTCGAGTACGGGGCGGGTGTTCGGGTGGCGCGGTGTGAACAGCACGCAGCAGTCCTCGTACGGCAGGGTGGAGATCTCGAACGTGCCGATTTGACGGGCGCGGACGACGATCTCCTCCTTGTCCAGCCCGATGCACGGGCGCAGGACCGGCAGAGTCACCGCGTCGTCGGTGGACGCGATGGAACGCATGGTCTGCGAGGCGACCTGCCCGATGGATTCGCCGGTCACGAGCGCGACCGCGTCCGCCTGTACCGCGAGACGCTCGGCGCAGCGCATCATGAACCGCCGCAGCAGCAGGGTGAACAGCCGCTCGTCGCAATTGGCCGCGATGGCCTGCTGGACTTCGGTCAGGTTGACGCTGTGCAGGCGGATGGTCCCCGCGTATTCGGCGAGCTTGCGGGCGAGGGAGATGACCTTTTCCCTTGCGGCTTCCGAAGTGTACGGAGGGGTTTCAAAGTAGACCGCGTCCAGCTCCGCTCCGCGCTTGGCGGTCATATACCCGGCGACGGGGGAGTCGATCCCGCCGGACAGCAGCAGCATCGCGCGGTCCTCGCTGCCGACCGGGATCCCGCCCGCGCCGTGTTCGCGCACGCCGTGGACGACCGCCGCACGGTCGCGGATCTCGATCGTGACGGTCACTTCCGGGTCATGCACGTCCACGCGCAAATGCGGACAAGCCTCCAGCAGTTCTTCGCCGCAGACGGCGCAGATCTCCGGGGATTTGAGCGGGAACTGCTTGTCGCTGCGCTTCGCTTCACATTTGAAACTGCGGGCGGCGCCGAGCAGCCCGTCCGCGTGTTCCCGCAACACGGCGCGGATGGCGTCCATGTCCTTTTCGCATTCCAGCCCCCGGCAGACGGTCGCGACGCCGAAGACCTTCTTGAGCAGGGCGAACGCGGCGTCCATATCGCTGCCTTCCGCCCCGCGCACGAACAGGATGGACTGGGCGTACTCCGTTCGGAATTCGCCGTCCGCTTTTTTGAGCGCACGCCGGACGTTCTTTTCCAGCAGTTGGTTGAATTTATTGCGGTTGAGCCCTTTCAGGACGATCTCGCCGTACTTGAGCAGGATGATCTCGTTTGCGTTCATTTTCGTAGTTTCATGCAGTCCCGCAGCGCGTCGCAGAGGACCACACATTCCTCCATCGTATTTTGCTCGGAAAAACTCAGCCGGAGCGAGGTTTCGATCTCCGCGTCCGGCAGTCCGTAGGCCTTGAGGACGCGGTTGCCCTTTTTCCGCTCCCGCGCGGAGCAGGCGCTGCCCGCGGACACGCAGATGCCCCGCTCGGACAGGAAATTGAGCGCCCACGCGCTTTGCACGCCGGGGATGCTCAGGTGCAGCAGGTTCGGCAGGTGCGCGTCCGGCAGGTGGAACTGCAGTCCGCTGTCCCGCAGCCGACGAAGCACTTCCTCCCGCAGCTCCGCGACGCGGGACAAGCCTTCCCGGTCCGCGAGGGTTTCCGCGCAGGCTTCCCCGAATGCGGCGACCCCGGCGACGTTCTCCGTCCCGCTTCGCAGACCGTTTTCCTGCCCGCCGCCGAGCAGCAGGGCGGGGAGCAGATGCGCCCGCTTGCCGACGTACAGTGCACCGACGCCCTTCAGTCCGCCGATCTTGTGCGCCGAGAGGGAGATGAGGTCGCAGCAGGCGGACAGGCGGTCATTCGGGATCTTCAGGAACCCCTGCACGTCGTCGCAGTGCAGCAGCGCGTCGCTCCCGCATTCGTCGAGGATGCGGCGGATGCGCGGCAGGTCGTAGACCGCCCCGGTCTCGTTGTTCGCCCGCATGACGCTGACGAACGCGACCGGCGCTTCCGCGAGGATCTTCCGCAGACCGTCGTAGTCCGGCACGCCGTTCACCGTCGAAAGCCGACGCACCGTAAAGCCCTGCCGCTCGAGTTCTTTCAGCGGTTCCTCGACCGAGGGGTGCTCGCTGTCCGTCGAAACCACGACCTTCGACCGCTTGCCGCGCAGCTTCGCGAGCCCGAAAAGGGCTTGGTTGTTGGATTCTGTCCCGCCGCCGGTGAACAGCACTTCCCCGGGTTCGCATTTCAGCGCACGGGCGACCTGCGCCCGCCCCGCGTCGAGCAGCCGCCGGGCATTCATGCCTGCGGCGTGGAGGGAGGATGGGTTGCCGTATTCTTCGTAGGCCTTTGCCGCCGCGCGAAGCGCACCGGGGCGCACCGGGGCGGTCGCGGCGGAATCGAAATACAGGTAGGGCATGACGTTCCGATTCGTCTCCTTTTGTCGTATGCGTCCATTATATCGCGAAAAAACGGTTTCGTCAACAAGAAATTCCGTTTGCGGGGTGGGAAAAAGGGGCGGTAATCTTTAACATTTTGTAAATTCTGCGATTTTTTGCGGTCGGTTTTGAAAATTTCTATTTACAGATGCAAAAAAAGAGAGTATAATAAATGCAAGTCGGAATGCTTTTTCGATTTTATATAGATTTGACAGGGAAATGTACGACTGCCCGGAACGGGTTTGCTGAAATTTCTGACATTTCAATATGGAAATCGGGGAAGCATGGATTTGAAATACATGTGAAGGAGGCAAATCTATGGATGACCCTAAAGTGATCGCGCTTGTCGTCGGTCTCGCGGCGGCAGTGATATTTTTCATCATCGGATACTTCATCGGGTACATCGCACGAAAGCGCTCCGCAGAGAAAGCGATCGGTTCCGCCGAAGCGGAAGCCGGCCGCTTGCTGGAGGAGGGGAAGAAGGAAGCCGAAGCCGCCAAGAAGGAGATCCTCGTGGAGGCCAAGGACGAAGCGATTCGGATCCGCAACGAAGCGGAACGGGAAGCGAAGGACCGCCGCGTCGAAGTGCAGCGGCAGGAGCATCGGGTTTCCCAGAAGGAGGAAAACCTCGACCGAAAACTGGAAAATCTGGAGCGCAAGGAGGAGCAATTCAACCGTAAGATGAAGGAAGTCGAGGCAGAACGCGAGGAGATCGCCAAATGCCTCGAAGAACAGAACGAAATGCTCCAAAAAGTCGCGCAGATGACGATGGAGGAAGCGCGGGACGTGCTCATGGAGCGCGTCGAAACGGACGCTCGCCACGATATGGCGATGCGGCTGTCCGCGCTGGAACAGGAATATAAGGACTCCGCCGAGGAAAAGGCGAAGAACATCATCGCCCTGGCGGTCCAGCGCTACGCGGCGGACAGCGTCTCCGAGCAGACGGTTTCCGTCGTGGACCTGCCCAACGACGAGATGAAGGGCCGTATCATCGGCCGCGAAGGGCGCAATATCCGCGCCATCGAAACGCTGACCGGTGTGGACCTGATCATCGACGATACGCCGGAGGCGATCGCGATCTCGACGTTCGACCCGGTCCGCCGGGAGGTCGCGCGGCTGGCGCTGGAGAAGCTGGTGTCCGACGGGCGGATCCACCCGTCCCGCGTCGAGGACATCGTGGAGAAGTGCCGCAAGGAAGTGGATCAGGCGATCCGCAAGGCCGGCGAGCAGGCGACCTTCGAAACCGGCGTCCACGGTCTGCACCCGGAGCTGATCAAGCTGCTGGGGCGCATGAAATACCGCACGAGCTACGGACAGAACGTCCTGCGGCATTCCATCGAGGTTTCCCTGATCTCCGGCATGATCGCGTCGGAATTGGGCGTGGACGTGGCGATGGCGAAGCGTGCGGGGCTGCTGCATGACATCGGCAAGTCCATGACGCACGAGGTGGACGGTTCGCATGTCCAGATCGGCGTGGACGTCGCACGGAAGTATAAGGAGTCGAAAGAAGTCCTGCATGCGATCGAGGCGCATCACGGCGACGTGGAGCCGCATACCTATATTGCGATGATCGTGCAGGCGGCGGACGCGATTTCGGCGGCCCGTCCCGGCGCACGGCGCGAGAACCTCGAAAACTACATCAAGCGGCTGCAGAAGCTCGAAGAGATCGCCAATTCCTTCAAGGGCATCGAGAAGGCGTTCGCGATCCAGGCGGGCCGCGAGATCCGCATCATGGTCAAGCCGGACGAGGTCTCGGACGACGATATGATCTTCCTTGCCCGCGATATCGCGCGGAAGGTGGAATCGGAGCTGGAGTACCCGGGGCAGATCAAGATCAACGTGGTGCGGGAGACGCGCCAGAGCGAATACGCGAAGTAACGGCGGGGCGCTTTTGCCGACAGGAGGGACGCATTGAAAATACTGGCTATCGGCGATGTGTTCGGGAAGGCCGGCGTGGCGTGCGTCGCGGAAAAGCTGCGTGCGGTCCGCGCCCGGGAGGGGGCGGATCTGACGGTCGTCAACGCGGAGAACTGTGCGCCCGGCAACGGCATGGACTACCGCGGGGCGAAGGCGCTGCTGGACGCCGGCGCGGACGTGCTGACCGGCGGGAACCACAGTTTGCGGCAGAGCAGCGCGTTCCAATTGATGGAGGAGCACCCGTCGGTGCTGCGTCCGCTGAATTTCCCGGACGCCGCGCCGGGGAAGGGCTGGTGTATCCTGCCCGCGCCGCAGGGGCTTCGCCTGCTCGTGATCAACGCGCAGGGGCAGATCTTCTTGGACGCGACGATCGACAACCCGTTCAACACGGTGGAGCGTTTGCTGGAAAAGCTCCAGGGGCAGTACGATTTCGCGATCTGCGACTTCCACGCGGAGGCGACCAGCGAAAAAGCGGCGTTCGCCGCCTGCTTTGACGGGCGCATCTCCGCGATCTGGGGGACGCACACGCACGTGCAGACGGCGGACGAACGGATCCTGCCCGGCGGAACGGGGTTCCTCAGCGACCTCGGCATGACCGGGGTGGAGGATTCCATCATCGGCACCCGTGCCGAGCAGGTGGTTCGCTACTACTGCACCCACGTGCGCACCCGGTACGAAGCGGCGGAAGGCAAGGCGCTGCTTTGCGGCGCGGTCTTCGAGCTTTCGCCGGACGGCGGGAAATGCCTGTCGGTGCGGCGGATCCGGGAATAAAGGAAATCAGACACAGACAAGAAAGGAACCATTCATGAGCAAAGTATTCTCCCTGGTTTGGGCGTTGGAGGACGCGACGGGTGCGGGTGAGCAGGCCGCCGGCTACGGGCAATTCATCGGCATGATCGGCATGATCGTCGTGCTGGTCGTGGTGTTTTACTTCTTCCTCTACCGTCCGCAAAAGAAGCAGGAGCGCGAAACGACGGAAATGCGCAACTCCATCGAGCTTGGCGACGTGATCTCCACGGTCGGCGGGATCATCGGCGTGGTCGTGCGCATCAAGGACGATATGCTCCTGATCGAGACCGGCGCGGACCGCACGCGGCTGCAGGTCATGCGTTGGGCGGTGCGCGGCGTCGAGGAAAAGGCGCGTCCGACGGCGGAAACCGCTTCCGCGGAGAAGTCGGCGGAAAAATCCGAAAAACCGAAACTGAAGAAATAAGGCGCAAGCCGGAGGCAGGCATACAGGGAATCGCACGGAAAAAGGGCATTCTTTGTATGCTTTCTGCTTTTCGGGGCAAAACAGAAAGGGGAATTGCGATGAAAAAGACCATGCAGAGGAAATATGCACGCCTGCTCGTGCGGGTGGGCGTGAACGTACAGAAGGGGCAGACGCTCATCGTTCGCGCCCAGACGGAAAGCTATCCGTTCGTCGAACTGCTCGCGGACGAGGCGTACAAAGCGGGCGCCGGGGACGTGCAGATCGAATGGAGCAACCAGACCCTCAACCGGCTCAACTACCGTCACCGCTCGATGACGGCGCTTTCGCAGGTGCATCCGTGGCAGGTGGAGAAGTGCAAGGAGGAAGCGGAGACCCTGCCCGCCGCGATCCGGCTGTATTCGGAGGACCCGGACGGTCTGCGGGGCATCGATCAGGAGAAGCTCAAGAAGGTCCGCCAGAAGCGCTACCCCATTCTGCGCCCCTATCAGGAGCAGATGGAGAACAAGTACCAATGGCTGGTCGCGGCGGTGCCGGGCAAGGCGTGGGCGCGGAAGATGTTTCCGGGCGAGCGGACGTCGACGGCGGTGGATAAGCTGTGGGAGGCGATCTTCGAGACCTGCCTCGTGACCGAGGACAACGACCCGGTTTCCGCGTGGGCGGAGAAGAACCGCGTGATGGCGGAGAAGTGCCGGATCCTCAACGCGTATCGGTTCGATTCCCTGGAGTACCGCAACGGGCTGGGAACGGATTTCCGGTGCGGTCTGATGCCGGGTTCGCTCTGGTGCGCCGGCGGCGAGGAGACACTCGGCGGGGTGTATTTCAACCCGAACCTGCCGACGGAGGAGGTCTTTACCACGCCGCAGAAGGGCAAGTGCGACGGTCGTCTGGTCGCGTCGAAACCGCTGTCCTACCAGGGGACGCTGATCGAGGACTTCTATATCGAGTACCGGGACGGCAAGGCGGTCGCGTGGGACGCGCGGGTCGGCAAGGAGGCGCTCGACGGGATTTTGCGGTCCGACGAAGGGTCGCTGATGCTCGGCGAACTGGCGCTCGTGCCGGTCGATTCCCCGATCAGCCGGCAGGGACTGCTGTACTACTGCACGCTGTTCGACGAGAACGCGAGCTGTCACGTCGCCATCGGGCGCGGATATACCAGCTGCGTCGAAGGGTTTGAACATCTGACGCGGGAGCAGATGCTTGAAATGGGCGTCAACGATTCCCAGGTGCACGTCGATTTCATGATCGGCACGCCGGACCTGACGGTCACGGGCTGGAAGGACGGCAAAGCGACCCCGATCTTCGTCAACGGGGATTGGGCGATTTGAGAAAGGAAGGAAAACGTATGGAAACCTTGCGGGAGGACCTGCGGGAGCTGACGGACGCCGCGTCCGTGCTGCTCGACGACAGGCTGTACACGTTTGAAAGCTACCGTTCGCTGGTGCAGGCGGTGGCGTATGCGAAAGTGGCGCTCGCGAATGGCGACGCCGAGGAGGAGACGCTGCGGGGCGCGTATACCGGGCTTTGCGAGGCGGTCGACGCGATGGAAGTGCGGGCGGATTCCCCGGAAGCGCCGCACAAGAAAAACGAGAAGGACCTGCTTCGCAAGTCCCTGCCGTTCCTGCTCGGCGGGGCGGCGGTCGGTGGGCTCTGGCTCGGGAAAAAGCTGTTCGGGCGGAAAAAACCGAAACGCCCGGAGGAGAAATAGGAGGGTATCGCGATGAAACTCGGGTTGCAGTTGTTTTCCGTCCGCGCGGACGCGGAGCGGGATTTTGCCGGGACTTTGCGGGAGGTCGCCGGAATGGGCTACGACGGCGTGGAGCTGGCGGGGCTGTACGGGAGAACTCCGGAGGAAGTGCGGTCGCTTGCGAAGGACGCGGGGCTGGAGATCATCTCCGCCCACGTCGGGCTTGCCGAATTTCGGCAGGACCTGGCGGGGACCGTCGCGGCGTACCGCAAGATCGGCTGTCGGTACGTCGCCGTGCCGTACCTGATGCCGGAGGACCGCCCGAACGGGGCGAATTTCGCGCAGACGACGGCGGACATCGCCAAAATTGCGGCGGAATGCGAGAAGCAGGGGTTGATCCTGCTCTACCACAACCACGATTTTGAGTTCGCTCGCCTGCCGGACGGACGCACGGCGCTCGAAGCGCTGTACGCCTGCGCGCCGGAGCGGCAGTTGCAGACGGAACTGGACGTCTGCTGGGCGACGCTGGTCGGCGAGGACCCGGCGGCGCTTCTTCGGAAACAGGTCGGGCGCGCGCCGTTGGTACATCTGAAGGATTCGACCGGCGACCGCCCCGCCGAACACTACGAGCAAATCGGTCTTACGCACCGCCCCGCGCCGAACGCGGAACCGTTCACCTTCCGTCCGGTCGGGAGCGGGAACGTGGACATTCCGGCGGTGGTGGCGGCGGCGAAGGAGGTCGGGACCTCGTGGGTCATCGTCGAGCAGGATGAACCCGCCGACGGGCAGACCGCCCTCGATTCCGCCCGCCAGTCCGCGGAGTATGTGAAGAAATTGCTGTAAAAAACAGAGCTGACCGAAGGGGAGCTCCCGTTCGGTCGGCTTGACAAAAATAGAGACGGCGCATGACCGTCTCTATTCTATTGCTCCTGTTCCAACCGATAGTTGAAAACAGCAAAGTTTTTGAAATCCCCTGTCGCTTCCAATACGTCTGGAAAAGTGTTATACTATAGGCATATCAGCAACGTAGGAAGGAAGCGTGCTTTTTATGATAAACAAAATTCATTTTGGAAAAAGAATATCGGTGCTTAGGCGCAAAGCCGGTTTGTCGCAAACAGAGCTCGCCGAAAGACTTGGCGTCACTTCGCAGGCGGTTTCAAAATGGGAGTGTGGGAAAGCGGTGCCGGATATTGCGATACTGCTGGAATTGTCCCATTTATATAAGACGACCATTAACGAAATGCTTGGGGACGCCGATTTGCTATTTGAATTGACCGGCAAGGAAGCCGGACGGTCCGAAATCGCCTACTTTGTGCCGGAACAGGAACAACATTACAATATCGCGTGGGCGAATGAAATCCAAAAAGGCAACTGGATCAAACGTAATTGGGAATCATCCAGAGCAGATAATTCTCGTATGGACAGCGTCGGAAAACAAATTGCTTCTTGCGAAGGAATCATTCTTGAGATAGGAGCGGGTCCCGGTGGCGGGTATATGCCCTATATTCTCAAAGAAAATCCCGACGCGACGGTCATAATCAGCGATATTTCTCCGACGGTTGTCCGGGAATGGAAATCCTTCTTGGACAAAACGCTTGATTCGCCCAATCTCTATTATGCTGTTTTCGATTTCTGTGATATGCCGTTCAAGGACAACAGTATCGATATCGTTTCAGACGGCGGCGGAATCGGCAATTGTGAAGGCGAAAAAATCAAAGCGTTAAAAGAGGCATATAGAGTACTGAAACCGGGCGGCAAACTCATAACCTCTACAGGTTTTGTAAACAAAGAAACCCTTGCGGGGCTCCCGGTCGAGGCGCAAAAGGTCTTGCTGGAGAAACGTCCTGATGTATTTGAAGATTTGTATGAGGATACGGTGCTCGCCGGTTTCAGCAAAATAGACAGCGTTATTAGCGGGTGCTGGTATACCGACGATGACGAAAGCACGATTGCTGATTTGGCACGTTCCCTTGGCGTGAATTTGAAGTTTACGTGTTATACAAGATACTGTACTAAGGAGTGAGCATACCGCAACGCATGGATTTTGTGTCGCTCCGAGGTTTTCAAATTCTTCGGCTTTTTGGCGTTTTGATGCAGTTTATAAAGGCATTTCAGAGCGAAATAAGATGCGATTATGGATTTCTTTCATCCATTGATGCGCTGCCTCGGCATCTCCTGCTTCAACAGCACGGCAAAGACTGTTTTCATCCCATTTAATATCCCATCCCCAAAAAGCGGAAACAAGTGCATATAAGTATGGAAACACATCTCTTTCTTCTTTCGTAAAAGGTCTTTCCTTGTGATACCCCTTTAGAAATGCGGATAAGAGAATGCCTTCTTGTTTTCCAGCAATTTCCTTTGGGTAATCCATAAGCCTTGCCTCAAAAATCGCCTGCATAACAGCATCGTAATAGAGAATGTTATCCCCGCAACGATTGAAATCAAAAACTCCAATTCTTCCGTCAGCAGTTTGATACAAGTTACAGTTGCTGATATCCCCCTGAACAGCGTATCTCGGCTTATTCTCAAATATACGAACCTTTTGAAAAACGTGAGCATACTCTCGCACAATGCTTTCATAAAGAGCTTCGTCCAGTGACAATAAAAAGTCTTTTTGCGCTTCAAAATCCCGAAAACTAAAAAGATCATTCCTTCTTAGAGGGTCGAACAGAACATCGTTTTGAACGTGAAAATCCGCTTTCTCCGCAATATTGTGCATCTGAGCAAGCAAGCTGCCGGTTTTTTCGGCAATCTCCTCATCGACTATCTGTAACTCTCCGTAGGCAAAGGTTTCCACAGTAACAATTACGTCATATCCGTTAATGCGATACCACTGCGCATACTGTCCATTGGTCATATAGGTAGTCGGAGTTTCTACATGTTGATTCGCCAATAGATTCGCAAATTGACTTTGTTCATTGATGATGTCTAAGGTCACATCATCCTCATTTTTGAATCGAACTACGAACGACTGCCCATTCTCTAAATCCGCCTTAATGATTAGCCGTACTTCTTTTGATTCCGGATTATCTTTTTCATAATGATATCGTTGCAACTCTGTGAAATCAATGATCCCTGAAAAAATGCCGAAATCTTTGAGAATGGACGAAATATCAGTATTTGTAACTGTAAACATAGAAACCTTCTCACTCCGGCTTATTCATCTTTTAATTGATTTTTGAACTGCTCGACCAGAGTATCGCTTAATTCTTTGGGCGGGACGCTTTCCCGAATTTCGGTAGCAAATATAACAGAAGCGTGCAGAGAGAGGCCAGCGTTATTTTCTTGATTCTGTCAAGCAACCGTAAAATTGCCCTCCTATTACCGCGTGGGTGACGAAATATTTTGAAAACAGCTCGGTGATTTGCGAGGTGGTAGTATTTGCCACCCGAGGATTTTTTACGATTGCGTTTCGGACGCTTTTGCCCGTTTTTTGCGGCGGAAGGACGCGGCGAGCGCCGAGAACAGCACCAGAAGCCCGCACAGGATCAGGCAGATATAGAACGAGATCCCACGCGAGAGCAGTTCGACGCAGGTCGTGTCCGGGATCAGGCAGTCGAAGCCGTCGAGGAACAGTCCGTCCGACACGCCGACCGCACCCGGGATCGGCACCGCGTTCGAGCCGAGCACGACGAACCCCTGCGTGATCAGCACCTCCCGCGCAAGCAGTGCGCTCCCGCCGGTCGCGAGGAAAACGCACAGCGTCACGCCGATGTTGCAGAAGCGCTGCAGCAGGTTCAGCAGGAACACGCGAAGCACGACCGATTTGCCCTTGCGGAACGCGCCGATGCAAGCCCGGTATTCTTCCGCCATGCGGTGCAGAGCTTCCCGTTTGGTTTCCACATTGCGTACAAGATGCAGTTTATGCAACAGGTTGAGCCCGAACCCGGCGATCCGCAGAATGATCTTTTCCTTCAAAATCAGCAGCAGAAGCCCGACGACGAGCAGGGTCTGGATCAGAGCGCCGAGCAGAATGAGGATCCGTCCGGGCAGGGAAAACGAAAAGAACGCGCTTGGGCAGACCAGAAAGCACAGCGCCCCGACGACGAGCAGGGAGATCGTGTAGAGCATGACGTTGAGCAGCAGGGTCATGGTCGTGACCGCGCCGGGGATCTTATCCCGCAGCATCAGCACCGCGCTCGCCGGCTGTCCGCCGGTCGCGGACGGGGTGATGGCGGAAAAGTAGATGTCCGCGGCGGAATAGACCGTGTTGCGCCAGAGCGACCGCTTGTGTCCGAGGAACGCGCACAAACGCCGCAGGCTGAGCGCCTCGAACAGGATAAATCCGAGCATACACAGGAACGCGCAGACGATCCAGAACGGCTTTGCGCCGCGAAGCAGTTCCGCCATGCGTTCCGGGGAAAAATCGTCGGAACTGCAGATGACCGTGTAGAGCGTCAACCCGGCGAGCAATAGGAAAATCAGGAACCAGAGCATCCGACGGGAGCGTTTCCGCTTACCGTGCGGGGCCTGCGACGGATTTTCTTGCTGCATCGTCTGCACTTCCTTTCTGTTTGGGATGGGTTTGACGCCGTCAGGACGCGGAACGGTTCCGGCGGAACAGGCGCTCCAGCGCCGGGTAGATGCGTCCGGCGTTCAAAACGCGGGCGAGGAGCAGGCCCGCTTCGGCGACGGCGACGCCGCCGACCACGTCCATAAGGACGTGCTGCTTGACGAGCAGGGTCGAGAGGAACACCGCGAGCGTGCCGAGCAGGAAGGTCACGCGCCAAAAGACCGGGCGGCGCAGCCTGCGGCATCGGAAGGACGCACGCAGGACCACCCAGCTTTCCATGCAGTGGATGGACGGGAAGAGGTTATCCGGCGGGTCGAGGTCGTAGACGATTTGGGTCAGCCGGTCGAACAGCGAATGCGCTTCCAATCCGTCCGGGCGGGTCGCCATGTACGTCGGGAGAAACAGGAAAAAGAGCAGGCAGAGCAGTTTCCCGAGCAGTTCGCCGGAAAAAAGCTCGTAGCAGAGCGCTTTTTCCTCCCGCGCGATGAACAGGAACCCGACGACCCAGAGCAGGTACGCGCCGAGATAAAAAACGATCGCCCAGCTTTCGAACGGAATGCAGTCGTCGATCGGCAGGGACAGGTCGTAGTGTTTCCAGCTGGAAGTGAAGATGCGGTTGCCGAAGTAGACCAGTATATTGAATAGCACGCTGCAAAGGATCGGCAGGACGCCGTACAGCGGCAGAATACGCAGGAAATATTTATCCTCCATGGAGAGGGCGATTCCTTCTTTCCTTGTCAAAACGAGACGTCAAACGAAGTATAGCAGATTCCCCCCGGTTTGTCAAGACGGGGCGGTGCAGAAAAGCAAAAAGGCGATCTCTAAAATTAGAAGCAAAACCAAAACTTCCCGAAACATGATCCTTCCAGGGCTCCTTTCAAGCCGTTTCGTATTTTACTCCCCGCTCAGCAGGAAGTATTCGATCCCGTCCGCGACGGCACGGGCGAAGGCATTCTGCCACGCTTCATTCTGCAGGTTCTGCGCGTCCGTCGGGTTGGTCGCGTAGCCGGATTCGATGAGGACGGAGGGCATATCCGGGTACTTGTTGACCGCGAACGCCTCTTCCCAGTCCCACGCGATTTGACGTTGGACGGTCTGCGGGAAAGCCGCCGCAAGCCCCTGCGCGAGCGCGTCCGAAAGCGACGCGGACGGTTCGGCGTAAGGGGTGTCCGTGCAGCGGTAAAGCTCGAAGCCGGACAGGGCGGACGAATCGGCGTTGGCGTTGACGTGGATGGAGACGAACAGCGACGCGGGGCTCTCCGCCCCGGCGGACAGCAGGTTCGCGCAGTAGGAGCGCTCGTAGATGTTGAACAGGTCGTCCTCCGCCATGCCCTCCTGGAACGTGCGGACGGTTTCCGCCTGCCGCTCCGGGGTGCGGTGGCTGTATTGCCCGACCAGCCGCTTGAGGTAGCCGTCGAGGTCGTAGGAGAGGGATTGGGCGAGGGCATTCAGCTCGGCGACGGTCGGGAACTGCTGTCCGTCGTGGGTCTGCAGGACGGTCACGCCGTCCGCTTCCAGCGCGGAACGGACCTTACCGACTAGCACCGGCGTGACGTCCTTTTCGCACAGCGTGCCGTCCGGGAAGGCGCAGCCGACGTCGCCGAAACCGTGTCCGGGGTCCAGCACGACGGTCTTTCCGCGCAGGGCTTCCCGCAGCGTCAGGACGTCCGGATCGGACAGGCTGCTTTCGCCAAGCAGCGGGTTTTCCGTCGGGGGGCGCCAGATCAGTTCGGAGGGGGTCATGCTCTCGTCCTCCGACGAGGGTTGGGAGAAGCGGCATTGGGCGAGCAGCAGGGCGGCGACGCACAGCAGACCGAGTACGAGCGCGAATTTTCCGGGGTGTTTCATATAAGGGGACTTCCTTCCTGCCGGCGCGCGCCGGTCGTTTTTACGGGTTCAGTGTAGCACCCCGTCGGGCAGGAAGTCAGCAGGAAGTTGTCAAAAAGTTGTAAAAAGCCCGAACGTCGGCGAAAAACCGTCGTTCGGGCGAAAAAAGGCGAAGAAATCAAAAGGTTTGGTCGGTTTGCAGGCTGATGCCGAAAACGGTCAGCGTCGTCAGGTCGCACAGCAGGGTCATCTCGCGGGACTTGAAGGAGAAGGTGAAGTAGGCGTCGTTTCCGCTCGCCCGGCAGGACACGGACCCGTTCAGGAACAGGTCGAATGCGTTGGCGTAATCCGCCCCGACGCGCTCGCAGGCGCTCGCGTACTGCCACAGGAAGGTCGTGAACGGATTCTGCCCGTCCGGCTGAAGCGTCTGCGCCTGCGCGAACTTCCAAAGCGCGTCCGTGCCGCTCACGACGGCGTCGGGGGACGCGTCCGCACCCTGCTCCGGGCGGAAACTGAGGTAGCAGAGTTCCCGCTGCCCGTACGGGTCCTGCCGAACGGCGAAGGAGAGCAGGTACCGCGTCGACGAGAGCAGGGTCGCCTGCACGTTCTCCGCAGGGTCGACCTCGTACAGATCCTTATACTGCAGGACGGTCACCGTCATGTCCCGGAAGCCGAGCAGGGACTTGTCCTCGCTCATTAGGAATTCCCCGCCTTGCCCATGCACGGCATAAAAGCCGTCCGGTTCGGACGGGAGAAAACCGACAAGCAGCTCGTTCAGTTCCGCTTCGTCGAGCGTTTCCGTCTCCAGCGAAACGGTCATGGCGTGCCACGGGTAGAGGACGGGCAGTTCCTCCTCGGCGGGGACGGAAATCGACATCGCGCAGGAAACTGTGCCTTCGCCGCGTCCCGCGAGCAGGAACATCGCCCCGCCGAACAGCAGCAGTGCGGCGAGCAGGAACACCGACGCGGCGAGCAGCGTCGTGCCCGTCGTCCGAAGCGGGGACGGGACCCGAAAAGTCCGTTCGCGTTTCGCGTTTCGCACGGGTCAGCCCTCCTTTTTCTCCCGGACGGGCGCTTTGCGCCGCAGCGGGACGGTCAATTGCACGGTCGTCCCCTTGCCGGGTTCGCTCGTGATGGTCATGGCGGCGTCGTGCAGTTTGACGATCTCGCTGCACAGCGTCAGCCCGAGCCCCGCCCCGCCTTCCTTGCGGGAGCGGGATTTGTCCGCCATCCAGAACGCTTCGGTCGCCCGGCGGACCTCCGCCTCGGTCATGCCGATGCCCTCGTCGATGACCGCGAGCAGCAGGTTGCCGTCCTGCACGGTGTGGTAGAGCAGGATTTGCTGTCCGTCCGCCGACGCCTTCGCCGCGTTGTCGATCAGGTTGATCAGCAGGGTTTGGAACAACTGCCGATCGACGGAAAGGGTCACGTCCTCCCCCGCGAGCGTCAGGCGCAGGGAACGGCGGTCGAGGATCGGCTGCATCGCCGCACGGACCTCCTCGAGCAGTTCGGACAGCAGGCATTCGCGGAAATCCGGCGAAGTGCCGTCCGCCGACGCGAGCGTCAGCAGCTTCGAGGAGAGCGCACGCATCCGCTTTGCTTCCTCCACGATGACCCCGGCGTATTCCAGCCGCTCGGACTCCGTGACGCTGCGTTTGATGCGCAGCAGGTCCGCCATGCAGAGGATGGAGGTCAGCGGGGTCTTCATCTCGTGCGCCATGCTGTCCGCGAAGCGTTTGCGGCTGTCCGCTGTTTCCTGCAGCAGGCGGGTCTGTTCGGCGGTCGCCTGCGCCATGGAATTGACGCTGACGGTCAGCGCACGCAGTTCCTGCCCGCCGCGCTCCGGCAGGTGCAGTTCCTGCGGGCCGGACGTCGATCTCCGCAGGGCGCGGTTGACCCCCGACAGCGGCCGGAGCAAAAGCGCACACACCGCGCCCGCCGCCGCCGCGACCGCAAACGAGCCGAGCAGAAGCGCCGTCAGCGCCCGGACGGACAGCGAATGGCGGTTTTCGTACAGCGGCGTGACGTCCCGCACGGACAGGAACGCGTAAAGCTGTCCCCCGCGCGTGATCGGACTGCCGACCAGAAGCAACCGCGCGTCCCCCGCCGGTTCGACGCGGACAAGGCAGCCTTCCGCTTGCGTCACCTCCGAAACAAACGCCGAAAGCGCCTCGTCGTCCGGCGAAAGTTCCGACGGAAGCGGTTCCGAGGGTGCGCCGCCCTCCCCGTAAAGGCGCGACCCGCCGAAAAACCCGTCCCCGTCGGACGGAGACGCGCCCGCCGCCACCGCTTCCGCGTGCATGGACACGGCGAGCGCTTCCTCCCGCGCGAGTGACGCGGAAAAGGCGGACTGCACCAGCAGGACCGCCGCGATCCCGCCCGCGACCAAGCAGAACGCCAGCACGCCGAGGAACAGCCGCTGCCAGGTGTACAGCTTCACGGGCGTCCCCCTTTCATTGTCCCCTGCGGCTTTCCAGGCGGTAGCCGAGCTTGGGAATGGTGACGAGTTCGTTCGACAGGTGCAGCTTCTTGCGCAGCTGGCGGATGTGCATATCCACCGTGCGCGTTTCGCCCATGAAGTTATACCCCCAAACGGCCTGCAGCAGCTGTTCGCGGGTGACGGCGACGTCGACGTGCTGCATGAGGAACACCAGCATGTCGAATTCCTTCGGCGTCAGCGCCACGGGCTCCCCGCGCTCGGTCACTTCGTGCTTTTCGGTGTCCGCACGCAGGTCACCGTAGGTCAGCACGCCGGACAGCTTGTGGTACCGCCGCAGGACGACTTCGATGCGGGCGAGCAGCTCGAGCGCCTCGAACGGCTTGACGATGTAGTCCTCCGCCCCCAGCCGCAAGCCGGACACCTTGTCGAGCACGTCCTGCCGGGCGGTCAGGAAGATGACCGGCACGCCGCAGTCCCGCAGTTTCTCCATCAGGGCGAACCCGTCCTCCCCCGGCAGCATCACGTCGAGCAGGAGCAGGTCGTACTTCCCGGAGGCGGCGCGGGCGACCGCGTCCCGCCCGTCGGGCAGGATGTCGCACCCGTACCCCGCCATCGCGAGCGTCGCCTGTACGGTCAGCGCGACGTGCGCGTCGTCCTCGATGATCAGAATGTCCGCCATCGCGTCAGCCGTCCTTTCGTTTCAGCCGGCGGCGGGTGCCGTCGGGCTGTTGGATATAGGTGTTTTCGAGGACGCCCCGGAACGCCGCCCGGAACGCCAGACGGTATTCCTCGCGCAGGGTCGCCTGCTCGCGTTTCTCCGCGTCGCTCAGCGTTTCCCCCGTCTTTTCCCGGTTCGCCAGCTCGTTGAGCCGTTCGAGCCGCCGAAGCTGTTCGTCCTCCTGTGGGACCTGTTTTTCCTGCATGACGCGTCCTCCGTTTCTTGATCTGCTTCTATGATACCATGTTCGTTCGCAAATTGCAAGAGGGACGCTCCGGCTTTTTGACGAGCCTCTCGCGGTTTTTGCGCTTTTCTCGCGGGAAAGGGGGGTGCAAAATGTGTTTTTTTGAAAATTTTTTCGACTATTTTTTTGTGATCCTGTTGACAAATAAAAAACAACGTGTTAAAATAAATCGTAACCAAATGTTACGGAAATTTCTTGAAGTGGAGAAAGTTTGCAAATGGGAAATCGAGGGATGGGAAACGGTCAGGCGATCGCCGGCTTTTCTCTCAGCATCGTCGGTCTCGTGTTTTCGTTCTTGGGTCCCTTGATCTCGGCTCTTTCATTAGGATTATCTATCACAGGGCTGGTGCTTTCTGTTACTGGCGGTCATAAATTGAAAGCGATGGGTCAGCCTACGGGACTTGCTACCGCAGGGCGGGTAATCGGCATCATCGCCGTCGTGTTCTCCGCGATCATGTTCATGAATTTGGTATCCGAAAGTAGAACATATCTCAACTACATGTTTGGATGAAGCTTAAGCGGTTTTGAGAAAACCAAAAAACCAAAAAATAAAAAAATCCAAAAGGAGGAAATTTGCAAATGGAAAATCAAGGAGGAGGAAAGGGTCAGGCGACCGCCGGTCTCGTCCTCGGAATCGTCGGTATCGTTTTTGCGTTCCTGGGCACCTGGTTCTCGGTTCTTTCGCTGCCGATTTCCATCGTCGGTTTGATTCTCTCTATTGTTGGCGGTAAGAAGCTGAAGGCGGCCGGCCAGCCGGATGGAATCGCTACCGCCGGTCTGGTGCTCGGCATCATCGCCGTCGTGTTCTCCGCAATCATGTTCTTCACCTGCGGTCTCTGCACGATTTGCGCGGCTGCCAGTGCGGGCGCCGTGAACAGCGCTGCGAAGGACGCAGCAGACGCCTTGGAGGACGCTCTGAAAGATTTGCAGTAATCGTTTCAAGCAAATCATCGACACGGAAAAAACGGAAAACCGGATTCGCCTGCCGAACCGGTTTTTCGTTTGAAAAGGATTCGTTTTGAAAAAATGCGTTTGGAAAGGAAGTAGCATCGGATGCAGCTTCATCCCACGTTTTCTTTGTTCGGAAAGGACGTGCCGTTCTATGGCGTTCTGTTCTTTACCGGGCTGCTGGTCGCCGCGTTTGTCGCGTTTGCGTTGTGCAGGAAGCGGGCCGTCGAGCGGTTCGACATTGTCTGCGCGGAGGTCTACGCCGGAATCGGCGGTATAATCGGCGCGAAGCTTTTGTTTTTATTGGTTTCGATCCCCTTGATTATCAAGTACAAGCCGGATTTCCTTTCCCTCATCAAGGGCGGATTCGTCTTTTACGGCGGAGCCATCGGCGGTGCGGCGGGACTTTGGATTTACTGCAAGCAATTTCACCTTCCTGCCGTCGATTATTTCGATCTCGCCGCCGTCGTCGTTCCGCTCGGACACGCGTTCGGACGGGTCGGCTGTTTCCTCTCCGGGTGCTGTTACGGGATGCCGTATGACGGCTTCGGCTCGTATACCTATTACGAAGCGCTTGACGTCAATACGCCGATCGGCGTGCCGCTTTTGCCGATCCAGCTTATCGAATCCGTCTGTCTGCTGCTCCTGTTCTGCGTGCAGCTGGCACTGTTTCTGCGAAGCCCCGACCGCAAGTGGCGACCGACGGTCGTGTATCTGACGGTTTATCCGATCCTTCGGTTTGTCCTTGAGTTTTTCCGTGGGGATGCCGTGCGCGGCGGATTCCTCGGACTTTCCACTTCCCAATGGATCAGCCTGCTTCTTCTACTCGGCATGGCGGTGCTTTTCTTGGTGCGCAAACGCAAAAAGCCGACCGCGGAATTGTCATAAATGCTTGTCCAAAACGCCCGAACCTTGCGAAAATCCGCGAGATTCGGGCGTTTTTGCTTGCAAAAACGGTCATTCTTCCCGGACGGTGACGATGAACCCGTCGACGTTGTTGCCGGAAACGGTGTAGTCCCCCTTCGGCACCCGCACGGCGGTTTCGCCGGACGACGCGGGGACGTAGTAGACGCTGTAACGCTCGCCCCGGTCGGTTTGGATGGTCAGGCGGCTCTCGAAGGACGTGGACTTGAGCTGTTCGAGGTATTCCTCCAACGCGAGGGAATGGGCGGCGATGTAATCCGCGTGCGGCACGCCGACGTAGCGGAAATGCCAGGATTCGGCGCTGTAGCCGGTGATCGCCTCTTTTTCGGTCGTGTAACGCAGGATAAACCCGTACTTCCGGCAGTTTTCGAGCAACCAGGCGTAGTAGGGCGCCGCACCGTCGGACGTTGTCGCGAGGATTGCCCCGCTCGACAGGTCGTAGAAACTCAGGTCCGCCGCGAGGACGGTGTGGTGTTCGCTCCGACCGACCGGCGCGACGTACTGGTCGACGTACGCCTGCCCGTACTGTTCGAGCAGGTCGTCGTAGACCGCCTGCTGTGCGTCCATGGTGCGGTAGGAATCGTTGACGAGAAAGACGATATCGGCGCTCGTCGCGCTCTGCAGGTCCGCCTGCATGGTTTCCAGACGCGAAAGCAGGGCTTTCCCGATGGGGAGCTGGTAGGTGCCTTCCTGGATCTGGGTCGTGCGCCCCTCGCGGACGCTCGTGACCTCGTCGGCGCAGAGCGACGCGTCGTAGTAGACGTTCCGATTGACGAGCAGCAGGTCGCCTTTGTGCAGGTCTTCGTCGGTCAGGACGATTGTTTCGGTCTGCTCCGTCGAGACGTCGGGCAGGGAAATGACCGACGTTTCGATGGGAAAGTCGGACGGGACGGCGGAAACGGGCGGCTCGGAGGGCTCGCCGCCGGAACAGCCGGACAGCAGGAGCAGAAGGGTCAGGAGCAGGGAAATGAAACGGGAAACGGTATATCGCATGGCGTGGTCCTTTCGTTTTTGCCTGCACAGTATAGCACGTTCGGGTGGATTTTGCAACCCGTTTTCTGTAAAAAATCTGTGTCGGTACTTTTTTCCGTCCGTTGCATATGCTGTCAATGGTCCTCAGTTTGATGGTAGGATAGGTGGCACATGGAGAATTGGAAAAACACGTTCGGCGGCGGGCAGGACGCCCGTCGCGAGGATGTGAATTATCATCGCTACTATTGTGGCGATGAAGAGGAAAACGAATGCCCGACGCAGTCGGAAAGCGATTGGGATAATTCGGGGAGCGAAGCGGTCCGCGTGAACCGTTCGTCGGGGTGCTGTCGCCCGTCGGAGGGGTGCTGCCCGCCGCAGTCGCCCTGTCCGCCGGGACCTCCCGGACCTCGTGGTCCGCAGGGGGAACGCGGTCCGCAGGGCGAGCCGGGTCCGATGGGCCCGATGGGTCCGATGGGTCGTCCCGGCCCCGCCGGGGCGGACGGCGAACCCGGTCCGATGGGTCCGCGTGGGTTTCAGGGCGAGCGCGGTGAGCCGGGTCCGATGGGAGTCCCCGGTCCGCGTGGTCCGATAGGTCCGGCGGGTGCGACGGGTCCCGCAGGACCGCAGGGCGAAACGGGTGAGCAAGGCCCGGTGGGTCCGCGTGGTCCGATAGGTCCGGCGGGTGCGACAGGCCCCGCAGGACCGCAGGGCGAAACGGGTGAGCAAGGCCCGGTGGGTCCGCGTGGTCCGATAGGTCCGGCGGGTGCGACAGGCCCCGCAGGTCCGCAGGGTGAAACCGGCCCGACAGGTCCGACGGGTCCAGAAGGTCCGCAGGGCGAAACAGGTCCAGCAGGTCCCACGGGTCCAGCGGGTCCGCAAGGTGAAACTGGTCCAGCAGGTCCCACGGGTCCCACAGGACCGCAAGGCGAAACGGGTCCGGCGGGACCCGCAGGTCCGCAAGGCGAAACTGGTCCTGCAGGCCCGACAGGACCGCAAGGCGAAACGGGTCCGGCAGGCCCGACGGGACCAACAGGACCGCAAGGCGAAACTGGTCCAGCAGGTCCAACGGGACCGACAGGACCGCAAGGCGAACCGGGTCCGGCGGGCGCGACAGGTCCCGCAGGTCCGCAGGGCGAAATGGGTGAGCAAGGCCCGGCGGGTCCGCGTGGTCCGATAGGTCCGGCAGGTCCGGCAGGTCCAACAGGACCGCAAGGTGAACCCGGCCCGACGGGTCCGACAGGACCGCAGGGCGAACCCGGCCCGGCAGGCCCCACGGGTCCTGCAGGTCCGCAAGGCGAAACTGGTCCAGCAGGTCCGACAGGACCGCAAGGCGAAACTGGTCCGGCAGGCCCGGCAGGTCCGACAGGCCCCGCAGGACCGCAAGGCGAAACGGGGCCGGCAGGTCCGACAGGCCCCGCAGGACCGCAAGGCGAAACCGGCCCAGCAGGTCCCACAGGTCCGCAAGGTCCGCAGGGCGAAACTGGTCCGGCAGGTCCCACGGGTCCAGAAGGACCACAGGGTGAACCCGGCCCGGCAGGCCCGACGGGTCCCACAGGACCGCAAGGCGAACCCGGCCCGGCAGGCCCGACGGGACCGCAAGGTCCGCAGGGCGAAACGGGTCCCGCAGGACCGACGGGTCCAGAAGGCCCACAAGGTGAAACTGGTCCAGCGGGAACCGTGTTGGGATTTGCCGACTTCTATGCGCTGATGCCGCCGGACAACGCGACGACCGTGGCGCCCGGCGCCGACGTGGATTTTCCGCGGGACGGCCCGACCGGCGGCACGTCGATCACGCGGCTAAGCGCGGACTCCTTCCAGCTGGGCGAACCCGGGACGTATCTGGTCTGGTATCAGGTGAACGTCAATCAGGCGGGGCAGTTGGTGCTGACGCTGGACGGGACGGAGCAGCCCGCGACGGTCATCGGCCGTGCGACGGGGGCTTCCGCGATCGCCGGCATGATGCTTATCACCACGACGGCGGAAAATTCCGTTCTGACCGTCCGCAACCCTGCCGGCAACCCCTCGGCGCTTATCATCACGCCGAGCGCGGGCGGCACGCAGGCGACTTCCGCGCATCTGGTGATCTTGCAGCTGTCATAACGGCCGCAAAAAAAGGTCAGCCTTCCCGGCTGACCTTTTTTGAGAAAAAGCAAAAACACAATGAAAATATTGTCCCGGCGGCGGACATGCAGTCGCCGCGATTGCGTTTGCCACCCGAAAAGCGTGTTATATATGAAAACACCTCTGCACCGCTTTGTACTCCCCGAGCACCAGCAGGGTGTCCCCACGCGAGAACACGGTTTCCGGCGTGACCGTCGCGTCGATGCGACCGTTCCGCTTGACGGCGAGGATGTTGATGCCGTACTTCTTGCGAATGTCGATCTGCCCGACCCCCTTGCCGTGCCATGAATCCGGCACCGAGGTCTCAAAAATGGCGTGGGAACCGTCCAGTTCGATATAATCGAAAATGTGGTCGGACGCGTAGCGGATGGCCGCCCATTTGGCGAGCTGTTTTTCCGGGTAGAGCACCTCGTCCGCCCCGTTGCGGAGCAGGAATTTCGCGTGGACGTCCGTCGAAGCTCGTGCGGCGACCAGCTTTGCGCCGAGCTCCTTGAGATTGGCGGTGGTTTCCAGCGAGCTTTGGAAGTCCGAACCGATGGCGACGACGCAGGCGTCGAAGTTCCGCACGCCGAGGGATTCGAGGAAGTCCGCGTCGGTGCTGTCGCCGATCTGGACGTTGGTGACCATGCGGGCGGCACGGTTGGCGCGTTCCTCGTCGCGGTCGATCGCCATGACCTCCGCGTCGATTTGGCTGAGTTCGGTCGCGATGTGCATGCCGAACCGTCCTAATCCGATGAGCAGAATGGATTTCATGAAAAGCGTCTCCTTTTCGATTTTTCGTTATCCGACGGCGAGTTTTTCCTGCGGCAGGCGGGAAAGCGGGGCTTTTCCGCCGGAGAATGCCGCGTAGACCAGCGTCAGCCCGCCGACGCGCCCGATGAACATCAGCGCCATGAGGATATACTGCGAAGCGGCGCCGAGATGCGGCGTCAGACCGAGCGTCAGTCCCGCCGTGCCGACGGCCGAAGCGGTTTCAAACAGGCAGCTGCCGAGCGGCAGACCCTCGATGGCGCTGATCGCGAGCGCACCGCCGAAGAACAGCGTCAGGTAGAGGATCAGGATCGTCGCCGCGTTCTTGACCGCGTCGCCGTCCGCCCGTCGCCCGAACAGCTGCGCGTCCTCCTTGCGGCGGAACACCGCGATCGCGTTGGCGAACAGCAGGGCGAGCGTCGTGGTCTTCATACCGCCCGCCGTCGAGCCGGGGGACCCGCCGATGAGCATCAGCGCGGCGATCAGCCCGCGTCCCGCGCCGGTCATGGCGTTCAGGTCCGCCGTGTTGAATCCCGCCGTGCGGGGCGTGACCGATTGGAACAGCGACGCGAGCACCCGTTCGCCGAGCGGCAGTTCGACAAAGGAGCCGAAAAAGAAGCAGACGGCGGGGACGAGCAGGAGCACGCCGGTAGTGACCAGAACCACCTTGCTCTGCATGCGGTAGCGTCGGACCCGGAAGCGGTTGGTGCGGATGTCGTCCCACGTCAGGAAGCCGATCCCCCCGACGACGATGAGCAGCATCAGCACGATATTCAGGAGCGGGTTTGCCGCGTAGGCGGTCAGGGAGGAGAATTTCGCGTCCGGCGTGCCGAGGATATCGAATCCGGCGTTGCAGAAGGCGGAGACCGCGTGGAACAGCGAAAGCCAGATCCCCTTCGCCCCGAATTTCGGGCAGAACACCGGCAAAAGCAGGACCGTGCCGAGCAGTTCAAAGCACAGCGTCGCCTTGAGAATGAACCCGGTCAGCCGGACGATGCCGCCGGTCTGCGGGGCGGCGATCGCCTCCTGCATGGTACTGCGCTGCATGAGCGAGATGCGCTTGCCGGACAGCCGGACGAACGTGACCGCGACGGTCACGACCCCCATTCCGCCGATTTGGATGAGGACCAGCAGAACGGATTGTCCGAAAATCGACCAGTAGGTCGCCGTGTCCTGCACGACCAACCCCGTCACGCAGCAGGCGGAAACGGCGGTGAACAGCGATTCCCGGAACGGCGTGACCACCCGTTCCCGCGAGGAGATCGGAAGCATCAGCAGGAGCGCACCGAGTAGAATGACCGCCGCAAAACCGAGAATGATGATCTGAAAGGACGTCAGCCGCCGCTTCCGCAGTTTCGCCATGCCCGTTTTCCCCTCCGTTTCATTTTTTGACAGTATAGCAGACTGCGGGGGATTTGTCAAGCTTTTGGGGGGCAAACACGATCACGGTTTCATGTCCGTCTGCGGGGCAATTTTTTATATTTACCTTCCTTATTTTTGTAAAAAACGGTTGAGAAATCCCCGGAATCGTGCTACAATAAAAGAAAAAGCGAAAGGAGCAAGCGAGATGAAAGACGTACTGACCGCTCTGCGCGAACGGTGCTCGACGCGGGGCTACACGCCGGAAAAGCTGACCGAAACGGAGGTGCGGACCCTGCTGGAAGCGGGATTGCACGCCCCGACGGCGATCAACCGCCGGGAGATCCATTTCACGGTCCTGCCCGGCGACCACCCGCTCGTCGCGGAGATCGAAGAAGAAAAGAACCGCCTGCGGGGGCTTTCCGACCTGCCGCACAACTTCTGCTACGAGGCGCCGACGGTGTTCCTGCTGAGCGCCGAGCGGGAATTCGGCTGGCGCGAGGTGGACGCGGGCATCGCCGCGCAGAGCATTGCGCTCGCGGCGGAGGCGATGGGGCTGGGCAGCCTGATCATCGGCTGTATCGCCGACGCCCTGCACGGGGAGAAGCGGGCGTACTTCGAGAAGGCGCTGGGTTTCCCGGAGAGCCATTCGTTCGTCATCGCCGTCGCCGTCGGGCATCGGGCGGTCGGCAAGGAGCCGCACACGTTCGACGCGTCCGAACAGACGACAAGGCTCTGAAAAGGACGCCGGGGCGGAGGTTTTGCGGGACCTTCGCCCCGGTTTTCGCTCTTTTTTGAAAATTTTTTTGAGTTTCCCCCAACCTTTTCCATGGTTCCCTTGTCTGAAAGACAGCGCTGAAAAAACCGGAAATTTTCGGAAAACCCTCAAACGGAAAGGAATGAGATGCTTGCAGTATGCCGACCTGAACGACGAAACGCTGGTGCTGTTGACCCTCGCGGGGGAACAGGACGCCTACGGGGCGCTGGTCGCCCGGTACGAGCGGGCGGTCGTCGCGTCCGCGCTGTCCGTGACGCGGAACTATCACCTCGCGGAGGACGCCGCGCAAGACGCGTTCGTCACCGCGTGGATGAAACTCGATACGCTCCGCGAACCGCAAAAGTTTGCCCCTTGGGTCAGTAAAATCGCGAAGAATTGCGCGCGGAACCTCGTGCAACGCTTTCAAAGTTATCTGCCGCTGGAGGACGTGGAGAACCTGCCGCTCGACGGCGCGCGGAACGGGGACCCGGAAAGCCTGTATGTGTCCGCCGAGGAGCGGAAACAGCTTCACGACAGTATCGACGGACTGCCCGAACGGGTCCGGCAGGCGATTCGGCTCTACTACTTCGAGGACCTGTCGGTCGCGGAGATTGCGGAGCGGATGCGGCTTTCGGCCGGGACGGTCAAATGGCAGCTGCACGACGGTCGAAAACGACTCAGAAAGGAGCTTTGCGCGATGAACGAAGAATGGAACGACACCCTGCTTCGCAGGGTCATGAAAAAGGTGGAAGAACTCAAGCTCTGGCAGACGCGGAACAGCAAGAACGGCTTTGCGGAGGTCTACAAGGACGTGCTGGAGGAAACGGAGGACCTGCCGGAGTCCGCGGACAAGTACCGTATGCTGGCGGACGTGCTGCTGCGTGGCTGGTGGTGGATCCCCGGGCGGAAGAACGACGAGCTGTTCGCCCGGATTCGGGACGCGGCGGAACGCGGGAAGAACGACGAGGTCATGGCGTTCGTCGTCTCTTCCGAGGACGCGAAGGTGCCGGAGCAGAAGCGGGAGCAGTTCGTGCGGGAACAGCAGATCCCCCGCTTGGAAAAGGACGGCTTCCGCAAGGCGGCGGCGCAGGAATGGCGCTGGCTGGCGCGAGCGGCGGCGGAACGGGGGGAGTACGCGGCGGCAAAGGAGGCGTTCGGCAGGGCGAAGGCGCTTTTGGAGCCGTCCGACGTGCGGTATGCGTCCGTTTGCGCCGAATCGGAACTGCCGGAGGTCGACAAGGGCAAATCGGCGTATACATACCGCTACGGCGCACAGGGCATTGTCCTGCGGAAAGTCGGCGGGGAGGTTCGGTTCTGGGAAGCGGACGACTTTGCACGGGGTTGGGGCTGGAGGTGGTCCTTTGCCCATCAGCTTTTGCGGAACGCCTCTCGCTGTGACGGCGCTTTCACGCCGGACGGCATGCGGGTTGGGGAAACGCGAACCGGCTCGGACGGCACGACGCTCACCTTCGCGTCGGACGACGCGACCGCCGAAACGCCCTGCGGGAAGTTCGACGGGTGTGCGCTTTGGGTGACGGAATACCATGGTGCGGTCGTCCGGAATTACTACCGCTCCGGCGTGGGGCTGGTCCGGCAGGAGCTGTGGATGCTGGGGGTCACGGAAACGGTCGCCTTGCGGGCGTATGACGTCTGCGGCGGGGAAGGGGCGCTCCCCTGCGCGGTCGGCAACCGCTGGACCTACGAGGCGGTCGGCGCGACCGACGGGCGGACCGAGTGGGGTACCTACGAGGTGCTGTACGACGACGGCGAACGGACGGTGCTGAAATTCCGCGGGGACGCCGAGCGGGCGGTCATCGACACGTCGACCTGCCGCGGTGCGCTCGAATTCATTCGGCAGAATTACTGCGACCACGAAAACACCCTGCTCGACGTCACGGAACAGATTGCCCTTGCGGAGAAACTGGCGAAAACGCCGCTGGAAAAGGCGCACGCGCAAACGGCGTGCGCGGTCGCCCGGCGTATCTGGGAGACCGACTCGGAAAGCCACCCGGACTGCAAAGCGGAGGGGATTTGGAACTTTTTCTTCCCCACGCTCGCGGAAAACCGGGACGGGAAGGTCCTGCTTTGGAGAGAGAATTATTCCTCTCGCTGGAGTTTTGAATGGAAACTTTGTATGCCGGGGTGCGAACCGATTCTGTGCAACGGATTGTACGGGATTCTCGCGGACGCGACGAACGGCGAACTGTGGTCGGACGAATGGACGGCTGAGCGGACGGTGGAATCCGAGCGGTACCGGGGGCTTCTGCAGACGACAAAACTGCGGTGCGAGGAAATCGGGACCGTCGAAACCGGGGCGGGGACCTTTGCAAACTGCCGGAAACTGACGCTGGAGGTGCGCGGTCTGGAACATTCCGTCTGGGATTACCGCGGCGGGCGGAAGGAATACGTTTTCGCGCCCGGCGTCGGAATCGTCAAAGCGGTCCACGACTACTACGGCGGATTGCGGCAGGCGGTCTACGAGCTGACCGAATGGACGGGCGGCGGAGAGGGGTACTTCCCGCTCGCCGACGGCATGACGCGCCGGTACGACGCGGTCGGGCTGACCGACGGGTTCGAGGCGTATGTGATTTATCGGTTCGTCGAGGGCGAGAAGGGGAAGTTCGTGCTGTTCGCCGACCAGTGCGGGGTGCAGCACAAAGGGTTCCCGGTCACGCTCTACGGGACGATTCAGTCGGAAGAAACGGAAAGGACGTTTTTGGACGGGGTCGACCGCGAGGCGGGATTCCGGCAGCAGGACCTCAACAATCTACGCATGCTGCTGTATTTCCTGCGAAAGGGGAGAGGGTATTGGGGATTCCCGGAACGGGCTGTCCGCTATAACCGCGCCCGCATTCGTCTGCTGCTTTCGCTCGGAACGGACGGGGAAGTCCCCCGCGCGTGGCTGGGCGTGCTGACGTGGCTTGGGTTGCGGGAAGGGTGCGCCCTGTTCGGACTCGGACGGAAGGAGGAAGGGTACGCTTCGCTAGAGCGTGCGCTGGACGCCTGCCGGAGATGGGCGGAGATACCGGACGGGGAGGCGCTGGAAACGGACGACGGGACGGCGTTCGGCGGGATTCGCCTGTGCAAGGACACGGGAAAACTGCTCTTGCCGGACGGAAGTTACGAGCCGACGCTGTACGAACTGCCGGATAGGACCGACCGCGGCACGGTCTATACCGCGTTGACAAGACCCTCCGGCTGGGAGTGGTTCGACGGCGCGCGGGACGACGAGCGTTTCCGCGAACTGGTCGAACGCGCGAAAAAGTTGGTGGAGGGGTAAACCTTTTTTGGGGGGCAAACACAATCGCGGCGACTTCGCGCCCTTCGTGCGCTCCGCCTTGCTCTGTGTTTTCCCCCCAAATACCCCCCTTTCATCGAAAACCGGCTCGGCTTGCGCCACTTCTGACGCCGCCTTCGCCGGTTTTCTCTTGAGGTGTTTCGGAGCCGGCACATGTCCGTCTCCGAAACGATATTTTATGGTATTTTTACTTTTGCCGAACTGTTCGACACGTTTGCGTGCCGTCTTTTTTTCATGGAGTATAGTCTTGATTGAGCGGGGCGACCGTGCAGGCGTATTCCCGCCCGTCGACGGAAAAGCGAATCGTGATTTTCCCGTCCGGCGCGGACGAAAAGGTCAGGTCCTCGACGGTCAGTTCGCCGAGGGAGGCGGTGTAGTTCTCCAGTAAGCGGACGGTCTCGTCCGGGTCGGCGGCGAACCGAAGTTCGGTTTTCAGGTAGTGCGCCGTCGTTTCCGCGAGCGCGTCCGCCGTCGCCTTTTCACCGACGACGCGCAAGGCGTGCAGGGCGGACAGCGTGCCGAACAGGCAGACCAGCAGGACCAGCCCCGCCGTCGCGAGCGCGGACAGCAGTTCCGCAAGCGCAAAACCGCTTGCCCCGTCACGGCGGCGCACAGTCGTACTCCTCCCCGTCGAACAGCACGTCTAAATCGGCTTCGTAGGACATCTCGCTCAACGCAAACGTCAGGCGCACGGTCCCGCGCTCCGGCGGAAGGCTTTCCTCCGGTTTCGGCGCGCCCCAGACGGAGAGGGCGGCGGTCAGCAGGACCAGCGCAAGCGCCGCAACCAGCAGGGCGGCGAGCACCTCCGCGAAGGTCTCGCCGCGCGCGGAACGGCGCGGTTCACGGTACATTTTCGGCAGTTCCCCCTTCGATTCGTTCGATGAACGCGTTCTCCCGCGACCAGCCCGGTACGCCCGGTTCCGTCGCGGGAAGGGTCAGGCGGAGGGTCAGCGACCCCGTTTGCACCGTCGCGTCGAGGTTCAGCAGGGAATCGAAACGGATTTTGCATTCGGCGGGCGGGAGGGAATCGCATTCGACCCGAACGGTCAGCACGCCGTCCTCCCCGTTTGCGGTCTGCAGGCATACGACGGTCAGGACGTTGAGCCGGTCGGTCAGGGAATCCCGCACGAGCCTTGCGGCGGAGGCGGCGGAGGCGTACTGTTTTTCGAGTTCCCGCAAGCGGGCGGCGCGGGACGCCGAGAGGTTCGACGCCGCTAACGCCGCCCACGCGGCGAGGGTGCAGAACAGGAACAGGAGGAGCGCCATCGGCAGGGACGCGCCCTTTTTTGCGGACGGTCCGCATTTTATCATGCGTTTATGCCTCCTTCCTGTTTGTATCCCGCGCCGTTTTTCACGGGAACGGCAGGATTGCGTCGCCCGTCAGCAGGGAGGCGGCGAAACCGCCGAGCGCGACGGACGGCGCGAAGGGGAAGGGCGTCCCCTTCCCGATACGGGCCGCCGCACAGACGGTCAGCCCGACGGTGCAGGCGACCGCCGTCGCGAGCACCCCGCCCGCCGTTCCGAGGTAGAGCCCCAGAACGGCGAACAGTTTCAGGTCTCCGCCGCCGAGGGTCTGCCTGCCCAGCAGACGGTCGGCGCACTTCGCGAGCAACAGCATGCCGCCGCCGAACAGCAGTCCGCCGGTCAATCCGCGAAACAACAGCGTTCCGGGACGGACCGCGAACGGCAGGAGCGCGAAAAACGCGAGGACGGCGGTCAGCGGTACGGCGTCGGGGACGATCATCCGCTCCAAATCGACCCGCGACGCGGCGAGCAGGAGCGCCGAAAGCGCCCAAAGGCGGAGACAGCAGACCGTCGGACCGTACCGCAACGCAATCGCGAGGAACGCGCCGGCGCACAGGAACGCGGAGCAGAGCCGTTCGCCCGTCCCCGCCCGCCGTATCTCGAACGCGCCCGTGAGCGCCCCGATGAACAGCGAAAATAACGGAACGGTCATTCGTGGAGCTTGGCGAGCCAGGTGTTCTGGGTGATCCTGCCGTCCTTGACGGCGACTTGGAGTTGGGTCTCCCCGACGGCGGCGGAAACGGCCTTCAGTTCTTCCGCGTCCGCGCCGGGCTGGGCGTCCTCCAGTTCGGTGCCTTCCGTGTCGGTGTGCTTGAGGATCAGCAGGTTCCCGCCGTCGTCCACGCCGAACGTGTAGGTGATTTCCCCCTCTGACGCGTGGCAGAGCATATACTCCGTGTAGGCGAGGGAGGACGCCGACCGCGCGTTCGACAGGTCGACGGCGGCACGGGCTTTTTCCAGTTGGGCGGTGAACGCCGGGATCGCGATGGCGGCTAAGATCGAAAGGATCGCGAGGACGATGAGCAGTTCCGCCAGCGTGAACCCCTTCCCGCCGGTTTTTTCAGTGGTTTTCATAGTATCCCTTCTTTTAGATCGAAACGCCGATGGCGTTGTAGACGGTCAGGAGCGGCAGGAGGACGGACAGGGCGAGCAGGGCGACGAGCAGTCCGGCGAAAACGGTCAGAATCGGTTCGAGCAGGTTCAGGGCGCGTTCCGCGCGTTCCGCCGCTTCCATCCCGCAGTACGCGCCCGCCTCCGCGAGCGCCGCAGGCAGGGTGCCGGTCGCGTCGCCGGCGGATACGAGTGCGCGAAGTACGCGCGAGAGGCTGCGGCATTCGCGTATGGCGGGTCCGAGCGGGTTTCCGGCTTCGACCGTGTCGGCGAGCGTTCGGACGTCCGCCGCGACGGCGGGATTCCCCACCGTGCGCGCGGCGGTGCGCAGGGCTTCCGGGAGCGGCAGCCCCGCTGGGAGCAGCAGGGCGGCGGCGTCGGCGAACCGCGCGGACGCGTCGAGCAGGGAAATCTTTCCGACCACCGGCAGCCGCAGCCGCATGGCCCCGAACAGCCGCTTCCCGCGGTTTGTCCGCTTCAGCAGGCGGTACAGCGCCCACAGCGGGAGGACGGAAGCCGCCGCGAACGGCCAGCCGGTCGAGATCGCCGCCGTCCCCGCCAGCAGGAGCCGGGTGAACGCCGGCAGCTCCCCGCCGAGCGAATCCAGCGCCGACGCGAGCGACGGGAGCAGCCGGTTGCCGAGCAAATAGACGGTCAGGACGGTCAAGACGCCGAGGAAGAGCGGATACTGCAGGGCGGCGCGCAGCTTCCCGCGCGTCTTGCGGCGTTTTTCGCAGTAGATCCGAAGCCGTCGGAACGCTTCCGGGAGCCGCCGATTCCGTTCCCCGGCGCGAACCGTTTCGACGAACGGCGATGGGATCCCCGGGTGGCGGGCGAGCGCATCCGCGAGCGGTTCGCCGTCGGCGACGCGCTTTGCGCAGTCGGTCAGGACGGCGCGCAAGGTCCTGTCGTCGGTCGCTTCCGCGACGCGTGCGGTGGTTTCCGGTAGCGGAAGCCCCGCCCGCAGCATGGCGGCGAACTGTCCGGCCGCCAGCGCGAGCTCCCCGTCCCGCACCGTCCGTTCAAACAGAGCGGCGGACACGGTCGGCTTCCTCCTCCGTCGTGATCCCCTGCGCGGCGAGGGCGCGGCAGCTGTCCGCGAGCATTTCGTCCGCTTCACGCAGACGGGAAAGGGAGAATCGTTCGCCGTCCGCAAGCAGCGCACAGCCGAACGCCCCGATCCGTCCCCGCAGACCGCTTCCGCCGCAGTCGTCGCACCCATTTCCGCCGCACGCGGTGCAGGTCCGCCGTACCAATCGCTGCACGACGAGTCCGCGCAGGCTCTCCGCGAGCATCCCGGGGGAAACGGCGAGGTCGTTCATGCGTCCGGGCAGGGTCACGGCGTTGCGTGCGTGGACCGTCGCGAACACCGGTCGCCCCGTAATCGCCGCACGGTGGACCGCCCGTGCGCTTTCCGCGTCGCGGACCTCCCCGACGGCGACGACGTCCGGGTCCTGCCGCAAAACCGCCCGCATCCCGTCCGCAAAGCGCACGCCCGCAAGCCCGTTGACCGGGACCTGGCTGACGCCGTCCATCGCGTACTCCACCGGGTCCTCAAGCGTCACGACGCTGCGCGATTCCCCCGACAGGGTCGAAAGCATCTCGTACAGCGTCGTGCTTTTTCCGGAGCCGGACGGTCCGGCGATCAGCACAAGTCCGTTTCCCAGGCGGAGCATGCGATCATGCAGCGCCAGCGCGTCCCCGAAAAAGCCGAGCGCTTCTGCGCCGTGCGGACGCGCGTCGCCGTTCAAAAGCCGTGCGGTCAGCGCCTCCCCGCGCAGGGTCGGCAGGGTGGAGACGCGTACATCCGTCTGTTCGCGGGAGAAACGCCCGTCCTGCGGGGTCCTTCGGTCGGTCAGGTCCATGCCGGCGAGCGCCTTCAGCCGTGCGGTCACGCGTTCGCCCAGTTCCCGCGGAAGGACGCGGATCTGCCGCAAAAGCCCGTCCACACGGACGCGGACCGCCGTACCCCCGCGTATCGGCTCGAGGTGGAGGTCGCTTGCGCGAAGCTCCGTCGCCAGCGCGAGGAGATTTTCGGCGACGTCTGTTGCCGTGCTTTCCGTCCGGTTGGTTTTCATGCCGCGTCACGCCCTTCCTGATTTCGACGGATTTCGGGGTTCCCCCGTTTCCAGCATATGCCACGTCCTTGCATGCGGTCCTGCCAAGAAAAAATGACGCGCCGTCTCACCGAATTTTTGACGATTTGCACAAAACATTTTTTCGAAAGTGCGATTTGCACCCTCCCTGCCAAATGCGTCCGGGGGGGGGGTATAATTGCAATAAAATGGCGAATATACATCGTTTTCGCCGAAATATATAGATTTATTTGGAGGTTTGCCGGGCGAATTTTTTTGAAGGTCGTTTGCGAAGGGACGGAGAAAAAGCGATTGGAAAAATTTTTTTGCAAAAAAGGTATTGCATTTTTTGAAAAAGTGTGTTATGATAAAGACGCATCGTAAAAGGGTATTGATTGCCTACGCCCGCGGAGCCCTTTCGGGACGGACGGAACACCTGGAAAATGCGAAAACGGACTGATGCGGAGAGAGATAAAGCAAATTTATGAATGAAAAAACAAATGAAAAGCAGGCAAAATTGGTGGAAACGGGGGAGACGGAGAGCGAAGTTGACATCGGGCATATATTACTGGTCCTGTGGCACAGAGCGTGGTTGATCGTGCTTGCCGGTGTTTTGGCGGCGGCGCTTGCGTTCGGCTGGGCGACCTGTGTGGCTCCTGAGCTCTATTCTTCCAGCGTGACGGTATATGTCAACGACCCCGGCAACTTTTACGGCATTTCAATCGGCAACCTTACGACGGCAAGAAGCCTTGTGCAGACGTACTTGGTTTTGCTGCGGAATCGGACGACGCTTGAGATGGTCCTTGAAAGGGCAGATCGCGCGGACGTCTATACCTACGAACAGCTTGACGAAATGATCACCGCTTCTGCGGTCAATGACACCGAAGTGCTTTCGATCACCGTGACTACAGACGACCCGAATGAGGCGGCGCTGCTGGCGAATTCCATCGTCGACATTTTGCCGACGCGTATTGCGGAGATCGTGGATGGGGCATCCATGCGCTTGGTTGACAGCGCGATCGCGGACTACAACCGCGTCGGCTGGAGTATTACCATGTATATGATCGTCGGTATTTTGGTGGGTGTGGTGCTGATGTGTGCCCTGCTCATCATTCTGGACCTGCTCGACGATGTTATTCGGGATGAGTCAAGCGTCCAGCAAATCTGCGATATTCCGATCCTTGCGCGTGTGCCGAACCTTTTGGCGGAAGGCTCCGGGCGTTATGGCTATCGCAAACATCAATATTACGGCTATGGATATGGAAATGAGAAGTAGTCATAGCGCATTAGGAAGGGGCTGATTGATATGCCCAAGCAGACGAAAGTGATTACGCCTGCGCAGCAGCGTAAAATGCTGCATAAGAACCTGAGTTTTCAAGCCGCAGAAGCGTATAAATTATTGAGAGCAAACCTTCAGTTCACTTTGCCGGGCAACGAAGGGGACGGCTGTTTGATCTTCGGCGTCACCAGTTCTACGCGCGGCGAGGGCAAGAGCACAACTGCGATCAACTTGTCGTACACGCTTGCCGAAACCGGCAAACGGGTTCTGCTGGTCGACTGCGATATGCGCTTGCCGTCCATCGCCAAAAAGATGGAGGTGGCGAATTCTCCGGGGCTGTCGAATGCCCTTGTTGCGCCGGGGAACGATATAAAGATCGCGATTCGCCCTTCCAATGTGCTGGATAATTGGAAATTTGTCGCGTCCGGCGATATTCCGCCGAATCCGAGCGAGCTGCTCGGGTCCCATCGAATGCGGTCGGTGCTGAAAGCGCTGGCGAAGGAGTTTGACTACATCGTTTTGGACCTTCCGCCGGTCAACCTGGTTTCCGACGCGTTGGTTGTCTCCCCGCTGGTCGACGGCATGATCGTCGCTGTGCGGGAGGGGTACGCGGAGCGCAAGGAACTTCGTGACTGTATCCGACAGCTGGGGCTGTCTAATGCAAAAGTGCTTGGCATCGTGATGACGGATGTGAAGGGCGACGGCAAGCGGTATGGAAAGTACCGCAAGAAATACTACTATTCAAAATATTACTATTCTGATCATCACGACAAACGGGATTCAACGCATATCGAGGACTGACACGCTGCTATGGTGGATTTTCACAGTCATGTCCTTCCGCAGATGGATGATGGCAGCAAGAGCTTGGAGGAAAGCCTGCTTTTGCTGCAGATGCTTGCGGAACAGCAAGTAGAGCTTGTGGCGGCAACACCGCATTTCTATGGGGATCGTGAAACTCCAGTTCGTTTTTTGGAACGGCGCGCGGAGGCAAGCGAACGTCTGCAGAGCGCGATGCAACCGGGATTACCATCCATCCGGCTTGGCGCCGAGGTGGCGTATTTTCCGGGTGTGAGCCGGATCGAAGGACTTTCGGGATTTCTGCTGGAAGGAACGCAATTCCTGCTCTTGGAAATGCCAATGGGACGATGGGAGCAGTATACGTTGCGAGAGGTGCTGGAGCTGAGTTGTTCCGGGGCGTGGACGGTTGTGCTTGCGCATGTCGAACGCTTTCTGCCGATGCAGAAGGCAGATACGTTGAATTTACTGCTTGGAAACGGTGTGCAGATGCAGGTGAATGCGTCGTTCTTCCTTTCCTTTCGGACGCGTAAAAAGGCGTTGCGGATGTTGCGGGATGGAATGATTCATTGGCTCGGCTCAGATTGTCATAATTTGAAATCGCGACCGCCGATGCTTGGCAAAGCGTTTACGGTCATTCGACGAAAGTTGGGCGATGGTTTTCTTGCGGAATTTGACGAGCGGAACAGGAGCTGGTTAGGATGAAGAAAAGGAAGGCTTTCCTGCTCGCCGGCGGATTGTGTTTGCTTATATGCGTGGTGTGCATCGTCGCTTTGATTCTGGGGAACGTGCTTGATAAACCCCCGGAGTTGGAAGGCGCCAGGAGTGATATATCGCCCGCGTTCTCACAGGACTCTTCGAGCGACGAAAGCGTCGTTGGGGATTCCTCGTCGGACGATAATTCGACGGCGGATTCCTCCTCGTCGGAAACCAGTTCGGAGGCGGAGCCATATGTAAGCCCGGTGGATTTTGATGCTCTACACGCGCAGTGCGAGGATATATACGCGTGGCTGTGGATCCCGGGGACGGATGAATACCCGGGTCGGGACAGCCCCGTTCAGGCAATTGATTATCCTGTCGTGCAGGACCCGGATGACGACAGCTTTTACCTCGACCATGGGGTCGACGGCAAGTCTGACCGCAACGGTACCCTTTATACGGAGCATCGGTATAACGGTTTGGATTTCAGCGACCCGGTGACGGTCATTTACGGACACAACATGAAGTCCGGCCTGATGTTTGGCTATCTGCAGGAACAGTTCTCGAATTCGGCGTGGTTCTCGGAACATTTGGATATGTATATCTATCTTCCCGAGCGGACGCTTCGCTATCGGGTGTTCGCGGCGGTGCCTTACGGGACGGAGCATATCCTGTACAAATATGGCAATTTCCAGGATCGCTCGTCGGTCACGGAATTCCTTGAGACGGTTTATCACGTCAATCGGTTTGGAAAAAATTACAATGAGGATTGCACGGTCACGGAGAACGATCGCATCCTTGTCCTCTCCACCTGCTTGCCGAGAAGCGCCGACGGACGGTATCTCGTCCTCGGAAAGCTCGAGGAAGTCATTGGAGAGCCGCTACCATAAAATAAAAAATAAAAAATAAAAAACAAAACACACACGAAAGGAAAAAAACCATGAAAAAAACGCTTATTTTGGCCCTTGCCATCGCGATGGTATTCGCGATGCCTGTCACAGCTTTTGCAAGCACGTTCAACGGCAGCCCTTCCAACAACACCGCTCCGACGGTAGGTGATACGACGGTCACGAACAAAGATTGGGACGGCAAGATCGAAGTCGAATCCTATGCGGATCGCAAGGATCTCTCGGCGGAAGAGCAGAAGGAAATCGAAGCGGCGTATGACACCGTTGCGAAGGCTTCCAATGTCACGGAGCTGAACAGCGGTCTGACGGCGATTGCCGAGCAGAACAAGGTCGAGACGAAGGATCTGGCCGTCAGCGACCTGTTCGACGTCTATGCTACCAAAGAAGGCATGGGCAGCGCGACCATCACCCTGAAGTCTGAATCCTTCAAGAACTTTGTGGCGCTGCTGCACTACACCGACGGCAAGTGGGAGATCGTGGAAGGCGCGACCTGCAAGGATGATACGCTGACCTTCACGGTGGATAGCCTGTCTCCGTTCGCGGTGGTCGTGGCTAAACCGGGTTCCCCGGAAACCGGCGATACGAACGGCTTTGCGGCCGGTCTGCTTGCGTTCGCGGTGCTGAGCGGCGTTGTCGGCGTCGGCTTCCTTGTGAAGAGCAAGCGCGAAGCTGCATAAGGGACGCATTTCATGCGAAACGGACAGGAGAGCAGGGCGATTCGCGTCGCCCTGCTCCTGCTTGCAGTGGTACTTGTGTTCGGCACGATTCTGTTTGTTGCCTACAAGTGGGAAAGCGATCATATTGAGTATTCCGGGGAGATTGGAAACCCGGATAAATGGAAGCCTAAGGAAGAGGAAACGAAGCGCGAGTTCGACGATCAGGAATACCGTCTGCGGGATTCCATCGAGACTATTCTCCTGATGGGTCTTGACAGCGAAAGTCAGCCGCAGGAGGAGTCGGCTTCTTCCTATAATAACACGCAGCGTGCGGACTTTCTGATGCTGCTGATCGTGGACAAGGAAGCGATGACTTGCAGTTCTCTGCATATCGACCGGGACACGATTGCGAATGTCACGATGCTTGGCGTTGCCGGGCAGAACCTGGGTACGACGCGGGAGCAGCTTGCGTTGTCGCACACGTACGGGACCGGGCGGCAGGATAGTGCGCGCAACACCGTTAAGGCGGTGCAGGACGTCTTGTATGACACGCCGATTGATCATTTTCTCTCGTTGACAATGGATGCCGTCGGGATTCTGAATGACGAAGTCGGCGGAGTGACGGTCACGATCGAAGAGGATATGACTTCTGTCGACGAGAGCTTCGTCAAAGGGCAGCAGGTTACGCTCCGCGGCGAGCAGGCGCTTCGCTATGTTCGGACGCGGAAAGGTCTGGAAGATCCTACGAACCGAAGCCGTATGGAACGGCAGCGGCAGTACTTGAACGCGCTGTACCTGAAAGTTGCCCAGAACATCATCGACGACGAAGAATTTCCGATGCGTGCGCTCACGAAGCTGTCGGATTCCCTTATTTCGGATTGCCGCGCGGAGGAATTGCAGGAGCTGATGGATACGGCCAGCAAATGCGAGTTTGTGGGAATTGACACAATCGACGGAGAGACTGCGGTCGGCGACGACAATCTCGTGGAGTTCACGCCGAACGATGAGCAGTTGCAGCAGTTGGTTCGTGATTTGTTCTATGAGCCGATCGAGCCGACGGAATAGGCCGGCGGGGTGTCCAAGCCCTATAGAATGATACGGAATCGTAAAAAAGTCAGCCGAAAGGCTGACTTTTTTACGTGCGGCGGGGAAATGGGCGCGTCCGTTCGGTCATTCCGCGTCCGTCGGGTCGTTCGCGCCGCGATGGGAAACGGTGCAGCTGAGCGTCCTGCCGACCCGTTCGGAACAGCGACCGACGACCCGCCCGACGGCGATGGACCCCATGCCGTTTCCCTCCAGATCCGCCTCCCCGGCGGTAAGCCTGTTGGCAAACAGGTCGCCGAGTCCGCTGACGTCGACGTGCAGAGAGTCCACCGTGCCGCCCAGATGCACTTTGCCCGTACCGCTGATACGAACGTCCGCCGTGCCGTGCGCGTCTTTACAGGTAATGCCCCCGCTTCCGCTGAGGATCGCCGTCAGGTTTTCCGCCGTCTGGCAGACGATCTCGCCCGACCCGGCGACGGCGGCGACCAGACGTTCGGTCGATTCCCGCAGGCGCACTTTCCCCGAGCCGGTCACGCGTGCGTCGCACTGCGCAACGGACGTTCCGTCGATGGTTCCCGACCCGGTGATACGCAGGTCCGCTTCGCGGAACGACGGTTCGGCAAGGATTTCGGAGCAGCCGGTGATGTTCACGTCCAGGTATTCCCCTTGGGAGAAGCCGCAGCGGACGGTCACGCGGTTGCTTCCCCATTCGCTGACCGAGCCGTAGACGGAACGGACGAGAACGCGGAGGGTATTCCCCGCCCCGGTCACTTCCAGCAGCGACAGGAAGCACGAGCTGCCCTGCGCTTCGACGACGGTCGGCCCGCCGTCGCCCGCTTGCAGTTCAATCCGGCAGAGATACCCGGCGGACACTTCGACGGAATTGACGCCGTTCCATTCGGAGCGGACCGGCTGTCCGGCGGGCGGAGGCTCGGCGTGGGCTGGTTGTCCGACGGGCGTAGGCGGCGGGTCCCTGCGGAACAGGCGGGACAGGATGGTTTCCTTTCGCACCGGCACGGCGGGCGGCTCCGGGGCGGCTTCGGGGATCGGTTCCTGCGCCGGGGCTTCCGCTTCCCCGCCGAGCAGGACGTTCGGCGAGACCGAGAGCGCTTCGGCGATCCTCGGCAGCATCGCGAGGTCGGGGTATCCCGCGCCGCTCTCCCATTTGCTGACCGCCTGCGCCGTGATATGCAGGCGAACGGCGAGCTGTTCCTGCGTCATACCCAGTTCCTTTCGACGGGCGGCGATGACCGGGCCGATGGATTCGATTTGATACATGGTGTCGCATCCTTTCCGTGTTTGGTTTTCGACTATAGGATACCATATCGGCGGGGATTTTGCAAGCGACGGGTAGTTGTTTTCGCCAGATTCGCCAAAAAGACAAAACGCCGTGCGTGCGATTCGGCACAACGCGGCGTTGTTTCTTGGGCAAAAATCAATCGAAAGTGGGTAAATTCCTGCGAATCACCTCGGCGATGACGAGATGTCCGTCGGCGGTCGGGTGCGGGTCGAAGTTCAGCCGCCCGAGCGAGGCGTTGACCAGTTGACTGGACGTCTGCTCGAACGCGTCGTACACGTCGCAGAGCGTACAGCCGTAGGTTTTCGCACCCTCGCGCAGGATGTCGTTGAGCCGGGTCACGCACAGGTCGGCGACGTCGGCGAAGGCGGTCCTTTCGCCGTTGACGCGCAGGGAAAACTGCGTGAAGCTGCGGTAGGGGTTGTACACCGTCTGCAGCAGGACCGTCGCGTCCGGGTTCGCTTGCGAAATCTGTTCGAGGATGGCGGGCAGCTCCTCCCGGAAGGCGGCGAGCGCTTCGTCCGCCGCGTCGAGCAGCGCACCCGCGTCGACCGTGGACGTGGTCTGCGAGGTCAGTGCGTCGGCGCTGAGCAGGGAGCGCATCAGGTCGGAGAGCGCGTGCAGCAGGTTATTTGCCCCGATGCAGACCGAAACGACGTCCGCTTCCGGCAGCGCTTCCGCCTTGCCCTGACGCAGGAAGGTCAGCAGTCCTTCCCCGGTCTGCCCGTCGACGCCGTAGTTATAGACCGTGCAGCCGGTTTCCCGCCCGATGATGGACGAATAGCGCTGAGTCGCCGGATCTTTCAGCCCGTATCCGCGGCAGATGGAATCGCCGAGGGCGACATAGCAGAAATTCCGCCCGAACACCTCCTGCACCGGCGCGTCCTCCGGCAGGCTTTCGCTCGGCAGGGGGTCGATCGGTTGGCTCTGCCCCGGCCCGCTCGCGGACGGGAGGTCCGAAACGGGCGGCTCGTCCGAGCTGTCCCCCGGCGGGAGGGCGGAAACGGTCGGCTCGTCCGAACTGTCCCCCGGCGGGAGGGCGGAAACGGTCGGCTCGTCCGAACCGCTCTCCGGCGGGAGGGCGGAAACGGTCGGCTCGTCCGAACTGTTTCCCGGCGAGAGGTTGGATTCGGCGCCGAAAGGCGCTTCGGACGACGCTTCGGACGAAACGGGTTCCGTGCGGTCCGGTCCGCAGGCGGCGAACGTCAGCAGGAGCGCGAACGTCAGCAGCAGCGCTGCGACGCGGCGGGAAACGGCGACGGGGTGCATACGGGGTCCTTCCTTTCTGCGTTGCGGGGTCTTTTTGAAAAGTATACCCCGCCGAACGCTTTTTCAAACGAACAGCCGTGCAAAAACGGGCAACGCATTTCCAAACGGGAAGCCGTGCAAATACGGCAACACCTTTTCAAACGGAAAATCGGGCGAAAAAAGGCAAACACCCCGCCGGGCGAACCGGCGGGGCGATGCGGGACGGTCACTTCAGGAGATCCAGAAAGATCAGCACGCAAAGAACGATGTCGATCAACCCGTACAGCTCGACCAGCGAACCGACCAGCCCAAACAGGATCCCCGCGATCGGGATCCACGCGAGCAGTCCGATCAGCAGACCGAATACGGCGCAGACCACGACAGCGATGATCAACTGCACCACGAGCGAGGTGACGTCCTTCGGACGGACTTTGAACGGCAGGGGCCAAAAGGTTTTCAGGAATTGCATAACATTTCCTCCTTCATATTCACGCGTGACCGCGCTTAGTTCGATACTTCTTCCAGCACCCAGAGGATACTGCGGTATTCGAGCGTCGTGGGGGCGTGCAGACCGAAGCCCATCAGCTCGTCCCCGCGGTAGGTCTCGCCGGTGAAGCGTTCGCGGTAGAGCGCGTCCGGCTTGAGCCCGCGCAGGGCGATGCGCTCGTTGTTGCCGTACATCCGCACATGGGTCAGCACGTAACCCGCCACGCAGATCGAGCGGTCGGCGGACACCGTGCACCACGCCGAGCAGGTCTCCTCAAACGGGTTGCGCAGGCGGTAGTAATCGCCGGTCGCGAGGACCTCGCCGAGCTCCTTATGGAGGGACGCCGCCTGGCGGACCTGTTCGCGTTCCGCGTCGGAAAGCGCGGTCGGGTCCAGCTCAAAGCCGAACGAGCCGGTCAGGGCGACGCAGACGCGCGTCTCGAACGGGGTGACGTGCCCGGTCTGGTGGTTCGGGCTGGCGGAAACGTGGGCGCTCATCGCCGAAAGCGGGTAGACCAGCGACGTGCCGTACTGGATACGCAGGCGCTCGATGGCGTCCGAGTTGTCCGACGTCCAGACCTGCGGCATATAGTAGAGCATACCGGCGTCGAATCGTCCGCCGCCGCCGGAGCAGGATTCGAACAGCACGTCCGGGTAATCGCCGACCAGCCGTTCGAGCAGTTCGTACAGCCCGAGGTAGTAGCGGTGCGTGACCTCGCCCTGCCGGTCGGCGGGGAGGGTCGGACTGCCGACCTCGGTCATGTTGCGGTTGTAGTCCCACTTGACGTACTTGATTTTGCCGTCCTTGAGCACGGCGGAAACGCAGTCGTACAGGTAGTCCCGCACTTCGGGGCGGCACAGGTCGAGGATCAGCTGGTTGCGACCCTCCGAGCGGGGACGGCCGTCGACGTGCAGGCACCAATCCGGGTGCGCACGGTAGAGGTCGCTGTTCGGGGAGATCATTTCCGGCTCGAACCAGATGCCGAGGTCCAGACCGAGCGGTTTGAGGTACTCCTCGACGCCTTCCAGCCCGTGCGGGAGCTTTTTGCGGTTGACGTACCAGTCGCCGAGGGAGCTGTTGTCACTGTTGCGCTCGCCGAACCACGCGTCGTCGATGACCAGCAGTTCGACCCCGAGTTCCGCACAGCTGTCCGCGATGCGCTTGATCTTCTCCTCGTCGAAATTGAAGTAGCAGGCCTCCCATAGGTTGAGCAGGACCGGGCGGCGTGCGTCGTGGTACTTTCCGCGGCAGAGCCGGGTGCGGAACAGGCGGTGCAGGGTGCGGGACATATAGCCCAGCCCTTCGCCCGAATAGGTCAGGACCGCTTCGGGGGTGAAGAAATCCTCGCCCGGTTCCAGTTTCCAGGAAAATTCCTCCGGGTTCAGCCCGATCATCGCACGGGCGGCGTCGAACTGCCCGCCGGCCGCTTCCGCCGCGAAGGACCCGGAATAGACCAGCACCGACGCGTACACCTCGCCGGACGTTTCGTCCGCCGTCGGCGACGCGAGCAGCAGGAACGGGTTATGGACGTGCGAGGAAGCGCCGCGACGGCTGGAAATCGTGAACCGTCCGTGCTGAAGCGGATGGCGCTCGATTTGGCGTTCCCGGCAGTGCGTGCCGTAATTGGACAGGATATCATACCGCGTGTGGTCGAAATCCACGCTCGCGCTCATCGCGCGGAGCAGGCGCACCGCGTCCGTCCCGCCGTTGCGTATGCGGGCGTAGCGGGTCAGGACGTCGTGGTCCTCCAGCACGCAGTAGTACAGGTCTGCTTCCACGCCGCTGACGCCGTCGCGCAGGCGGACGACCAGCGTTTCGCATTCGCCGTCGTTTTCGACGTAGACCGCCGGCAGACCGGGGATCCGGGGCTTGCCGGGGAGGATCTCGTGGCTTTCATAGCGCAGGTCGACGATGTTCGAGCCGTCGGGGTTGCGCACCTCCAGCGCCGGGGTCCGCAGGTCGCCGCGCCCCCAGCAGGGGTATTCCAGCGGGACGTCGTCGAGGATAAAGCCCCCGCCGTTCTCCATGCGCGGGGAGAAGGCCGCGCGGCCCTGCTCGCGGAAGAAATAGGAGTGGTCGCCGTCCTGCAGGCGTGCGCCCCAGTAGAGGTGCAGCAGGAAGCCGTTGCGGACCTGCATGACGTAGCTCGACGTGCGGGTGTTGAGCTGGAACTGCAGGGTTTGCGGGTCAAAGTGGATGCTCATTGGGTACCTCCGAAAATATGGTCAGTCGTGATCAGCCGGCGAGCGCCGGGAGCAGCGCGGACGCGACGGCGAAATACACCAGCAGCGACAGCGCGTCGACGATGGTCGTGATGAACGGGCTCGCCATGACCGCCGGGTCGAACCCGACGCGCTTGGCAAGCAGGGGCAGGGTGCTGCCGACCAGCTTCGCGAGCAGGACGGTCAGCGCGAGCGTCACGCAGACGACGGCGGCGGTCCGCAGGTCGGCGCGGTCGATGAACAGCGCCTTGAGAAGCCCGACGGACGCAAGCGACAGTCCGCAGAGCAGCGCGACCCGGAATTCCTTCCAGACCACCCGCAGGACGTCCCGCAATTGCAGTTCGCCGAGGGAAAGCCCGCGAATGACCGTCACCGACGCCTGACTGCCCGCGTTGCCGCCGGTGTCCATAAGCATCGGAATGAAAACGGTCAGCAGCGGCACCGCGCCGAGCGCCGATTCGTAATGCCCGAGGATCCTGCCGGTGAACGTCGCGGAAACCAGCAGCACCAGCAGCCACGGGATCCGCTTCCGCCACGTCTCAAACACGCCGGTCTTGAGGTAGGGCTTTTCCGACGGGACGATGGCGGCCATCTTCTGAATGTCCTCCGTCGCTTCGTCCCGCATGACGTCCGCCGCGTCGTCGTAGGTCACGATGCCGACCAGCCGCCCGCCGCGATCCACCACCGGGAGCGCGAGGAAATCGTACTTGCCCATGACCTGGGCGACGACTTCCTTGTCCTCGTGGGTATCGACGTAGATGACGTTGGTCGTCATGATGTCCCCGATGACGGCCTCCGCGTCCGCGAACAGAAGCTCCTTGACGGTGACGAGGCCGATGAGCCGCCGGTCGGATTCGGTGACGTAGCAGGTATATACGGTCTCCTTATCCACGCCGACCCGCCGGATGCGGGCGAACGCGTCGGCGACCGTGAGATCCCGGTCGAGCCGGACGTATTCGGTCGTCATGATGCTGCCCGCACTGTCCTTCGGGTAGCACAGGATCTCGTTGATGGCGGCACGGGATTCGCCGTCGGTGTTGCGCAGGATGCGCTTGACCACGCCCGCAGGCATCTCCTCGATCAGGTCGACCGTGTCGTCGATATACAGTTCGGCGAGCACTTCGCGCAGCTTTGCGTCGCTGAACATGCCGATGAGCGCTTCCTGCAGTTCCGGCGACATTTCGACGAACACCTTTGACGCCGTTTCGCGCGGAAGCAGGCGGAACAGCAGAAGCACGTCCCGCTCCTCCAGACGCTCCGAAACGAGGGCGATATCCTGCGGCTCCAGCACGGAAAGCGTTTCCTGCAGTTCGTGGAACTTCCGCTCCTCGAGCAGCTCCCGGATCTTTCCGGGCAGTTCCTCGCGGAGCATTTCTTCAAAATTCATTGGCGGTTTCCTCCATTCTTCGGTCATAATAGGTACGAAAAATGGCGTAAACCGGCCGCGGAAACGGTCAAATTCCGCGAAAGCCCCTATGTTCGGACGCTTGTACGCGGCGAACCGAAAAGGAGGGCCCGGATGGACTTCGCCCGACACGGCGGATTTATGCCATTACTTCGTCCAGCGTCCATCTGACGTTCCCTTCCTTTCGTTTGTCGATTTTCCTCTATCATTTTACCCTTTTCGTGCGGTTTTGTCAACTCATTGCGGACAATTTTTTTGCCTTGCGGATACATTTTTTGAGGACGGGCAAACTAATTTTGCGATTTTTCATCGCGACGGCCGATTTGCTCTTGCAAATGGGACCGATTTTGTGGTATACTGGTGTCGGAAAAGGAGTTCTTCCGTCAGATACGGAGGACTTTTCGACTTCATAAAAACCATGGGATCGGAGGCGACGAAGATGTTTCGGTTCGGCAACAGCTGGGACGAACGGTTGGCGCCGGAGTACGGCAAACCGTATTACCAGCAATTGCGCGCTTTTCTCAAGCAGGAGTATTTCCGGCGGGACGTGCGGGTCTTTCCACCGATGGAGGATCTGTTTGCGGCCTTCCGGGAAACGGCATACGACGACGTTCGGGTGGTCATTTTGGGGCAGGACCCCTATCACGAGTACGGGCAGGCGCACGGGCTGTGCTTCTCCGTCCGAAAAGGGGTGGAGATCCCGCCGTCGCTGGCGAATATCTTCAAGGAACTGCAAAGCGACCTCGGCTGTACGCCGCCGAAGGACGGGGATCTGACGCTTTGGGCGAAGCGGGGCGTCCTGCTGCTCAACAGCGTTCTGACCGTCCGCGAAGGGCAGGCGGGCAGCCATCGCGGGAAGGGCTGGGAACAGTTTACCGACCGGGCGATCGAACTGCTCAACGAGCGGAAGGAGCCGGTCTGCTTCCTCCTTTGGGGCGGCTACGCCCGGGCGAAGAAGCAGCTCGTCACCAATCCGGCGCACCTCGTGCTGGAAGCCCCGCACCCAAGCCCGCTTTCGGCCTCCAGAGGGTTCTTCGGCTGTCGGCATTTCTCCGCCTGCAACCGATTCCTCGGCGAGCGTGCGATCGACTGGCAGCTGCCCTGAACGCGTCGTGTTCCTTTTTCGGCCGTGAAAACTGTTTGGAAAGGAACGAAAACGATATGAAAATGAAACATTCCTCTTTTTGCCGGTTTAGCGTTGTGCTTTGCGCGGTGCTGACCGCCGTTTCGCTGTGCGCCGTTTGGTGTATGGCGGAGGTGAACGGCGCGGGCACGAACGCGGGCGCCGGTACGATCGGCGGCGCGGGTGCGGACGCAGTCGGCGGCGCGGAAGCGGCGGACGGCGTACAGCAGGGGGCGAACCCCGGTGGCGTCGGGGATGCCGGCGACGCCGGCAATGCCGGAACGGACGCGGGGACGGGTACCGGGACGGACGTCGGCGGTGACGGCGCTGCCGACAACGGCGACGAGCCTGCGCCTTTCGACGGTGCGCGTGACGCGACGACCTCCGATGAAACGGATGCGGCGTCCTCTGATGTGACGAGCGCAGCGTCCTCCGACGGGACGGATGCTTCGTCGGCGGATTCGACGGTGGGCACATCCTCCGCGACGTCCGCGACTTCCTCCGCACCGGCGACCGGCGACGCGGCGGGCGCGTTCCCGTACCTGCTCGGCACGGGCGTGCTGCTGGCGATGTTCGTGACGGCGCACCTGCGCCGCAAGGCGGCGTTCGATCCGACGCGACGGTAAATGCTTGGGGGCAAACGCAATCGCATCGTCATCGCAAGCGACTTTGTCGCAGCGCTGCCTTGCTCTGCCTTTTCCCCCCAAAGCCCCTTTTAAGACGTGCCGACATTGTCGGCACGTCAAAAAGCGGCTCGGCTTGCGCCACTTTTGACGCCGCCTTCGCCGTTTTTCTCTTGATGTGTCCCTTCGGCGGTACATGCCCGCCTGCGGGACAATATTTTAATTGTATTTTTTCACTGCATTTTTCGGCATGCTGTGCCGCAGGCGCTTCGCCCGCGGCATTTTCTTATGGAACGGGGGCGAGAGCTTGACTTTCCGGCGAAAACCGTGTATAATGACAGCATACTCGGACCGCAAAGGGGGATCCTATGATGAATTGGTTCAAAAAACTGTGGTCGAAGCTGTGGTCGGCGGAGCTGATTCGGTATCTGTTCGCCGGGGGGACGGCGTTCGTGTTCGACAAGCTGGTCGTCACACCGCTGTGCAACCATTTTTTGCCGGAACTTTCGTGGCGGGAATTGGACGTGCGGAATCTGCTGGCAGTCACGGCGGGGTTTCTGGTCGGGCTGGTCATCAACAACCTGATCTCCATGTACCTGGTTTTCACCGGGGAATCCCAAAAGCAGAAGGGGCGGTCCGGCCGGGCGGCGCTGGTGTTCAGCGCGGTCGGGGTCGTCGGGCTGCTGCTGAGCCTCGGCGGGAACCAGTTGTGCATCTGGCTGTTCGGCGAGGGCGAAAGCAAGGAATGGATCTACAACATCGCGATCGCGGTCCCGGTCACGGCCTGGAATTACATCGGGCGCAGGCTGTTCGTCGGCAAGGGCTGACGGACGGAGGTTCGATCGTGAGAGGGGGATATGAGGGGATATGGAGAAACGGGCGATCATCATCGGCGCGGGACCGGCGGGACTGACCGCCGCGTACAAGCTGCTGACGGAAACGGACGTCAAGCCCGTCGTTCTGGAAGCGAGCGGCGAGGTCGGCGGCATCTCCCGGACGGTTTCCTATCACGGCAACCGTATGGACATCGGCGGGCACCGTTTCTTTTCCAAGGACGCGTCGGTCAACGCGCTCTGGGCGCAGATTCTGCCGACGCAGGGCGCGCCGTCGTTGGACGACAAGCTGCTCGGGCGGGAAAAACCGCTTGCGGCGGGCGGGCCGGACCCGGAAACCACCGACCGGGTCATGCTCGTGCGCGACCGCGTTTCCCGGATCTATTTTTTGCAGAAATTTTTCGCCTACCCGCTTTCCCTGCGGGCGGAGACGCTGCGGGATCTGGGGTTGCGCAACACCGTACGTGCGGGCGCCGGCTACCTCGCGTCCTGCCTGCATAAGCGGCCGGAGGACAACCTCGCCAATTTCTATATCAATCGGTTCGGCAAGCCGCTCTACGAGATGTTTTTCGAGGATTACACCGAGAAGCTCTGGGGCGTCGACCCGCGGGAGCTTTCGGCCGATTGGGGCGCACAGCGGGTCAAGGGGCTTTCGCTTCGGAAGGCGCTGACGGACGCGATCTGCAAGCCGTTCCGCCGCAAGGACGCGGAGGTGGAAACTTCGCTGATCGAGCAATACCTCTATCCGAAAAAAGGGCCGGGACAGCTCTGGGAAGCGCTGGCGGACGAGGTGCGCGGGCTCGGCGGGGAGATCCGGCTGCACGCGGAGGTGCGTGAGATCCGCGCCGGCGAACGCCGCATCCAGGCGGTCGTCCTCGCGGACGGGACCGAAGTGACCGGGGACTACTTCCTCTCCTCCATGCCGGTCAAGGATCTGGTGACGGGCATGGGGAAGGACGCGGTCCCGGCGGACGTGTACGAAATCGCTTCGTCCCTGCCGTATCGGGATTTCATCACGGTCGGACTGCTGGTGAAGCGGCTGCAGATCGAAAACCGAACCAAGACCAAAACGCTTGCGAATATCGTGCCGGACTGCTGGATCTACGTGCAGGAGCGGGACGTGAAGCTCGGTCGCCTGCAAATTTTCAACAACTGGTCCCCGTATATGGTCGAGGACCCGCTGCACACGGTCTGGATCGGGCTGGAATACTTCTGCAACGAGGGGGACCGGCTGTGGGAGATGCCGGACGGGGACTTCATCGAATTCGCGAAGGGCGAACTGGAAAAGATCGGGGTCATTCGGGCGGAGGACGTCCTGGACGCGACGCGTGTGCGGGTCAAGAAGGCGTATCCTGCGTACTTCGGGGCTTACGAGCGCTTCGGGGAGGTGCGGAACTTCCTCGACGGGTTTGAAAACCTGTTCTGCATCGGCCGCAACGGGCAGCACCGCTACAACAATATGGACCATTCCATGGTTACGGCGTTCGAGGCGGTCAACTGCATCCGAACCGGCTCGACCGATCGCACGCCGGTTTGGAACGTCAACACGGAAAAGGAATACCACGAGGGGAAGTGAATTTACGTTTCCAACGTGTTAAAAATCCGCTTTCGTGTCGTTGCGATTTGTCCATACAAGCAGATCCCTTCGCTTCGGATACCGAAATGAAAAGTTTTTGGGGATTTTCAAGGGACTTTTTTCAAAAAGTCCCTTGAATGGGGTTTGGGGCAATGCCCCAACGAATCTTTTTGGGGGCAGTTCGCGCCCCTTTTTCCGTTTTCAAGGGGTGGACGGAAAGAAAAATTGTCATATTTTGTACGAAAAATCCCACGCACCTCTTTACAAACGCGAAAAAATGCGCTATAATAAGAACAGTTTGTAGGAAAAAGACGGATTTTCACGCGAAGGAGGGTGTCGGCGTTGAAACTGCTGGAGGAGCGGATTTTGCGGGACGGGAAGCTCGGCAAAGGGGACGTTCTGAAGGTGGACAGCTTCCTCAACCACCAAATCGACGTGCCGTTCCTTTCGCGGCTCGGCGCAGAGTTCCGCCGGCGGTACGAAGGGGAGCGGGTGGACAAGATCCTGACCATCGAAGCGTCCGGGATCGGCGTCGCCTGCCTGACGGCGGAGCAGTTCGGCTGTCCGGTCGTCTTTGCGAAAAAGACCAAAACCGTCAATATCTACGCGGACGTGTACCGTTCCGAGGTGTATTCCTATACCCATGGGCAGACCTATGAGGTCGTCGTTTCCAAGGAATTCCTTCGGGAAGGGGAACACGTCCTCATCATCGACGATTTCCTCGCCATGGGGAGCGCACTGCGGGCGCTTCTGCAATTGGTGCGGGACGCGGGAGCGGTCCCGGTCGGGGCGGGGATCGTCATCGAAAAGGCGTTCCAGCCTGGCGGGGCGGAGCTGCGCGCGCAGGGGCTGCGCGTCGAATCGCTCGCCCGGATCGCGTCCATGAGCCTTGAAAAGGGCATCACGTTCTTTTCGGATTGAGAAAAAAGGGAAATTCCCAAGAAATAAGAAAAGAGGAAAAAACATGAAACGGATCCTTTCCATGCTTCTCGTATGCGTCATGCTCGCGTCGGTCGTGCTGTTCTGCGCGTCCTGCAAGAAGGACGACGCCGACGGTGCGACGTTCTACGGCGACGACGAAACGAAGGAGCTCGCCGAAGCGGGCGTCCAGGCGCTTACGCCGCCTGCCGTCACCGGCGACCCGTCTGCGCTGAAGATCGGCGTCATTCTGATCGGCGACGAAACCGAAGGCTACACGAAGGCGCATATGGACGGCATCACCGCTGCGGCAGCCGCCCTTGGCATCTCCGAAAGCCAGATCACCTGGAAGAAAAAGACCCCGGAATCCGAGGCGGTCACGACGGCCGGCGAGCAGCTGATCGCCGACGGCTGTACCTACATCTTCTCGAATTCCTACGGTCACCAGTCCTACATGCAGGAGCTTGCCGGCAAGCATGAGGACGTCCACTTTGTCGCCGTCACGGGCGATACCGCCGCGAGCGCGGGGCTGGACAACTTCTCGAACGCGTTCACGAACGTGTACGAGTCCCGCTACGTTTCCGGCGTGGTGGCCGGCATGAAGCTCAAGGAGCTGATCGACGGCGACAAGCTGGGCGATGAAAACTTCGACGGCGACAACGTCAAGATCGGCTACGTCGGTGCGCATCCGTTCGCGGAAGTCAAGTCCGGCTACACCGCGTTCTTCCTCGGCGTTCGTTCCGTCGTGGAAAACGTGGTCATGGACGTCCGTTTCACCAATTCCTGGTATGATTACGACGGCGAAAAGGCCGCCGCAAAAGCGCTGATCGACAGCGGCTGCGTCATCATCGGGCAGCACGCGGACTCCGCCGGTGCGCCGACAGCCGCGCAGGAAGCGTTCAGCGCCGGGAAGGTCGCTTACTCGGTCGGTTATAATGTATCCATGCTCGACGTCGCGCCGGATGCGGCGCTGACCTCCGCGACCAACGTCTGGCAGTCCTACTATCAGTACGCGCTCGCGGTCGCCATCAACGGCGGCAACATCACGACCAACTGGGCGGCCGGATACGCCGAGGGCGCCGTCGCCATCACCGAGCTGGGCAAGAACTGCGCCGAAGGCACGCAGGCGAAGGTCGACGAGGTGGTCGGCGACATTAAGAGCGGCAAGCTGCACGTCTTTGACACGTCCAAGTTCACGGTCGGCGGCAAGACAATCACCTGGTGCTACGGGACGGACAGCGACGGCGACTTCACCTATGACAAGAACAACGTCGTCGCGGACGGGTACTACCACGAGTCCTATCTGCAGAGCGCACCGTGCTTCCTGCTGGATATCGACGGCATCCGTCAGATCAACAACTAACCAAATCGCAGGAGAGGGGGAGCGCCGTTTCGCGGCCTCCCCGCTCTGTTTTCCGCACCAGAAAGAAACGGAGGAGCCGAGTTGTCCGAACCGAACTGTGCCGTCATCCGGCTGCAGAATGTTACCAAAACTTTTGGCGACGTCGTCGCCAATCACGACATCACTATGGAGATCCGCAGCGGGGAGATCCTGTCCCTGCTCGGGGAGAACGGCAGCGGAAAGACCACGCTGATGAACCTGCTTGCGGGCATCTACTACCCGGACAGCGGGGATATTTTTGTCCGCGGGGAGCGGGTGTCCATTCGGTCGCCGCAGGACGCGCACCGGCTCGGGATCGGCATGATCCACCAGCATTTCAAGCTCGTGGAGGTGTTCACGCCGGTGGAGAACATCGTCCTCGGCCTGCGGGAGCCCTACGATCCGGCCGCCGCCGAGGAAAAGATCGGGGAGATCTGCCGCACCTACGGGTTTTCGCTGGATCTGAAGTGCCGCGTGCGGGATATGAGCGTTTCGCAAAAGCAGACGCTCGAGATCGTCAAGGCGCTCTACCGGGGCGCAGAAATTCTCATTCTCGACGAGCCGACTGCCGTGCTGACCCCGCAAGAGTCGGACAAATTGTTCGAAGTCCTGCGGAATATGCGGCGGGACGGAAAAGCGGTGGTCATCATCACCCACAAACTGCACGAGGTGCTTTCGGTTTCCGACCGGGTCGCCATCCTGCGCAAAGGGGAATATATCGACACGGTCGAGACCGCGAAGGCGACCGAGCAGTCGCTGACCGAGATGATGGTCGGCAAACGGGTCGAGCTGAACATCGAACGTCCGCCGGTGGAACGCCGGGAGAAGCGGCTGCAGGTTTCGCACCTGTCCTGCCGCGGACGGGACGGCGTGACGGCGCTCTCAGAGGTTTCGTTTGAAGCCTACGGCGGGGAGATCCTCGGGATCGCGGGCATTTCCGGCTGCGGGCAGAAGGAACTGCTCGAAGCGATCGCCGGTCTGCAAAAGACGGAACCGGGCAGCGAGATCCTGTACACCGGGCCGGACGGAAGGACCGAATCGCTGATCGGCAAGTCCGCAAAGCAGATCCGCTCGCTCGGCGTTTCGCTCTCCTTCGTGCCGGAGGACCGGCTGGGCATGGGTTTGGTCGGCGGCATGGGCATGACGGAAAATATGCTGCTGCGGCATTACGCGGAAGGGCGTTCCCCGTTGACGCGGACGCGTCCCTCCCGGCTGCTCGCCGAAAAGGTGCGGACGGACCTGGAGGTCGTGACGCCTTCGCTGCGCACGCCGGTCCGCAGGCTGTCCGGCGGCAACGTGCAGAAGGTGCTGGTCGGGCGGGAGATCGCGTCGGAACCGGCGGTGCTGATGACCGCCTACGCGGTCCGCGGGCTGGACATCAACACGTCCTACACGATCTATCGCCTGCTGAACGAGCAGAAGCGCAAGGGCGTCGCCGTGCTGTACGTCGGGGAGGACCTCGACGTGCTGTTGGCGCTGTGCGACAGGATCCTGGTGCTCTGCGGCGGACGGGTCACGGGCGTCGTGGACGCGGCGGGAACGACCAAAGAGGAGATCGGGTATCTGATGACCAAACAGAACGGAACGGAGGCGGACGCGGTATGAAGCAGGGTTCTTCGCGGCGGACGCCGCTCTTTCACATCGCAAAGCGGGACCGTATGCGCCCGGCGGCCGCGTGGGGCGTGCGCGTCGGGGCGTTCGTGCTGGCGCTTCTGCTCAATGCGCTGTTCGTCTGGTGCGTGGTGCGGGTGGACCCGCTGACGTTCTACCGCACGATGCTGCGCGGGGCGTTCGGGTCGTCGAGTTACCTGTGGGCGACGTTCAAGGCGACGGCGAAGCTGCTCTGTATCGCCGTAGCGCTCGCGCCCGCGTTCAAGATGCGCTTCTGGAACATCGGGGCGGAGGGACAGGTGCTCATCGGCGGCATGGCGGCGGCGTTCGTCATGTACCATTACACCTCGCTCCCGACGCCGGTGCTGTTCCTGCTGATGATCGTGTGCAGCCTGCTCGCCGGCGGGATCTGGGGGCTGATCCCCGCGTTCTTCAAGGCGAAGCTGAACACGAACGAGACGCTTTTCACGCTCATGATGAACTACATCGCCACGCAGATCGTGCTCTACTTCTACAACGAATGGCGGGGGATCCGCTCCGCGCTCGGCATGCTCAACAGCTCGACGAAGGTCGGCTGGTTCAGCTCGCTCTGGGGCGGCACGTCCGACGGCAGTCTGCTGCAGAACGAGGACTTCTGGTTCATCGTCATCGTCGTCGTACTGACGGTGCTGATGTACTTTTACCTGCGTTCCACCAAGCACGGCTACGAGATCGCCGTCGTCGGTGAATCCGGCAACACCGCCCGGTACGCGGGCATCCACGTCAACAGGGTCCTGCTTCGGACCATGATCCTGTCCGGCGCGATCTGCGGATTCTGCGGCTTTTTGACGGTTTCTTCTCAGAGCCACACCATTTCCTCGGAGATGGCGGGCGGATACGGCTTTACCGCCATCATCGTCGCGTGGCTTTCCAAGTTCAACACGTTCACCATGGCGGGCGTCGCGCTGCTGATCGTCGCGCTGGAAAAGGGCGCTGCGCTGATGTCGAATACCTACGGCACGCTCGGATTTTCCGCGCCGGCGGCGGACGTGATGGTCGGCGTGATGCTGCTGGTCGTCATCGGCAGCGAGTTCTTCATCCAGTATCGGATCCTGCGCTCGCACGCCGGAAAGGAGGCGGAAACGGTATGATCTGGACCAATATTCTCGGCTGGGTGCAGCAGGCGGTCCCGTTCGCCGCGTTCCTCGCGCTCGCGGCGCTCGGCGAGCTGCTGACCGAAAAGGCGGGCTCGCTCAACCTCGGCACGCCGGGGACCATGTGCGTCGGCGCGTCGGCGGGGTTCATCACGGTCTATTCCTACTGCAACGCGGTGGAGGAACCGTCGGTGGTGCTGATCCTGCTGATCTCGCTCGGCAGTTCCTTCCTTGCGGCGATGCTAATCGGGCTGATTTACAGCTTCTTCACGGTCAGTTTGCGCATCAACCAGAACGTCGTCGGTCTGGTGCTGACGATTTTCGGCTGCGGGCTTGCGGAATTCCTTTCCTATTATTTCGTCAAGTCCGAAAGCGGCAACGTCCGCTGCGAAGCCGCCTTCCGCGTGTTCACCGCGAAGATCCCGTTCCTTTCGGATAAGCTCGGCTGGTTTTCCGACCTGTTCTTCCGCTACGGGTTCATGCTCTATGTGACGATCGGGGCGGTCATTCTGCTGTCGCTGTTCCTCTACCACACCCGTGCGGGGCTGCACCTGCGAGCCGTCGGCGAAAACCCCGGTACGGCGGACGCGGCCGGGATCAGCGTGACGAAGTACCGCTACCTCGCGTCCTCGCTCGGGGCGGGGCTGGTCGGTATGGCGGGGCTGTTCTGCGTGATGGAATTCAAGAGCGGCGCGTGGTCGACGGCGGACGTGTATACGCTCGAAGCGTTCGGCTGGCTGGCGGTCGCGTTGGTCATCTTCGCGCTCTGGAAGCCGCTGAACCTGCTTTGGGGCTCGCTGATCTTCGGGTTCTGCTATTGGGCGTACGTCTACCTGCCGCAGCTGCTCGGCATCACGGTTTCGACCGATCTGATGCGGATGCTGCCGTACGTCATCACGATCCTCGTGCTCATTCTGGTCAATCTGCGCCGGCACAAGGGGGACCAGGGTCCCGCCGCGCTCGGACTGTCCTACTTCCGCGAGGAACGCTGAAAAATCCCGCGAAAAAAGAACAAAACGACTTGGAAGTCGAAAAGGACGATGCGGCGGTGCGCCGGATCGTCCTTTGCTTTTGATTGGGGGCGCGAATACGGCGTTTTTTCGCCGTTGTAGGTTTGTCAATGATGTGTTACAAAGTCAGGAAAAGAAAAGAGGACATCTTTAGGAGAGAACCAGTTAAGCG
>CANRIX010000006.1 GCA_947630765.1 uncultured Clostridia bacterium | reverse complement strand
GAAACGGTGGATTCGATGACGATTGTCGCGCCTTTCGGGCAGACGTCCAGCACATTTTCGACCGCCGCCACGACGTAACAGGCATCGACTTTCTTGCTGAATTTGTCGTAGGGCGTGGGAACGGAAACGATGTAGGTGTCCGTGACTTGATATTCCGTCGTGAATTGGATCCCGCACTTGACCGCCTCTTCAAACAGCTCGTCAAGACCTTTTTCCTTGAATGTGGTTTTCCCAGCGTTGAGCGTGTCCACCAGTTTCTTGTTGTAGTCCGTGCCGACGACCTCCACGCCGTGGGAAGCCATCATTAAAGCTGTGGGAAGTCCTATGTAGCCGAGTCCGATTACATTTATCATATCAATTCTTTTCCTTTCATCTTCATCTATTATTTGCCCTTCGCACAACTCCGCAGTAAGTCAAGATAATCTGCGGCGAGCGTCTTGCGGTCATAGCAGTGCGCTACCGCTTTATACCCATTCTGCCCCATCATATAAAGCTGCTCCTGATAATCGGACTGTGCAAAAAAATCCCGCAGCACTTGAATATCCTCCTGCAAGGTTCCGCAGAGAGTGATTCCGGCGTGATATTTACGCACAATATCAGCCGCCTCTCCATCAGGACCGATGAAAAGAACTGCGATGCCGCGTCCCATAATTTGAAACAGTTTGGAAGGCAACGTATATTTGAAATCTTCGCTTTTAGCAAGAGTCACAACAGAAAGGTTTGTTTGCTTATAATATAGCTCAAGTTCTTCCGGCGTCATTCCGTGAAGTAGTTCAATATATGGATAATTCCCATTCGACAATATCGTCTCTATCGCTCCTCTTTGTGCGCCTTCGCCAATGATCTGATATGTAAAATTATTCTGTGCTTTTGCTATTTCAACGGCGTATGGAAATGTTTCATCTATTTTTTGCGATATGCCAAGCGTACCGAAATAGCTAAGGTGAACGCCGCCATTTGCCGATTTTCTCTCAATAAGCGGTGAAATTTCAACCCCGTTTGTAATGATAGAAATTTTGTTTTCATCAATGCCGTCGGACGAAAGAACATCTTTGAAGCCGTTTGTTACAACAACTACGCGCTTCGCACGACGGCACAAAAAGAGTTCAAACTTTTTCATCAGCTTGACCGGAAAGCTGGACTTGCTTTTTCCGGTCGCAATCAGCTGCCGATAGGTGATGTCACGTATTTCAAAGACAAAGGGCAATCGGTGAAATGACGCATAAAGCCAAGCCAAAAGAGCGGCAAAAATAGGTCCGGACGAACCAAGTACAACATCAAAGTTTTTACCGACTTTTCTGCCGTTGAAAATGAAATTTACGATTCCCCAAAAGAGGAAACTGCCCATATTCAATATTCTACTGAAAAATGTCTTATTCTGTTTAATATATATTTTGCTTCGTACAATATGGACTCCGTCAATTATTTCTTCTTGGAGCAATTTGATTTTATAGCCGTCGTATATTTTGCCTGCAGGATAGTTTGGAAATCCTGTAAAGACAGTAACATTATCCCCGTTTTTCGACCAACATACTGCGTTATCATATGCACGGAAAGCGCCTGCCGTTAATTCAGGATAATAAAACTGTGTGACATACAATATATTCACATTCTTGAACCTTTCATTATGGAACTACATATCAATGCTCAATAGATGATTTGAAGCGGTCTTCAAACCCCGCTCTTTCTCAAAACCGCCACAACGGTCGCAAAAACAATCTTTATATCCAACCACATCGACCGATTTTGAACATAATACAATTCCATCTGCTGCCGCATGCCGTCCTCGTATGTAGCATCGTTCCTTGCATATGCCTGCCAGTAGCCCGTTAAACCGGGTTTGACTGAAAGAAGCAGTTCCTGCTGCTCAGGCGTATAGTTCTCCCTGAGTTCATCTTCCAAAATAGGTCTGGGACCAACTAACCCGAGGTCATTTTTTATCAAGATGTTATACGGTATTTGCATTACCTCGTCGAGGCTTAATTGTCTAATTCTTGCACCAAAACATTTGCTGCCGTCGCCTGGTTTCTTCCATCCGATCAGGCGGGGGTCATCACGCAGTTTATATTCCCGTTTGTATTCCTCAAGCTGCTCCGGCGTGAGCATTTCCTCAAGCCTGTCAGCTCCTTTTTTCATTGACCGGAGCTTCAGTATTTTAATCGGCTTGTGATTCTTTCCAATGCGGGTTTGTATATAAAACGGATTGCCCGGGTCTTTTATCATGATGATGGCTGCTATTATCAGTACCGGAATCAGAATCGCAACACTCACAATCGCCGAAAGCGCAATATCGAAAAATCGTTTGAAAAAATCATATACTGGCTTTGATTTGACTTCCTCGGAACTTCCTGCTCGTTCCTGTTTTCTCTCAGCTTGAATAGTCTCAGCTCTATTGTTTTCGGGATTAGCAACTTGTTTTCTCCGCTGCTTAAACGGAATAATCACACTGCTGTGATATGTCTCATCGCTACTTGTTTCATTTGTCGTTTCAAGCGATTCTTTTACAGCCGTTGCAATATTCCCTTCATTCAAATCCGCCATCATATCAACCGATTCATCTCTCACGTCTAACCGGGCGGTCTGTTCTTTGATATTCATATCCATTTCTTCTCTCCTGTGAAACACTTTCTGCTTTCATTGAGGGAAGTAGGTTTTACCCCCCCCCGCAAAAAGAGAAGCTGAGCTTTCAACATTTTTGTCTTGCTTTAATATGCGGTCATTACAGAGTCGAACGTCTTGGGATGTATGCGTATCAAAGGCTCTCCGGGTTGCTATTTTTAGCATAAATTTCCGCAAAGCACTTCTGGCAAAGCTGTCCCGCGCCCTCGATGTAGTTTTTTCGCTGAGAAACGGGCGTTTCCTTCGTGTACCCCGTGTCTTTCCCGCAAACCACGCAGAGTTCGCGGCTGTTTTTAGTCTCTTTTTTCTTCATCCGTTTGTTCCAGTCTCTCTTTATTATTTGAAATATTGCTGTTTATAAGTGCGCTTCACATCACGTCTACCAGCACAACTCGGCTCGTGGCCGCCCTCTGCAGCTGTCTGGCCTTTTTGCCAAGTTCCAGCAATATGACCCGTATAAAAAGCGCACGAAAAGGATCGCCATAAACTGGATGATCATGCCGATCAGATAATACGATATGGGCATTCTTTCAAACGCGGCGGTAATGATTCCCGTATGGAGGATGCCGAGAATAACCGCCCCGAGACCGATCCGCTTGAGTTCGTCAAAGCTGACAAAACGCCAGATGCTCCGATACAGCCGAAGCGCCCAGAGCACGACGACGGTAAGCAGCGCATAAATCGGGGCAAAGTGAAGCCATGCCGAGAAATACCCGTCCGGGATCTCGCTGAAATGAAAATCGAAGCGAAGCCAGAGCGCGAAAAAGTATGCGCCGATCGCCGTGAATGCGTCATATAGAGCTAACGTGACGGAAACCATCTGCCAATGCTCAACTGTTCTTCTATTTTTTCCTGCCTCCGAGGAGGCTTGGGGGTGTGTTTTCTTTTCATCTTCTATCAACATAACTTCTCTCCCATAAAACATTTTCCGCTTTGTCAGAGAGAAGTAGGTTTTACCCCCCCCCCGCAAAATTTCAGAAGTTTTTTCGGTATTTTTACGGTTACTCTTATTCTTCTTTCATATCTTTTGCGTATCTTCGGACATAAACCGCGTCGTAACATTCCGTACACAGTTGACCTGCTCCTATGATGTAGCAAGTTCGTTGTTCAACAGGCGTGTCCTTCCTATATTCCGTTTTGTTGCCGCAAAGCACGCAACGATCTGTATTGTTGTCTTTCTTCTTCATTATTTCTTTACATTGCCGCAGATGGTCTTACGGCAGGGTTACCGGCCTTTATTGCCGTAACGGTTGAATCGTTCCAAATCATCCCAAGCTCATCGAGCCTTCTGATTTGATTTCCGTTTGCGCCCGAAGTTTTTAACTTGTTTCGATCCTTTTTCTGCTTGGCAACCCACCGACCGAGCCACATTCCGGTTTCCGTTCGATACGTGACCGGCACCGAAAGGTTTCCATGCGCAAGGTAAAATCGCTGCGCCTCCGCGTAGTAATTTTCCCAGTCACGTTCTGTGGGGAACATCCAGTCCATTTTGAGCGCGTCTAATTTTTGGATACGGTCTGCGGAGAGTTCCCCCTCCCGACGCTTCTTCCGCTGCGTACTCAACCATTCCCAAAGCGCAAAGCCGTCGCTTGTCTTATATTTTGCAGGAACATCGAGATTTGCGTTTTCGCGAAAATATGCGACGGCAAGTTCATAAGATTCGTTCCATTGCTGTTCGGCAACATTCCACACCATGCCGATCTTTTCCAACCGCTCCGCCTGTTCATCGGTGACGGCGTGATACCGTGTGGGATGGTTGCGGTTTGCTCGTTGATTGTTGATCCAGCTGCGCAGATTGTACCCGTCGGCGCAGACATGACCTGTCGGCACAAGCAGGTTCCCATTTTCCCGGTAATACTGCTCCGCATGCGCAAACCCGACCTCCCATGTGTCCGGGAGATCCCACACCATGCCGACGGCGTTCAGCTTTTCGATCTGCTCATCGGTCAGTTTGCCTTCCCGATAATATTTGCGTTGGACCTTCATCCATAAGGCGAGGGACTTTCCGTCCTTTCCATCGGAGAGAAGCATATCCAACGGAACATCGATATTGCCATGCTCGTCAAAATACGCTTTCAGCGCCGCATAGCGCTTATCCCAAGCAACCTCGTTTTTCGTCTTCCATTCCATTCCGATGGATCCCAGACGTCGAATCTGTTCTTCCGTCAGCTTCTGCTTGCGGTTTCCGTAATAATTCTGCCGTTGATCGCTTAACCATTTGCTGAGATCCACGCCTTCCACGTTGCATCTTGCCGGCACCTGCAAATTCCCGTGCTCCTTAAAATACGCTTCCGCGAGCGAAAAGCGGTACTCCCACGGGTCGATTCGTTCCCATTGCATACCGATCGCACGCAATCGGTCATAACGCTCATGCGACATTTTGCCGGCATTCTGCTTTTCCTTTTGACGAGAGACCCATTTCCCCAAATCAAAGCCGGATCCCGTTTTATAAAGCCAAGATACATTCAGATCGCCGTGCTTTTCATAATACGATTTTGCGGCGGCATACCCGATTTCCCACTGCAATTCATTCTTGTTGCCCCAAACCATCCCAAGCTCGTCCAACGCGGCGATCTGGCTCGCCGTCAAAGTGCAGCAGCCTTTCCTTCGAGCGGAACGCTGATTGTGCAGCCATGTACCGAGGCGCACGCCGTTTGGGGCGACGTATGCCCCGGGCACATTCAAGCTTCCGTGTTCCCGGTGGTATTCCATGGCGGCGGCAAAGTTGCGCTCCCAGAGATAATCGGGTACAGTCCACACCATTCCGATGGCGTCTAATTTTGCGATTCGCTCCTTCGTGAGATAGGCGTTCCGAATCGCGCTTTTGCGATAATTGCGCAGATTGGTGATCCATGTGCCTAAACCGGGCATCGCTGCGGGTACCAGTAAATTCCCGTTTTCTTCGTAATACTTTTTTGCCGCAGCGTAGTTTTTCTCCCATATCGTATCGCGATAGCTTTCCCATCTCATACCGATCGCGTCCAGCTTTGCGATCCTATCATTGTTCAAGACTCCGTTGATCGTTCCGTTTCGGATTTGGCGCTGCGTGCCAAGCCAAGTCCCCAGCGAGTAGCCGTCCGCCGTCTTATAGTGTTGAGGCACCTCCAGATTGCCGTGCTGTTCATAATATCCTTTCGCATAGGCGTACATCGTATCCCATGAAGCGGTGAGCGTGTCATTGAGTTTCTCAAACAGTTCGCGGCAGTCGCGGAGCTCGTCGATCACCTTGAACTTCTCGTTGACGATAAAGGACGATTCGCCCCAAGAGCGATAGTAGGTCATGGCGACGCGCATTTCTTCCTCCACGGAATCAATGCTGTACAGGTTCTCGATATTCATCACGACGTCGAAGATGACGGCGTCGTTCTTTTTGCTTGCAGACAGCGCTCGTCCGATCTGCTGCTTATAGATGATCGGAGAGATCGTCGGGCGGAGCAAAATCACGCCGCTGACGTTTTCGACGTGGATCCCCTCGTTCAGAGCGTCGATGCAGTAAAGCAGGCGAAGGTGGGTGCTGTCGCTGTCGGCTTTGAAGTCCTCAAATACTTTATCCGCACCCGGTTCCACCGTGTAGACGGAATAGATATGCGGCTTTTTGTCCACCTTCGCGAACCACTCGCGGGATTTCTCTATCATCTCGTCCATGTGCTCTTTATTCGCACAAAAGACGATATATTTGCCCGTGCGGTCGGTCATGTGCTTGTCGAAGATCACGTCAAGACCGTCCGCCTTGTCGAGAGCACGACGAAGTGCTTCGAGGTATCTCTCGGCGGCGTCGCGGGTCGCCTTGCTTTTTGCGGTTTTGACCCGACGCTCGTATTTTTCAAGGTCTTTCTGATAGGAAAAGACAGAAAGCACATACTTCGGCGGATTCAAGATCCCTCGGACGATGGCTTCGCCCAACGTCATCTCACTTGCGACGTTGCCGTCGAACAATTCCTCGGACATATCCCGTTGATCGTCCAAGTAACGGATCGCCGTCGCCGTAAGGCCGAGAACCGGCACGTCCGGAAACAGCTTCAAAAACCGCTGTACACCAAGCTGCCATTGGGAGGCGCCTGCTCTGTGGTATTCGTCCCACACCGTTAGCGCCGGATCAATCTCTTTTATCTCTTCCTCGCTCATGTTCATAAGCTTGGCGTAGGTCAAGAATCGGATATTTTGCGGTTCGTCCCCGCCTGCGGCTTTCAAGTTTTCAAGCTGTGTCTTGAAGATATACTCCGAGGGCGACAGCCACAAAACCGTTTTGTCCGGGTTGTCCTCGCAAAGCTTGAACCCGATGAAGGACTTGCCCGTCCCGGTGGGGTGGACGATCGCCGCCTTTCCGGTTTCCGCAAGCATGGAAAGAGCCGCCCGATAGGCTTGCTCATTGTGCGAATAAAGCAATATTCCCATAGGGCGGCTCCTCTCTTTCCTTTTTCACTCTCTCTTTCTCTCTCTCGCGCGAACCATGCGTCAGCCATTCCGATGACCCGTCGGGCAGCCGTTTCCGCCGCCCGCAGACCGGAATTTCAAGGGGTTTTGACCCCCTGTCTTTTTTTGGATAGAACAAATACTTCTTGACAAAAAAGGCGAAAAACCCCCGTAGTCACAGGATTTCCTCGCCTTTTTGACCCCAATTTTGACCACTATAAAATGCAGTTCGCAACCCTCCCGCTTTCCGCGTACCGGGCGAAAAAGGAGTATCTCGGCACGTGATAATCTGTTTTTCGGAATATATTGGTCCTTGCAATATTCCGTCTTTTGTGTTAGAATACCTTTGTCAAGAAGCGAAACACTGCTTACTGACCATTTATTGACCACAATAAATGAAATTACAAAGCGGAGGAATCCTATTTTGGTCGTCCTTGCGAAAAAAACGCACACGAATTTCACGGAATTTCGCTAAAATACTTGACAAATCAAAAGAAATATGTTACAATAAAAATAACTGTTATATGATTTTTTTGTGGTCAAGAAGTATTTGTTCTACGCAAGTTTTTGACGTATTTGTGCGTTTTGCGACCCAGCCTGCGTCCTCGTCCGCATACGATGCGATTTTTAACTTGTCATAGTATACATCCCACGCCGTGGCAAACGGCGAAACGCCGAGGGTCGCCGCGGCGTCGCTTCCGCCGATCCCTTGCCGCCTGTATTCCAGCCATTCCTCCTCGGTCAGGCCGGAAGTCTCGACGACAACTTCGGGCGTATATGCCTCACCGCACACCGTCATGCACTTCTTTTCCTCGTATGCGTATGAACCTATACTGCCCGTATCGGATACCTCGCATATCTTCGCGCCTCCCTTCTTTCAATTGGCCGTCTGAAAACGGCGGACCGCCTTCCGCGCTTTCGGCGGTGCAATGTCTTTTTCTTTCTCATTCGTGTTTCCACCTTTCTGAAAATATTCCAATCGCCTGACGGCGTTTTGGGCAATAAAAAAAGCGAGAATGACGGCAAACCGCAAATCGGTTTCTGCGTCCGTAAGGTACGGACCGACGCCATTCTCGCTGTGCGGGGCAAACCCCCGTATCAATAAAACATGTCAGTAGGATACAAACAAAACAACGTGTGCAATGCAGAGAAGCTCTGCAAAATCCCAGAAGGAAACCGCACAAAAATCAATTACATGGACAGTATATCACAAGATATTGATTTTTCAATGCAAAAAGCGCAAAATATAGTAGTGCAGGGTCATGTGTTCGCTTCATTTCGCAAAAAGCGAAAGCGAGGATCTCGACGCACTTGCCGAAAAAGCGCTGCGGCAGATAGAAGACAAGAAATACGACGCCGAATCGAAGGACCTCGGAATCATGAAAATCGGCATCGCGTTCAAGGGTAAGAAAGCGGCAGTAAAAAGCAATCCGTTATAAAGCGAGGGTGCCCTACGGTGGTCAGAAACGTCATTTGGTGTGTCCGCAAAAAATAGTCGGCTTGCGATACGAAAAAAAACCTTACTGCGCTATCGGAAGGAGGAATCCCTATGAAGAAGAAATCGCTGACCGCTTTTCTCTGTGCGGTTCTGCTCGGCGCCTGCGCACTTTCCGGCTGTACGTCCGCAGACGCCCCGGCTTCCTCGTCGACCGACGCGGGATCGACCGTCCTTTCGTCCGAAGCGGCGGGCACGGAAAGCAGTGACACCCCCAAAACAGGACGCATGACCCTCGCGGAGGTCAAAGAGATCCTTGCGGAATGCGACGATTTCGAGGAAGTCATGGATTCCCTGGAGGCGAGACAGACCCCCGATTTCGTCGGCGGAAGCGGGGTAACGCTGATCGAGTACTGGCTGGATCGTTCCGGGGACGAAAAGCTTTCGATCATTCTGGAGCAGGGGCAGGTTTACTACGATCACGTCGACGCGGACGGCTCCCCGATTGCGGAGCTATTGTACGATGCATGATAAACGGTCGCGGGGGATCCTGCGACGGGACGCGCCTGCTCCGCGTTTGTTTCCGTTGCCCGCGCCCCGCGAAAAGCCAATCGCCGAAAGCCCTGCTTTTGCAAGGCCTTCGGCGATTTTTTGGCGTCGCTGAGGGGATTTGAACCTCCGGCCTACCGCTTAGGAGGCGGTCGCTCTATCCAACTGAGCTACAGCGACATGTATGGGGTCGTTCCGGGCGGAAAAACGGAACGGGCGGACGGGTCAATTCCGGCGGCGGGAGCGCCAGAACGCTTCCAGACGCCCCGCGCAGAACGCGCCGAGCACGCCGAGCGCGACCCCGATGACCGCACCCGCGAGCACGTCAGTCGGGAAATGCACATACAGGTACAAACGCGAGAACGCGATGACGCACGCGACGACGAGCGACGGGATCCACAGGCGGTTCTTCCGGCAGAAGAGCGCCGCAACGGCGGCAAACGACGCGGCGGTATGCCCCGACGGGAAGGACGCGTCGTGCAGCGCGGGGATCAGCAGCTGCAGGTCCGGGCGGTAGGTGTAGGGACGCGCACGGTCCACCAGCGGCTTGATGCAGACGTTGCAGACCAGCAAATCCAGCAGCAGGGCGCACCCGACGGCAAGCCCGGCGCGACGGGTCTTGCGGAACGCGAGCAGGACGAACGTCAGGACGATCCACAGGATGCCCCTGTCCCCGAGCTTCGTCACCCACGGCAGGACCGTGTCGAGGAAGCCGCACCGCAGGTGGGTCTGCAGGAAATCCAGGATGGAAAGCTCGAAACCGACCATGGGTCAGACGTTGACGACCGAACGGTTGACCGTCGGGTCGTAGTCCCGCAGCAGCGGTTCGACCTTCGCGCGCAGGAAGCGGCGGGTCTGGCTCGGCGCGAGCCCGACGAAGTCCTCCGGCTTCAGCAGCGAGCGCATCTCCTCCTCGGTCATGCGGAAAGCCGGTTCGGCGGCAAGGCGGCGCAGCAGTCCGCCGTCCCCGCCCTCGCGGCGCTCCAGCTCCGCTTCCATGGAGCACCGGCGGATCGCCTCGTGCAGCTTTTGCCGGTCGCCGCCGCGTTTGACCGCTTCCATGAGGATATTTTCGGTCGCGACGAACGGCAGGTAGTCCAGCAGGCGGCGCTCGATGACCTTGCGATTGACCGTGATGCGCCCGGTCACGTCGATCAGCAGATTCAAGATCCCGTCCAGCGCGAGGAAGCCCTCGGACAGGGAAACACGGCGGTTCGCCGAATCGTCCAGCGAACGCTCCAGCCACTGGGTCGAGGCAGTCATCGCCCCGTTCATCGCGTTGCACAGCACGAACCGGGCGATCGAGTCGATCCGCTCGCAGCGCATCGGGTTGCGCTTATACGCCATGGCGGACGAGCCGATCTGCTTGCTGTTGAACGGTTCCTCCAGCTCGCCGAAGCTCTGCAGCAGGCGCATATCCTGCGCGAACTTGTAGGCGCTCTGCGCGACGCCCGCCAGGACGTTGAGGATGCGCATGTCCTCCTTGCGGGTGTAGGTCTGCCCGGAAACGTCGAACACGTCGGAAAACCCGAACAGCTCGGCGATGCGCTTTTCGAGCTTGAGGACCTTCTCCTCGTCGCCGTTGAACAGCCGCAGGAAGGACGCCTGCGTCCCGGTCGCGCCCTTGTTGCCCAGCAGGCGCAGACCGCCGTCGACGTAGGTCAGGTCGCCGTAATCGATCACGAAATCCTGCAGCCACAGGGACGCACGCTTGCCGACCGTCGTCGGCTGGGCGTTCTGCCCGTGGGTATACGCGAGGCAGGGCAGTTCGCAGTACGTCTCCGCGAAGTCCGCGAGGTTCTTGATGACCGCGAGCAGCTTGCGCCGCAGCAGGTCGAACGCCTGCCGCATGAGGATCACTTCGGCGTTGTCCGTGATGTAGCAGCTGGTCGCGCCGAGGTGGATGATGCCGGCGGCGCCGGGCGCGACCTCGCCGTACGCGATGTTGTGCGCCATGACGTCGTGCCGCTTTTCGGCTTCGATCTCCGCGACGCGGGCGAAGTCGATGTCCTCGGTATGGGCGGCGAGCTCGTCGACCTGCTCCTGCGTGACCGAAAGACCGAGCTCGTGCTCCGCCTGCGCCAGAGCGACCCACAGCCTGCGCCAGGTGGAATAGCGGTTCTGCGACGAGAAGATGCGCTGCATCTCCTTCGAGGCGTATCTGCCCGCAAACGGGCTTTCGTAAGTTTCGTGCGACATGATAACTGCCTTTCCCGCGTCAGAGTTCGATATACTGTTCGCGCTTCGCGCCGACGGAAACGTATTTCACCGGCGTTTCGACCGCCTGTTCGATGTACCGAACGTACGCCTGCGCCTGCGCGGGCAGGTCCTCGAACCGGCGGCAGTCGGAAATTTCGCATTTCCAGCCGTCGAAGTATTCATAGACCGGCTTTGCCTCGTTGAGCGCGTTGATGCTCGCCGGGAATTCGGTCAGCCGCACGCCGTTCCGCTCGTACGCGACGCAGACCGGGATGCGGTCGAGGTAGGACAGCGTGTCGAGCTTAGTCAGGGCGATAACGTCCGCCCCCTGCATCCGCGCACCGTACCGCGACGCGAGCACGTCGAATCCGCCGACCCGGCGCGGACGGCCGGTCGCGGCGCCGTATTCATGGCCGACCTCGCGAAGTTGATCGCCCTCCGCCCCGAACAGCTCGCAGGTGAACGGCCCTTCGCCGACGCAGGAGGAATACGCCTTCATGATGCCGATGACGAGGTCGAGTTTATGGTTCGGGATGCCCGCACCGACCGGACCGTAGGCGGCGATCGTGTTCGACGAGGACGTGAACGGGTAGATCCCGAAGTCCACGTCCCGCAGGGCGCCGAGCTGCGCTTCGAGCAGGACCTTCTTCCCCGCCTTTTCGGCTTGGTCGAGGTAGATCCCGGTGTCGCAGACGAAGGGCTTGAGGCGTTCGCCGTAGGTCTTGAGGTGCGCATACATGGCGTCGAACGACTGCTTCGCTTCGCCGTAGCCCTTTTCGAGCGTCAGGTCCTTCCATGTGAGGACGTCGGCGAGGTGTTCGCGGAAGGCGGGCGTGTCCAGCTCGAACAGGTCCACCATGCGAATGGCCTTTTTGAAGTATTTATCGGCGTAGACCGGGGCGATGCCGCGGCGCGTCGAGCCGAATTTCTTGTCCGCAAGCCGCCCTTCCTCGGCGCAGTCCTGCAGGACGTGGTAGGGCATACAGATCACCGCGCGGTCGCTGATCTTCAGGTTGTCCGGGGTGATTTTGACCCCGCGGGAAAGCAGGTGGTCCATCTCCTCGCAGAGGTGGCGGATATCGACGACCATGCCGTTGCCCAGCACGTTGACGACGTCCTCCCGCAGAATGCCGGACGGGAGCAGATTCAGAATGAACTCCCCCCGGTCGTTGATGACGGTGTGCCCGGCGTTGTTGCCGCCCTGGTAGCGCACGACCACGTCGTATTCTTTGGAGAGCAGGTCGACCATTCGTCCCTTGCCTTCGTCCCCCCAATTGGTTCCCGCAATCGCTGTCAGCATCGTATGCATATCCTTTCCGTGTTTTCACGCAAAATCCGTATTAGTATAGCAGATTTTTTTCGGTTTGTCAATCGTTTTTCCGCAAATTTCGCTTTTCCACGGTTCCTAAGATCCGCGGCGGGACTTCGGCGAGGGACGGGCAGAAGCAGGGTCCGGCGGAGCGGAGGATTTCCTCGCTCTGGTGACCCGTCGGGAGCAGCAGGCAGTCCGCCCCGCACGCCTGCGCCGTTTCCCAATCGTGCAGTTGATCCCCGACGAACCACACGTCCTGCCCGCACAGCCCGTTTTCGTCGCAGAACGCCTTCGCCCGGTCCGCTTTCGACCGGGCGCCCCAGTCCTCGGCGGCGAGGAACGCGTCGAAATACGGCAGGAGGTGCAGCTTTTCCAGCGTCGGCTGGACGCTTTCGCGGTGGGACGAGGTCAAAAGGTACTGCTTCGCCCCCGCGTCCCGCAGTCGGTTCAGCGCGTCGAGCGCCCCCGGCGTCAGGCAGTCCGTCCGCAGGTGCGCGCGGTAGTACGCTTGAAATTCGTCCGAGATGACCTCCATGGGCAGTTGCTTCAGATCGAACAGGTGCTCGTAGAACCGGGAGATCGGGACGCCGATATAGCGGTAGTATTCGTCCAACCCGATCGGCGGGCGGGACCGCTTGCGGAGCATTTGGTTGACCGCTTCGAGCGAGAGCAGCACGTCGTCGCAGAGCGTGCCGTTCCAATCCCAAAAGACGTGGACGCCCATGTCGCGCCCCCTTTCTGAAGAAAGATATCGCAACGAAACAACGGGCGGAACGTTTCTCCCGCCCGTTGTAAATTTTTGGAGAAGAACGGTTGGGGCGCCGCCCCAAACCCCGTTCAAGAACCTTTTTGAAAAAAGTTTCTTGAAAATCTTCAAAAACTTTTTCCTCTTTGCGCTCTTTACGCTTTCAGCGCACGCTCCAGCCAGATGACGCCGATGTCGAACGCGTCGCAAAGACTGCACTTTTCGCACTGTTTGAGGATCTTTTCGTTGAACAGCTTCTCGTCGTCCGTATCCTGGATCTGCACGAGGATACGGGTCGCGACCTCGAGGTCCCCGACCTTTTTGGTTTCGAGAATGTTCATGAAGAGGATGTACGGGTCGTCCGGGTTCCCGTAAAACAGGAACCTCCCCTGCCGGACGAGCGGTTTGCCCTTGTAGGTCAGCAGTTTCTGTTCAGGCATAATGCGCCGTTTCCTTCCTTAGCCCGGTTCCTCAGCGTCCCCCGTTCGGGCGGATGAAATCCTCCACGAGTGCGCGAAGCAGCTCGTCCCGGTCGAGTTTGCTGATGATCGTGCGGGCGTTCTTGTTGTTGGTGATATAGGTCGGGTCCTCGGAGACGATATACCCGACGATTTGGTTGGTGGGATTGTACCCGCTTTCGCTCAGGGAGCTGTAGACCCCCCGGACGATCTCGCGGATCTCCTCCCGTCTGGTATCCTTGACGGAAAACGTGATGGTTTTTTGCTTCGTGTCCTGCGCATTGCGCGGGTCCTGCATACTCATATGGTTTGCTCCTTCCTTCCCTTTCGCGTTCGGGGTTTTTGACTTCTCCTTTATTATATACGGTTTTTGCGGATTTTGCAAGCCCTTCCGCAAAAAATTTCAACGAAATTTTCGACCCGTCAGCTTCTCAGCTGGATCCCCTGCTCGCTTTCCAGCCGGCGGAGGACCTTGCTGACGCTCTTGTCGGCCTCCTCGTCGGTCATCGTGCGGTCTGGCAGGCGGAACACCAGCCGGACGGCGACGGACTTCTTCCCCTCCGGGACGCCCTTCCCGCGGTACACGTCGAACACGAACGCGTCCTCGAGCGACTTCCCGGCGAGCGCACGGATATACCCGCACAGCGTCCCCGCTTCGAGCGTATCGTCGCACAGCAGCGCGAGGTCCCGCTCCATCGACTGGTAGACCGGCAGCGGACGGTACTTCCGCTCGACCGACGCGCACGCGCAGAGCGGTTCGTCCGGCAAAAGCGCCGCGTAGACCGCTTCGTCGATGCCGAAGGACGCGCAGACCGACGGGTGCACCTGCCCGAAATACCCGAGGCAGACGTCCCCGACCGTCAGCTTCGCGCAGCGACCCGGGTGGAAGTACGGGACCGTCGCGTCGGCGGTGCAGACCGCGCCCGCGACGCCGAAGGACGCGAGCAGGGCGTTGACGTCGCCCTTGAGGTCGAAGAAGTCCCCGCAGCCGTAGTTCGCGAAGCAGAGCGTCCGGCTCTCCGCCGAATGGTCGCCGTCCTTTGCGTAGAGCATAGCGTTTTCGTAGAAGCGGGCGGTCTTGACCCGGTGGGCGAGGTTACGGGCGACGACGCGGAGCACCGACGGGAGCGCGTGCGTCCGCATGACCGACGTGTCCTCGCCGAGCGGGTTGCGAATGGTCAGCTGTTCGCGCAGGGGGGAATCCGCCGGGATGCGGATCTGGTCGAGCTCCTTCGGGGAGACGAACGAGTAGGTGCAGAGTTCGTCGTACCCCAGCCCGGTCATGGTCTGGTCCAGCCTCGTGCGGAAGCGCTGGAACGGGTCCTCCCCGCCCTGCGTCACTTCCCCGCGGAACCGGGTCGCCTGGATGCGGTCGAACCCGTACAGCCGGACGACCTCCTCGGCGACGTCCGCCGTTTCCACAAGGTCGCCGCGGTAGGGCGGCACCGTCAGGCGGTCCTCGCCGTCCCAGATCACGTCGAGCGGGCGCAGCAGGTCCGCCATTTCGGACGCGGACAGGTCCGTGCCGAGCAGCGAATTGACCCGCTTCCAATCGAACGGGATCGAACGCGGGGAGACGTCGGTATTGCAGACGTCGATGTACCCGTCGACGACCTCCCCGGCGCCGAGCTCGGCGACCAGCTCGCAGGCGCGCTCCAGCGCGGGCAGCGTGTTGCAGGCGGGCAGCCCCTTCTCGTAGCGGGCGGAAGCGTCCGTCCGCAGACCGACCGCACGCGAGGTCTTGCGGATGCTCTCCCGGGCGAAGTTTGCGCTTTCAAAGATGACGGTCCGTGTGGTCTGCTCGATCTCGCTGTTCAGACCGCCCATGACCCCCGCGAGGGCGACGGGCTTGTCCCCGTCGGCGATGCAGAGCATGTCGGTCGTCAGCGGGCGCTCCTGCCCGTCGAGCGTGGTGATGGATTCGCCGGGGCGCGCCGTGCGCACGACGATGCGGCCGCTTTGGATGGTCTGCGCGTCGAAGGCGTGCATCGGCTGCCCGTATTCGAGCATGACGTAGTTGGTGATGTCGACGATGTTATTGATCGGGCGGATCCCGGCGTTGCGCAGCTTGGTCCGCATCCAGAGCGGCGACGGGGCGATCTTCACGTTCTGCACGACGCGCGCCGTATAACGCGGGCAGAGCGACGGGGAAAGCACCTCGACCTGCAGCAGGTCGCTGACGGTCTGTCCGTTCCCGCTTACCGGGACGGACGGCTCGTGCAGCTGCAGCGGCAGATGGAAGGTCGCGGCGGCTTCGCGGGCGATGCCGAGATAGGACAGGCAGTCCGGGCGGTTGAAGGTCAGTTCAAACTCCACCAGCACGTCCCGCATCCCCAGCACGTCGCGGATGTCGTCCCCCGGCCTGCAGGGCTCCTGCAGGATGAAAATGCCGTCCTCGACCGCATACGGGAAATCCCGGGCGGTCAGCCCCAGTTCGCCGAGCGAGCAGAGCATCCCTTCGGACACCACGCCGCGCAGCTTGCCGGTCTTGATGGTCTTGCCGTCCGGCAGCCTCGCCCCGTTCAGGCAGACCGGCACGAGGTCGCCCTCCGCGACGTTCTGCGCGCCGGTGACGATCTGCAGCGGGCGCTCCCCGCCGACCTCGACCTGACAGATGACCATATGGTCGGAATCCGGGTGCGGCACGACGGAAAGCAGCTTCCCGACGACGACGCCGCTCAGCCGCTCGCCGAGGTCCTCCCAGCCTTCCACCTTCGTCCCGCTCATGGTCATCGCCTCGGCGAACAGCCGCGGGCTGAACCCCTCCACGGCGGAGAGGTTTACATAATCCTTTAACCAATTCAGAGAAATTTTCATTTTTTGCACCCATTCCGTGAAATTTTCGTTTTCTTGCACCGATTTAGCGCGTTTTTGCGTTTTTTTGCACGCTTTCGCTCAAAACTGGTCCAAAAATCGCCTATCATTCTCGAACAGCAGCCGCAGGTCGTCGATGCCGTACATAGTCATGGCGACCCGTTCGATCCCCATGCCGAAGGCGAACCCGGAATAGACCTCCGGGTCGATCCCGCCCGCCCGCAGCACGTTCGGGTGCACCATGCCGGCGCCGAGGATCTCGATCCAGCCCTCGCCCTTGCACAGCCGGCAGCCCTTGCCGCCGCAGACGAAGCAGGACACGTCCACTTCGGCGGACGGCTCGGTGAACGGGAAATTGTGCGGCCGGAAGCGGATGCGGGTGCGCGAGCCGAACATCGCCTTGGCGAACGCGTCGAGCGTGCCCTTCAGGTCGCCCATGGTGATACCCCGGTCGACGACCAGCCCTTCGCACTGGTGGAACATCGGCGAATGGGTCGCGTCGGCGACGTCGCTGCGGTAGACGCGCCCGGGGGAGATGATGCGGATCGGCGGGGTCTTGCCCGCCATGGCGCGGATCTGCACCGGCGACGTCTGCGTCCGCAGCAGGACGTCGTCGGAGAAGTAGAACGTATCCGTTTCGTCCCGCGACGGGTGGTCGGCGGGGGCGTTGAGGGCGTCGAAGTTGTTGTAGGCGCTTTCGACCTCCGGTCCTTCGGCGATGGAGAAGCCCATGCCGGTGAAGATCTCCGCCATGCGGTTGCGGGTGCGGGTGATCGGGTGGAGATGTCCGACCGGCTTTTCCGGCGCCGGAAGCGTCACGTCGACCGTCTCGGCGCGGAGCCTGCGCTCCAGCCCCTGCGCGCGAAGCTGCTCAAACCGCTCCTTCAGCGCTTCCTCCAGCTGGGTGCGCACCGTGTTGACCAGCGCGCCGACCGTCGGGCGCTCCTCCGGCGGCAGACTGCCCATGCCGCGCAGCAGGGCGGTCAGCTCCCCTTTCTTGCCGAGGAAGCGAACGCGGGATTCCTCAAGCGTCTGTTCGTCGGCGGCTTCCCGGATCGCCGCTTCCGCCGCCGAACGGATCCTTTCCAATTGCTCTTTCATACGTGTACCGTGTATCCTTTCGTTATTCGAGATAATCCTTGAGCTTCTTGCTCCGGCTCGGGTGGCGCAGCTTGCGCAGCGCTTTTGCTTCGATCTGGCGGATGCGCTCGCGCGTGATGTCGAACACCTTGCCGACCTCTTCGAGCGTCCGCGGGCGACCGTCCTCCAGCCCGAACCGCAGCTTCAGCACGCTCTCCTCGCGGGGGGTCAGCGTGTGCAGCACCTCCAGCAGATGCTCGCGCAGCATGGTCGAGGTCGCCGCTTCGGCGGGCGCCATGGTGTTGTCGTCCGCGATGAAATCGCCGAGGTGGCTGTCCTCCTCCTCGCCGATGGGCATTTCCAGCGAAACCGGCTCCTGCGCGATCTTCAGGATCTCGCGGACCTTCTCGATCGGCATGGAAAGCTCCTGCGCGATCTCCTCGTCGGTCGCTTCCCTGCCGTTCTCCTGCAGAAGCTGGCGCGAAACGCGCAGGACGCGGTTGATGGTCTCGACCATATGCACCGGGATCCGAATGGTCCGCGCCTGATCGGCGATGGCACGGGTGATCGCCTGCCGGATCCACCAGGTCGCGTAGGTCGAAAACTTGTAGCCCTTGCCGTAATCGAACTTTTCGACCGCCTTCATCAGCCCGAGGTTGCCCTCCTGGATCAGGTCGAGGAAGAACATGCCCCGGTTGACATACCGCTTCGCGATGCTGACGACCAGACGCAGGTTCGCTTCGACCAGCTGCTGCTTGGCCTTGACGTCCCCCTGCGACATCTTTTCCGCAAGGGCGAGCTCCTCCTCCGCCGAAAGCAGCGGGACCTTGCCGATCTCCTTTAAGTACATGCGGACCGGGTCGTCCGTCGCGACGCCCTCCTGCGAGAGCAGCAGCTCGGCGTCCTCCATGCTTTCGTCGGCGGGCTCCTCCTCGAAGAGGTCGTCCCCCTGCAGGTCGAAGCTGACGCTTGGCAGGTCCCCCGTCACCTCGATGCCCATGTCGTCCAGCCGTTCGCAGACCGTCTCGAGCGTCTCCAGCGAGGCGTCCTCGCCTTCGAGCTTCCGCAGGATCTCCTCAGGTCGAATGGTCCCCCGGTCCTTCGCTTCCTCGAGCTCCTTCGGGGTGAAAAAATCGTCCTTCATTTGCCTGTTCCTTTCTGTTCGGTTCCGTTTTCGCTCTTTTTCTTTCGCGCCGCCGCGAGGTACGCGTTCAGCGCGTCCGCAGGCGCCTGTTCGAGCGCCTGGTCGTAGGTTTTCTTTGCGCGGAAGCCCCGCAGAGCTTGGATATGCTCCGCAAGGACCCGTTCGGTATTGTCCCCGAGGGTCGCCCGCGCCGCCCGGTAGCCCTCCGCCGCCCCGATCTCCCGGACGGACAGCTCCCCGCCGCCGGTTAGGTCGGGTTCGCTCCCCTCGGCGAACGCGGGGGCGTACAGCGTCCACAGCCGCCGGTTGAGCTCCGTCGCGAAGTCCTCCGCTTCCAGTTCTCCCGCCGCCGTCTTGCCGAATTCCGGCTTGAGCAGCAGGATCCCCAGCACGGCTTCCTCGTGGGCCGCTTCGGACGAATACCGCAGCTTGTCCGGGTTGACGTCGTCGCCGTAATCCAGCAGCGACTGCGCCGCCAGCTCGGTCCGCTTCTTCCGTTCGCCGGCGGCGAGGGCGCGCGCACGGCGCTCCACCTCCTCGCGGAAGGACGCGCTCGACACCTCCAGCTGCTCCGCCGCGCGGTCCGCGTAGACCTCCCGCTCCATGCGGTTCGGCAGGGCGGCGATGTACGCCGCCAGCTCCGCGCCGCAGCGCAGCTTCTCGTCCGGCTCGCCCAATCGGTAGCGGGAAAGGATCTCCCCGACCCGGTAATCCACCTGCCCGACCGCTTCGCGCAGCTTCGCGCGGAACGCCTCCGCGCCGTGGTTCTTGATGAACTCGTCCGGGTCCTTGGAATCCCCGTCGCCGAGGCTGATGACCCGGGCGCCGACGCCGACCTGCTCGAGCAGGTTGATGCCCCGTAATGTCGCCGCGCGACCGGCTTTATCCACGTCGTAGGCGAGGAAGACCCGCTTGGTGAAGCGGGCGACCAGACGGGCGTGCTCGCCGGTGATGGAGGTCCCGAGCGTCGCGACGGCATTTTCAAAGCCCGCCTGCTGCATGGCGATGCAGTCCGGCGCGCCCTCGCACAGGATCAGTCCCTCCTCGGCGTGGTTCTTCGCGACCTGCATGCCGAACAGCACGCGGCTCTTCTTGAATGCCGGGGTATCGCTGGTGTTGACGTATTTCTTTTCGTCCTGCTCGTTCAGCCGCCGCCCGCTGAAGGCGACGACCTCGCCGGTCAGGTCGAACACCGGGAACATGACCCGGTTGCGGAACACGTCGTACAGATTGCCCTTCCGCCCGACGCCGCCGAGGTTCGCGAGCGTCAATTCCTCCGCCGTCACGCCCTGCGCGAGCAGGTGACGGCTCAGCGCGTCCCAGCTGTCCGGGGCGTAGCCGATGCCGAAGCGGCGGATCGTCAGCTCCGTGAAGCGGCGCTTTTCGAGCAGATACGACCGCGCACCCGCCCCCTGCGGGCTTTGCAGGCAGGCATAGTAGAATTTCGCCGCCAGCTTGTTGATCTCCAGCAGGCGGGACTTGCGGATCGCCGGACCGGCGGACTGGACGCCTCCGTCCTCCTCCACCGGGACCCCGGCCTCCGACGCGAGCTGCTCGACGGCCTCGCGGTAGTCCAGCCCCTGCGCCTGCATGACGAACGTGATGACGTCCCCGCCCGCCCCGCAGCCGAAGCAGTAGTAACTGTTCGTCGCGGGAAAGACCGTGAACGACGGGGTGTTTTCGCTGTGGAACGGACAGCGGGCGACCCAGTTCGACCCCGCACGGCGCAGCTGCACGAAGCGGGAGATCAGCGTGACCGCGGACGTCCGCCGCTTGACTTCCTCCAGAAACGGTTTGGTGAACGCCACCTGTCCCCCTCCTTTCGGCTCAATAGCCCCAAACGCGGGGCACGAACAGCTCCTCGAAGCAATGGATCGCGAAGCGGTCGGTCATCCCGGCGATGTAATCCGCGACGGCGCGCTCCACGCCGTCCTCCTCGATGTACTTGCGGTACTCCGGCGGGATCCGCTCGGGGGACTTGCAGAAGTACTCGAACAGGAAGCCGATGAGGGCGTGCACCCGCTCCTCCTCGCTCTTCGCGACCGCGTTTCGGTAGACCCGCTCGAACAGGAACTGCCGCAGGGCCTCCATGACCTCCCCGTACGGTTCGACCATGCCCACGTCGTTCTCCACGCCGTAGTCGATGACCGCCGTGACGAGGGTGGTGATGCGGTCGCTGTGGGTCCTGCCGATGACGTCGGCGATGTCCTTCGGGATGTCCTCCGGCGTCAGCAGCCCGGCGCGGCAGGCGTCGTCGATGTCGTGGTTGATGTAGGCGATGCGGTCGGCCAGCTTCAGCAGCCTCCCCTCGCAGGTGGACGCACGGTTTGCGCCGGAATGGTGCAGGATCGCGTCCCGCACTTCGTAGGTCAGATTCAGCCCGTTCCCGTCGTTTTCCAGCTTGTCCACCACCCGCAGGCTCTGCTCGTAATGGCGGAACCCGCCGCTGCACAGCCGGTCCAGCGCACGCTCGCCGGAATGTCCGAACGGCGTGTGTCCGAGGTCGTGCCCGAGCGCGGCGGCTTCGGTCAGGTCCTCGTTGAGGCAGAGCGCCCGAGCGATCGTGCGGGCGATCTGGGCGACCTCGAGCGTGTGGGTCAGGCGGGTGCGGTAATGGTCGCCCTCCGGGGCGAGAAAGACCTGCATCTTGTGCATCAGGCGGCGGAAGCTCTTGCAATGGGTGATGCGGTCGCGGTCGCGCTGATATTCCGTCCGCACCGGGCAGGGCTCGACCGGGCGAAGCCGCCCCGCCGTATTCGCCGTGCGGAACGCCTGCGGGCAGAGGAACAGCTCCTCCCGCCGCAATGTGACCTCTTTCATGCCGCACACCCCTTTCGAACCCGTCTTTTTCGACAGGACCCGTCTTTTCCATTTCTTTTATACGCCCGAAATCGGAAAAATACTTCCTTTCCGGCAAAATTTTTCCTTTCCGGCGAAAATTTTTTCGCCCTTTCCCGCCCCGTCGCAAAAAATTCACGGGAAAACCGGGCAAAAATTCAAATTTCTTTTCCGGGAACGGTTGCGTTTTACAATTTTTTGTGCTATAATGAATTGTTAAGAATGGAGGAGTGTGGGTGTTCGGCTATATTCGCCCGGTCCGGAACGAGCTGCTCGTGAAGGAAGCGAATTTCTACGACGCGGTCTACTGCGGGCTTTGCCGGTACAGCGGCAAGCACTTGAGCCACGCTTCCCGCTTCTTCCTGAGCTACGATTTCACGGCGCTGAGCCTGCTTCGGCTGTCGCTTTGCGGCGAAGAGCCGACCGTGCGGAACGCGCGATGCCCGTACAAGCTGCGAAAGAAGCCGGTGCTGGTGTGCGACGAGGTGTTTTCGTTCACCGCGTCCGCGTTCGGGCTGTTCGCCTACTACAAGTGGGAGGACGACCTGCGGGACGAAACGGGCATCCGGCGGTTCGGCAAGCGGCTGCTCGCCCCGTTCTTCCGGCGCATCCGAAAGAAGAGCAGACGCGTCTGCGCGGACGGCGAAGCGCTGGAGCGGTGCATCAGCGGTCCGATCGAGGAGCTGCGCACCTTGGAAGCGCAGAACTGCCCCTCTCCCGACCGCACCGCCGACTGCTTCGGGCGCATCCTGCGCGACGTCGCCTGCGACGGGCTGACCGGCGAAAAGCGGGATATCGCCGCCCAATGCGGCTACCATATCGGGCGGTTCATCTACCTCGTCGACGCCTACGACGACCTGCCGGAGGACGGGGAAAGCGGGAACTACAACCCGTTCCTCGCGCGCTACGGCTCGGTCGGGCAAGCCCTCGCGCAGGAAGCGGAGATCCGCCAGACGCTCGAGGACAGCCTCAACGTCTTTTCCCGCACTTATGCCCTCGCGTGCGGACCGAACCTGACCGGGATCGACCGCATTCTGTTCAATATCAGCGACCTCGGCGGTCGGGAAGCCATTCGACAGGCGCAAGCCCGACGGACGAAAGGAGAACCAACCCATGTCTGACCCCTACAAGGTCCTCGGCGTTTCACCCGACGCGACGGACGCGGAGATCAAGAAAGCCTACCGGGCGCTCGTCAAGCAGTACCACCCGGACAACTACACGGATAACCCCCTCGCTAACCTCGCGGCAGAGAAGATGAAGGAGATCAACGAAGCCTACGACGAGATCCAGAAGCTGCGGGCGAACGGCGGGTCGTCGGGGCAGTCGTCGGGGTCGTATTCGTCGGGATCGTCCTATGCGGGCGGCACGGAGTACGCTCGCGTGCGGCAATTGCTCAACAACGGGCGGACGGCGGAGGCGGAAAACCTGCTCAACCGGGTGTCCGTCGGGGACCGGAACGCCGAATGGCACTTCCTCAACGGGGTCCTGCTCTACCAGAAGGGCTGGCTGCAGGACGCCCGAAGCGAGATCGAGACCGCCTGCTCGATGGACCCGTACAACGGGGAGTACCGCTCGTTCCTGCAGCGGCTCAACAGCGGTGCGGCGCAAAGCCCGTACACGACGAACGTCCAGGGCGGACAGGGGTGCGACATCTGCGACATGTGCTCGGCGATGATGTGCATGAACTGCCTGTGCAACGGCGGACGCTGCTGAATCCGCCCGCGCAGGGAAGCGAATATATTTATGGAAGGGAAAAACGCGAATGAACCGACGGAATCAAAGCGGGCGGATCGCCCTTGCGGGAATGCTCTCCGCGCTTGCCGTCGTCATTCTGACGCTCGGCTCGCTGGTCGACGTCGTCGAGCTGTCCGCCGCGGCGCTCGCGTCCTTCGCGGTGATGGTCGCCGTGCTGGAGCTGGGGACCGGCTGGGCGGTCGGGGTGTTCGCGGTGTCGGCGGTGCTTTCGCTGCTGCTGTTCCCGATGCGCATCGCGACGGTGACGTTTGCACTGTTCTTCGGGTACTACCCGGTTTTGAAGGTCTATTTGGATAAGCTGCGCGTGCGTATGCTGCGGTGGGCGGTCAAGTTCGCCTGCTTCAACGCGTTTCTGGTGCTTGCCGCGCTGCTGCTCGGGGAAATCGCAGGGCTGGAAGCGGAGGTCGGGGAAGCGAAATGGCTCTACGGGGCGCTGCTCGCGCTCGGAAACGCGACGTTGGCGGTCTACGACGTGGCGATCGCGCGGATCTCCCTGCTCTACATCAAAAAATGCAAGAACCGAATGCGGAAGTGACCGCGGAAAGGAATATGCGGGAATGGTCAAAAGCATGACCGGCTACGGTCGGGAGCGGGAACGCTCCGGCGAATGGGATATCCAGGTGGAGGTGCGGTCGGTCAACAGCCGGTACCTCGACCTTTCGGTCCGCACCGGGCGGCTGTACGGGGCGCTGGAGGAGAAGCTCAAGTCCCTCGCGTCCGCCTGCTTCTCGCGCGGGAAGCTGGAGGTCAATCTGACCGTCGAGCCGGTCGGCGGCGGGAACGTCGAACTTTCGCTCAACCGAACGTTCGTGGAAAGCTACGTCCGATTGCTGCGACAGATGCAGCAGGAATTTTCGCTGGGCGGGGAGGTCACGGTGCAGACCGTCGCGGCGAAGCCGGACAGCTTCTCGCAGACGACGCCGGACGAGGATATGAACGCCGTCTGGGCGGCGGTCGAGCCGGTCGCGAAGCGGGCGTTCGCGCTCTGCACGGAGATGCGGCAGACCGAGGGGTGCCGGCTGGCGGAGGACCTGCTTTCGCACATCGAAACGCTCGAAGCCATCCGTTCGGAGGTCGAAACGCTGTTGCCGCAGGTCGTCGCGGAGGCGAACGAGCGGATGCGGAACCGCGTGCAGGAGCTGCTCGGGCAGGTGCAGGTGGACGAAAGCCGCCTGCTGACAGAATGCGCCGTCTTTGCCGACAAGGCGGACGTGAGCGAGGAGGTCGCCCGGCTGGACAGCCATCTGCGGCAGTTCCGGGAGCTGCTGCGCGAGGACGCGCCGGTCGGTCGCCGGCTGGATTTCCTGACGCAGGAGATCAACCGGGAATGCAACACGATCGGCTCGAAATCCGCAGACCTGCGCTTCACGAAGCTGGTGCTTGCGGCGAAGAACGAGGTCGAAAAGATCCGCGAGCAGGTCCAGAATATCGAATAGAAAAAGAGAGGGCGAAAGAGATGGAAATGCTGCATCTCGGCGGCGGGAACTACGTCAGCCTGTCCCGCGTCGTCGCGCTGGTCAGCCCGGATTCGCTCCCGGTGCGGCGGCTGGTGCAGGACGCGAAGAACGCCGGACGGGTCATCGACGTGTCCGGGAGCCGCAAGACCCGGTCGGTGCTGATCACCGACAGCGAACACATCATCTGCTGCGCGGAGGAGACCTCCGTTTTGCAGGAACAGATACAGAAGCAGGAAACCACCTAAGACAGCGAAAGGCAGAGAAACAATGTTATACCCATCCATTCAGAACCTGACGCACGGTCAGGTCAACCGTTACGCACTGGTCATCGCGACCGCGAAGTGCGCCCGCCATATCACCGAAAAGATGCTCGAGGAGACCGAGTACGCGGAGAAGCACCGCGAGCTGGAGTTCCTGCCGAAGAGCGCGTTCGCGGACTACGAGGTGCGCAATCCCGTCTCCGTCGCGGTCAACAAGATCGCGTCCGGGGAGTATCGGATCACCCCGCCGGCGGAAACGTGAGACAGGGGGACCCCTCCCCCGCGTTCGTCCGCGTGCGGCTGCTGGACGTCCCGTTCGGCGCGGACCGGCCGTACACCTACCGGCTGCCGGAGAGGCTTTCCGGGCAGGTGCGGCGGGGGACGCTGCTGGTCGTCCCGTTCGGCGCGGGAAATAAGCAGGTCAGCGCCCTGGCGACGGACTTCGCGGACGCGTGCGACCTGCCGAACGTCAAGTCCGTCTCGTCCGTGCTGGATTACCCGATCGACCTGCCGGAGGAGCTGCTGGAGCTCTGCCTGTTCATGAAGGAGCGCTTCCTTTGCAGCTTCGGGCAGGCGCTGCGGGCCATCCTGCCGCCGGGGCTGAACCTGCACACGGAAACCTTTTACGTCCTGACCGAAAAGACCCCCAAAAAGCCTCTGCGCGAGGACCTCGAAACGCTCTACCGGGCGGTTTCGGCGGAGGGGGAAGCGGCGGAGGAAGAGCTGCTCTCGGTTTTCGGCGAGGACGCGCCGGACGGTCTGCGCTCGCTCTGCCGGGCGGGGTATATCGCCCGCCGGTCGCGGGTCCGCCGGCAATTCAACGAAAAAACCCAGCAGATCCTGCGCCCGAACGTCCCGCCGGAGCAATTGCTCGCCTTGCTGAGCGAGGACGGCGGGCTGACCGACAAGCAGCGGGTGGTGCTGGAGGTGCTGAGCCATTACCCGTTCGCGACGCCAAGGGAGCTGTCGCTTTATAGCGGCGTGTCCGCGTCGGTCGCGTCCGCGCTGGTCAAGCGCGGGGTGCTGAAGCGGGAGGAGGTCCGCGTGGAGCGGGATTACCTGTCCACGCTCGAGCCTGTCCCGCAGGCGGCGCAGACGGCGCTTTCGGAGGAGCAGGCGGAAGCGGTCGGGACTTTGACTTCCCTCGCCGACAGACCCGAACCGCAGGCGGCGCTGCTCTACGGCGTGACGGGCAGCGGGAAGACCCGCGTCATCGTCGAAACCGTCCGCCACGTGCTCGCAAAAGGGCAGAGCGCGATCCTGCTTCTGCCGGAGATCGCCCTGACGGCGCAGGCGGCGAACACCTACCGCGCCGCGTTCGGGGAGCAGCTTGCGCTGATCCATTCGATGCTTTCCGCCGGGGAGCGGCTGGACGCCTTCCGCGCCATGCGGGAGGGGCGCATCCGGGTCGTGCTCGGCACCCGCAGCGCGGTGTTTTCCCCGGTGCGGGACCTCGGCGTAATCGTCATCGACGAGGAGCAGGAAAGCACCTACAAGAGCGAGACCTCCCCGCGCTACCACGCCCGGGACGTCGCCCGGTTCCGCTGCGCGCGGAACAACGCGCTGCTGCTGCTCGCGTCGGCGACGCCGTCGGTCGAAAGCCGCTTCAAGGCGGAGACCGGGGCATACACCCTCGTCAAGCTCACCAAACGCTACGGCGACGCGCCGCTGCCGCAGGTCCGCATCGAGGACCTGCGCGGGGACGAAAACGCGTTCCCGGATAAACTGCTCGGCAAGGCGCTTTGCGAAACGCTCGAAAAGACGGTCTCCGACGGGCGGCAGGCGATCCTGTTCGCCAATCGGCGGGGCTACCGCTCGCACGTCTCCTGCGCGAAGTGCGGGGCGGTGTTCGCCTGTCCGCAGTGCACGGTTTCCCTGACCTACCACGCCTACGACGGCGCACGGAAGGGTGCTGGGCGGCTGAACTGCCACTACTGCGGCTACACGCGTCCGCTTCCGAAGGTCTGCGACGTCTGCGGGAGCGAACATATCGGCTACTTCGGGTTCGGCACGCAGAAACTGCAGGAGGAGCTGGAGGAGCGGTTCCCGACCGTCCGTGCGCTGCGGCTGGACGCGGACACGACCGGCGAAAAATCCGCCCACCGCCGCATCCTATCCGCCTTCGAGAACCGCGAAGCGGAGGTGCTGTTCGGCACGCAGATGGTCGCGAAAGGGCTGGATTTCCCGGGCGTGGACCTCGTCGGGGTGGTTTCCGTCGACAGCACGCTCTACCAGAACGATTTCCGGGCCGGGGAGCGGACCTTCTCGCTCGTGACGCAGCTGGTCGGTCGCGCCGGACGGAAGAGCGGGCAGGGGCTCGCGATCCTGCAGACCTACAACCCGGACAACGAGGTGCTGCAGCTGGCGGCGACGCAGGATTACGAAGCGTTTTATCAATCTGAGATCCGGCTGCGGAGGTCGGTGCAGTTCCCGCCGTTCTGCTCGATGCTGGTGTTCGGCGTGTCCGCGCCGGAGGAGGCGGTCTGTTCGGCGTTCGCGGAGGAATTCGCGTCGCTGCTCAAGGCGGCGCACGAGCGCGAGCCGGACGTGAAGCTGCGCCTGTTCGGGCCCTACCCGAGCGGCATCTACCGCGTCGGCGGGCGGTTCCGGCAGCGCTTGATCCTGAAATACTCGGATTCCGCGAAGGCGCGGGAATTCTTCGCCGACGTGTACGCGCAGGGGCTTGCGAAATGCCCCCGCTCGGCGCGCCTGGAGGCGGACGTGAATCCCGCCGTCGTCTGAACCGTTTTTCCGACACAAAAGGAGCGAATTTTTATGGCTTTACTGCATATCCTGACCCGTGACGCGTACGAAGCGGAGCTTCGCCGCACCAGCCGTCCGCTCGACGGCGTGAACCAGCGCACCCGCACCCTGCTCGACGACATGTACGAGACCATGCGGGAGGCGAACGGGGTCGGGCTTGCCGCGCCGCAGGTCGGCGTGCTGCGCCGAGCGGTCGTCATCGACGTCGGCGACGGACGCATCGACCTGGTCAACCCGGTCATCACCGCGACCGAAGGGGAGCAGGAGGACCGCGAGGGCTGCCTGTCCCTGCCGGACGAATGCGGGATCGTCAAGCGACCGATGCAGGTGACTGTGCAGGCGCTCGACCGGGACGGGGAGCCGTTCACGCTGACCGGGGAGGGGCTGCTCGCGCGGGCGCTCTGCCACGAGATCGACCACCTCGACGGGGTGCTGTACGTGGATAAGGCGAGCCGGATGCTCACGCCGGAGGAGCTGGAAGAACTGGAATCGGAATGAGGGAACGTGCATGAGAACGGTTTTCATGGGGACGCCGGACTTCGCCTGCGGCGCGCTGCGGACGCTGCTCGACGCGGGGCAGGAGGTCGCGCTGGTGCTGACCCAGCCGGATAAGCCGAAGGGGCGCGGCTACGCGCTGACCCCGTCGCCGGTAAAAAAGCTGGCTGAAAACGCCGGATTGCGGGTGGAAACCCCGACGACGCTGCGAACGCCGGAAGCGGCGTCGATGCTGCGCGAAGTCGGCGCGGACCTGTTCGTCGTCGCCGCCTACGGGAAGCTGCTGCCCGCGTCGGTGCTTGCGATCCCGCGTTTGGGCTGCGTGAACGTCCACGCGTCCCTGCTCCCGCGCTGGCGCGGGGCGTCGCCGATCCAGCGGGCGATCCTGCACGGCGACACGGTCGGCGGTGTGACGATGATGGTTATGGACGAAGGGCTGGACACCGGGGACATCATTCTGCAGAGATCCATGGAGATCCCCCCGGAAATGACCGGCGGGGAATACCACGACGCGCTCTGCGCCCTCGGTGCGGAAGCGTTGCGGGAATTTTTAGACCTCGCGGAGGCCGGGAATATCCCGCGCCGGAAGCAGAGCGGCGAAAGCTGCTACGCGGCGAAGCTGGAAAAGGGGGACCTGTTCGTCTCCTTCCGCGAAACGGCGAAGCAGACCCATGACCGCATCCGCGCCCTCTCCCCCGCCCCGACCGCGTTCGGTCTGCTCGGGGAGAAGCGGGTCAAGCTGCTTGCCGCACGCGTTTCGGACGGTCGCGGCGAGCCGGGGACCGTGCTTTCCGCCGGGAAGGACGGCGTCGAGGTTGCCTGCGCGGACGGGAGCGTCCTGCTGACGGTCGTGCAGCCGGAGGGCAAGGGAAAAATGGACGCTTTCAGCTTCTGGAACGGCTTGCGGGACAAAGCGGGGCTGTGCTTCCATGATTGACGCGGCGCGTGGGACCGCCTATCGGGTGCTGGAGCGCGTCGAGCGGGACGGGGCGTTCGCGAACCTCGCGCTGGGGAATGTGCGCGGGCTGTCCGAGCGGGACGCGTCGTTCGCGTCGGCGCTGGTGTTCGGCGTGACCGAAAAGCGGCGGTCGCTGGACTACCTGCTTTCGCGGCGGTGTTCGCGGGAGCCGGAGCGCGGCGTGCGGCAGATTTTGCGCATGGGCGCCTATCAAATTTTCTATCTGGACCGCGTGCCGGACAGCGCCGCCTGCGACGAGAGCGTGAAGCTGACAAAGGAGCTGTTCGGGGAACGGCGCGCCGGGTTCGTCAACGCCGTCCTGCGCTCGCTCTGCCGGGAAAAGGCGGAGGCGGCGAAGGGGTTGGCGGAACAGCCCGCCGCCGTGCGGTATTCGGTGTGCGACGGGGTCGCGGACCTGCTTCGGGCGCAGTACCCGGACGATTGGGAGGACATTTTAGCGTCCTTCGGGGTCCGGCAGCCGCTGCGGCTGCGCGTCAACCCGCTCAAGGGCGACGCGGAAGCGCTGCGCGAAAGGTTCGACGCGGAACGGGAAAACGAAATGCTGACCGTCCGCTCCCCTGCCCTGCACGCGCAGGTCGTGCGGGAAGCGGCGGACGGGACGTACCTGATCCAGGGGTACGGCTCGCAGTACGCCGTGCGGCTGCTCGGCGCGAAGCCGGGCGAGACTGTGTTTGACGTCTGCGCCTGTCCGGGCGGGAAAGCGCTCGGTGCGGCGATGGATATGCGGGACCGGGGGCGTGTGCTCTGCTCGGACCTGCACGGGAACAAGTTTTCCCTGCTCAAAAAGAGCGCGGAAGCGCTCGGGCTGACCATCCTCGAAACCGAGGAGCGCGACGCGCGGACCTTCGTCCCGTCGCTCGCGGGAAAAGCCGACCGCGTGCTGTGCGACGTGCCGTGTTCGGGTTTGGGAACGCTCGGCGCGAAGCCGGAGCTGCGCTACAAGGACCCGTCCGCCTTCGCGGACCTGCCGGAAACGCAGAAGCGCATCCTCGAAACGTCGGCGCACTACGTCCGCGCGGGCGGCGTGCTGGTGTATTCGACCTGCACGCTCAACCGGGCGGAAAACGGCGAACGGGTGCGAACGTTCCTCGAAACCCACCCGTCGTTCACGCTGGAGGAGGAAAAGACCTTCCTGCCGAACGGGGACGCCTGCGAGGGGTTCTACGCCGCAAGGCTGCGGAAAGGAAACGACTGAATGGAAAAGACCGATCTGCTTTCCCTGTTCCCGGAGGAGCTGGAGCAATTCGCCGTTTCGCACGGGGAAAAGGCGTTCCGGGGGCGGCAATTGACGCAGGGACTTGCCAACGGTGCGCGGAGATTCCGGGACATCACGACCCTGCCCGCCCGCTTCGTCGAAACGCTGGAGCAGACGGCGGAGATCCGCGGCATGGAAACCGAGCGCAAGCTGGTGTCCAAGCTCGACGGGACCGTCAAGCTCCTGTTCGCTTTGCAGGACGGGGAGGCGGTCGAGAGCGTGTTCATGCGCTACCGCCACGGGAACACGGTCTGCATCTCCACGCAGGTCGGCTGCCGGATGGGCTGCGCGTTCTGCGCGTCCACCAAGGCGGGGCTGGTGCGGTCGCTCGAGCCGTCGGAAATGCTGCTGCAGGTCCGGCGGGCGGAGGAGGAGACAGGGGAAAAGGTCTCGAACATCGTGCTGATGGGCATGGGCGAACCGCTCGACAATTACGACAACGTCCTGCGCTTCCTGCGGCTGGTCAACCGAAAAGAGGTGCTCGGGATCGGGATGCGGCACATCTCGCTTTCCACCTGCGGGCTGGTCGAACGGATGGACCGGCTGGCGAAGGAGGACCTGCAGCTGACCCTTTCGGTCTCCCTGCACGCCCCGACGGACGAGAAGCGGCGGGAGATCATGCCGGTCGCGCGGAAATACAGCCTGCGCGAGCTGCTCGCGGCGTGCGACCGCTATACGGCGGCGACCGGGCGGCGCATCTCCTACGAGTACGCGCTGATCGCCGGGGTCAACGACACGCCGGAGGACGCGCACGCGCTCGGAAAGCTGCTGCGGGGCCGGCTGGCGCATTTGAACCTGATCCCGGTCAACCCGATCCGCGAAAAGGCCTTCCGCCGCAGCGAACAGCAGGCGATAGACGCCTTCGCGCAGATCACGGAAGGGATCTACCGGGTCAGCACGACGGTCCGACGGCGGCTCGGCGGGGACATCGACGCGTCCTGCGGGCAGCTGCGCGCAAACCGGGAAGCGCGGAAATAACGCAAAACGGGAACCTTTTGACGAAAGGAGGCCTCCCTCTTGAAAGGCTACGGAAAGTCCGACATCGGGCAACGGTACAAGTCCAACCAGGACGCTTTCGCCCTGCAGGACCGAAGCGAGTACACGCTCGCGGTCGTCTGCGACGGGGTCGGCGGCGCACGCGGCGGGAACGTCGCGAGCGATACGGCGGTCCGCGCGTTCTGCGCGTCGGTCCGAACCGGGTTTGCCCGCCGTCCGTCCGACAGGCTCGACGAGCAGGCGGTCGAGGACCTGCTGAAGCAGGCGGTGAACGACGCGAACGCCGAGGTCTACCGCCGTGCGGCGGAGGACCCGGACCTGGAGGGCATGGGTACGACGCTGGTCGCGTTCCTTCGGTGCGGCTGCGGGGATTTCGCGGTCAACGTCGGCGACAGCCGGCTGTATGTGCAGGACAAGGGCGGGCTTCGCGCGGTCACGCGGGACAATTCCTACGTGCAGTATCTGGTCGACCGCGGGGTCATCACCCCGGAGGAAGCGCCGGGGCACCCGAAGCGCAACATCATTCTGCGGGCGCTCGGCGAGGGCGAGGAGGTCGAAACCGACTTCTACCGCGTCCCACCGTTTGAACGGGCGCTGCTCTGCTCGGACGGGCTGTACAACATGCTTCCGCCGGAGGAGCTCGCGTCGGTGGTCGACGGCAGCGGGTGCAAACGAAGCTGGAAGGGACCGCCCGGTCCGCGCGGACGGGTCAACGAACTGATCCGGCGGGCAAACCGGCACGGCGGACTGGACAACATCACCGCCATCCTGCTCGAAGACTGAACGGAAAGGCTGGAAAGGAACCTATGAACGATTACACCAACTATATCGGCAAGGTGCTGGATAAGCGTTACAAGATCCTCGAGCTCGTCGGCGTGGGCGGCATGGCGTGCGTCCTGCGGGCACAGGACCTGGTCATGAACCGCATCGTCGCCATCAAGATCCTCAACGACGAGTACAACGGCAACGAACAGGCCGAGCACCGTTTCATCGACGAGTCCAAGGCGGTCGCGATGCTCTCCCACAAGAACATCGTCAGCATCTACGACGTGGCGATCTACCCGGACATCAAGTACATCGTCATGGAGTACATCGACGGGATCACCCTGCGCGAATACCTCGACAACAAGGGCGCCCTGCCGTGGAACGAGGCGTGCATCTACGTCCTGCAGATCCTGCGTGCGCTCGAGCACGCCCACAGCAAGGGGGTCATCCACCGGGACATCAAGCCGCAGAACATCATTCTGCAGAAGAACGGCGAGATCAAGGTCATGGACTTCGGCATCGCGAAGATCCCGACGTCCGCCGGCGCGGGGGCGGGCAAGGCGGTCGGCACCGTCTACTACATCGCCCCGGAGCAGGCGAGCGGACGGGAAACGGACGCCTATTCGGACATCTATTCGGTCGGGATCCTGCTGTATGAGGCGGTCACGGGGACGCTCCCGTTCAAAGCGGACAGCCCGATGGCCGTCGCCGCCATGCAGGTCAACGACGAACCGCCGAATCCGCGCGACCTGGTGCTTTCCATCCCGGTCGGGGTGTCGCAAATCATTCTCAAGGCGATGATGAAGGACCCGACCGAGCGATTCCGCTCCGCCCATTCCATGTCCAAGGCGATCGAATGGGTGCTGCGCAACCCGGACGCCATCTTCTCCCTCTCCGGCGAAGGCACGTCGTCCATCGGGGATACGAACGTCATCTCCATCGACATGATCGACACGGCGGAGATCACCCCCTACAACGAGGAGGAGATCGCCCAATCGCTCGGCAAAAAGACCATCACCGAGCGGGAGCGGGAGCAGCAGAAGCAGGCGAAACGGCAGGAGCAGGCGGACCAAAAGACCGCACAGAAGAAAAAGAAGAAAAAGAAGCGCTCCGCCCACAGCGGGACCCTGTTCCCGGTCATTTTAGGGATCTTTATCCCGTTCATGGTCGTCGCGCTGGTCGTCGGCATCCTGCTCGGGACCGCCTTCTTCAAGGACATCTTCTCCCCCGAGGTGCAGAGCGTCACGGCGACCTTCCCGAGCATCATCGGCAAGCCGTACACCGAGGAGCTGCGGGCGAGCCTGCAGAACGGCAACTACGGGCAGAAGTTCGTCATCGACGAGGTCACCTATACGAGCAACCCGGAAAAGGAGGACGGCGTCATCCTCTCGACGGACCCGCCCCCGGAGCAGTCCGGGAAAGCGGATACGACGCACGGCGACGCGGTCTTTCACTTCAAGTCCGTCGTCGTCAACCGGCTGGAGTCCCTGGCGACCATGCCGGACCTCGTCGGATACACGAAGGGCGAAGCGCAGCTGCTGCTGCAGCGGGGCGGCGTGGACGTGAGTCTGATCCAGTTCGATTACGAGACGGACCCGAGCCTCAACGTCCTGTTTGACGACCAGGTCACGCGGACGGTACCGGCCGCCGGGGAGGAATATCAGTACGGCGACAGGGTCGTCGTCTACCTGTGTATGCGGACGACCTCGACCACCGGGGACGCGCTGCCGGACTGCGTCGGCGTGTCCATGGAGGACGCGATCAAGTGGTGCGAGTACGCGTTGTACACGGCCAAAATCGAGTACGTCCTGACCGAAGGCGGGGATTACACGGTCATCGCCATGTCCGAAAAGGCCGGCGCCACGCTGCCCGCCCGCGCGGAGATCACGCTGACCGTCAGCCGCCCCGCCGCGAGAATGCCGAGCCTTTCGCCGATGAGCCTGCCGGAAGCGCAGGCGAAGCTGGACGCGCTGGGCATCGCGTACACCGCGACGGTATACGGGAACGTCCCACAGGGCATCTACCTGCCGAGCAACCCGGACACCCTCATAGATTTCATGCAAACGTACAACATCCGCCCGGAAACCAACCCGCAAATCACCGAGGACACGAAAATGGTCGCCCAAAGCGTCGAAGCGGGGACGTTGGTCCCCCTCGACGACGACGCGGCGGAGCCGGTGACGCTGTACGCCGTGAACTATGCCAAGCTCTGGTGAGGAGCTGTCCCGCGGGCTGGTGCTGCGCGGGCAGAACGGATTGTACCTCGTGAAAACCGCGGAGGGCGTCCTGCGCTGTCGGGCGGGGTCCGGCATCCGCAAGGACGGGTACAAGCTGCTCGCGGGCGACCGGGTCTCCGTCGAATCCCACGGGGACGGCACCGGGTTCATCCGGGAGCTGCACGAACGCGTCAACTGCCTTGTGCGTCCGCCGGTCGCGAACGTCGACCTGCTGGTGCTGGTCGTCGCGGTCGCGTCGCCCGCGCCGTCGCCGTTCGTGCTCGACGAGCTGACCGTGCTCGCGGAAAAGCAGAACATCCGGCCGGTCCTCGCGCTGACCAAATGCGAGCTCGGGGGTGCGGAGGAACTCGAAGCCGTCTACCGCAAAACGCCATACCCCGTCTTTCGGATCTCCGAACGCGGAAAGGTCGGCGCCGACGCGCTTTTTGACCATTTGCGGGGAAAAACGTCGGTTTTCTGCGGGGCGTCCGGGGTCGGGAAATCCACCCTGCTCAACCGCCTCTTTCCGGGGCTGAACGCCGAGACCGGCGAGCTTTCCGCCAAGCTGCGGCGGGGAAAAAACACCACCCGCACCACTTCCCTGCACCCGCTCGGCGGCGGCACCTACCTCGCGGACACGCCGGGCTTCACCATGCTCGACCCGGAGCGGTGCGCCCGCCTTCTGCCGGAGGAGCTGCCGGACCTGTTCCCGGAATTCCGCCCCTATCTCGGGCGTTGCCGGTATTCCCACTGCACGCACCTGTGCGAGGACGGCTGCCGGATCCTGCAGGCCGTTTCGGACGGCGAGATCGCCCGCGAACGGCAGGAAAGCTACTGCAAGCTCTACCGCATCTGCAAAGCGCTCCCGCCGAAGAAACGCTTCCAACGCGAAACTTAGGAGGTTTGAAGTCTGAAAAACGGTTCGTTTTTCAGACGGAGGTTTTGTGACTTAGAAGTCATTCTGACTTCTATTCCGACAAGTCGTCGGAACCGCACAAAACTCCCAAAGCCCATAGAAAGGAATGGTAAACCCCATGAAAAACAGATTCGTCATCGGCTACTACAACCTTGCGAACTTCGTGACGATCCTCGGGCTGCTCTGCGCCCTGCTTTCCTGCTTCCTCATCGAGCAGGGGCATTATACGCTCGCGATGGTCGCGTTCTCGAGCGCAGGGCTTTGCGACATGATGGACGGCCGCATCGCCCGCGCCAACCCGTCCGCCGGGAAGCGCGTGCGCTACTACGGCGTGCAGCTCGACAGCCTGTGCGACGTCGTCAGCTTCGGCGTCGTGCCCTGCTTCATGGCGTACTGGATGGGCTACAACGGGACGCTCGACATCCTCATCTTCCTGCTGTTCGCGTTCTGCGGCGCGACGCGGCTCGCCAACTTCAACATGGAGGTGGCGCTGGATTCGCCCAACCTCAAGAGCAACAAATTCACCGGCGTGCCGATCCCGTTCACGGTCCTCGTGTTCCCGATCCTGGTCATCGTCCACCTGCTGGTCGGGCGGCCGGTGTACTGGCTGTTCCGGCTGGTGCTGCTGCTGATCGCGGTCGGGTTCATCCTGCGCGTCCGCATCCCGAAGCCGACCGGGCGGACGCAGTTAATCATCGTCGCGTACCAGCTCATCGTCCTGCTCGCCCTGCTGATCACGTCGCTGAACGTCTGAAAAAAAACGTCGAAAAGGCATACGAAAAGCCTGTCCCGGAGGGGTCACGCCCCTTTGGATAGGCTTTTTTCGGTTTTTTTGCCCTCCCGCGGCGGGGAAAGCGGTTTGCCGGCCTCCCGGCGCAAGGAAAGCGCTTTGCGGAGCCGCTTGACCTGCTTTTTCCGTCGGCGGCGCGCCAGCCAGCCATGCAGCTTGCGCCGCAGGGCGTCCTCCTCCTTGCGAAGCACCCGCAGGGTCTTTTGGTCCTTCGGGAACAGCAGCCGCAGCAGGAACACCGCAATCGCCAGCGTCAGCAGCTTTTCCGGCGTGAACGGCAGCCAGAGCAGCGCCGCCCACGCGCTCCCGACCGCCAGCATCCACGAGATGTGGAACCAGGTGCCGAAGAGGACGAACAGGTAGCACCAGCCGTTCGTCAAAAACCACGCGATTCCGACGCAAATCAACAGGTGCGGGTTAAAAAGAAACTGCAGGACCCGCTTCCAAACCGATTTCTTTTGCCCGGTCGGTTCCCGCGCGTCGGGCGTTTCCGCGTCCTCGCGATCCTTCCGTTTGATGCGAATCCCTCCCCTTCCGTTTGGTTCAAAGCGCCTGCTCCCGCAAGACCCGCAGCGCCTCCGCGAAATCCGGCGGAAACGGGGAGATCAGCCGCAGCGCCTCCCCGGTCAGCGGGTGGACCAGCTCCACCGACGACGCGTGCAGCGCCTGCCGCGCGAGGTACGGGGACGGCGAGCCGTACAGCCCGTCGCCGAGGATCGGGCAGCCGAGGTGCGCGAGCTGGACGCGGATCTGATGCGTCCGCCCGGTCAGCGGGTGCAGTTCGAGCAGCGCCACGCCGTTCCCGAGCGTTTCCGCGACGCGGTAGTCGGTCACGGTCAGCAGCGCGCCCGGCGCGTCCTCCGGGCAGACCTCTCGCAGGACGAAGAATTCTTCCCGACGGCGCGTGCCGGTGCGGACGCGTCCCTCTGCCGCCGGGGGTCGTCCGTCGGTCAGGGCGAAGTAGGTCTTGCGGATGCGGTGCGCCTGCATTTGCTCGCAGAGCTTCCCCGCCGCGTAGCGGGTCTTTGCGAGGGTCAGCACGCCGCTCGTGTCCCGGTCCAGCCGGCTGACCGGGCGAAAGACGAACGGCTCCCCCCGCTTCGCGAAGAAGTCCGCCAGCGCGTTGGCGAGCGTGTCGCCGTCGTGACCGGCGGACGGGTGGGTCGGCATCCCGGCAGGCTTGTCCACGACCAGCAGCGCTTCGTCCTCGTAGAGGATCCGCACCGGCAAGGGGGTCGGCAGGAACGCGTCCTGCGCCCGTTCGTCGGCGAGCGAAAGCGAGACCACGTCGCCCGCCGCCAGCCGATACCGCACCGTCGCGTGCACGCCGTTGACCGAAATGCCGTTTTCGCGCTTCTTGAGCTGGGTCAGCAGCCGCGAGGAGACCCCGCAGGTCCCCTTGAGGTAGGAGCGCAGCAGCACGCCGTCGTGCGCTTCGTCCACCGTGAATTCCATGCGGCTCAGAGCAGCCCCGCGCCGCTTTCCGCGTCGCAGTACATGGTCGCGTCCGGGTGCAGGCGCATCGCCGTCGCCGGAGCTTCCGCGCCGACCGGCCAGTTCGCCGTGCGGACGACCGCTTCCGCCTTGGTCGCGCACGGGACCGTGCAGAACAGGTGCCCCGCCCCGACAAGCGCCGGGACCGTCAGCGTGAACGCGTGTGTCGGCACGTCGTCGAGCGTCGCGAAGCAGCCGTCGTGGACCTGCTGCTCCCGGCAGACCTCGTCGAGCGGGACCAGCTTGACCAGTTTTGGGTCGTTCAGGTCGGCCACCCACGGGTCGTTGAACGCGATGTGGGCGTTTTCGCCGATGCCGAGGAACACGATGTCGGTCGGGTAGGTCCGCAAAAGGTCCGAATACCGTTCGCATTCCGCTTCCGGGTTTTCCGCCGCACCGTTGAGGTAATGCACCTCGCCGAACGGCAGCTTCCCGAAGACGTGCTCGAACAGGTACCGCCCAAAGCTCTGCGGGTGTTCCCGCCCGAACCCGACGTACTCGTCCATGTGGAACGCACGGACCCGCTTCCAATCGACGCCCGGTTCGCCGACGAGGGCGGCGAGCGTGTCGTTCTGGGACGGGGCTGCGGCGAAGATGATGTTGACCCACGGCTGCTTTTCCAGCAGGGCGCGGATGCACGCCGCGCCGTCGGACGCGGCCTTCCGCCCGCCTTCGGCACGGGTGTCGTAGATCTCAAACCGCAGGTTGTCCCTGCGGACGGTTTTCAGGAGTGCCATGTTCATTTTCCTTTCGTAACCTTACTTCATGATAGAATCATTGATACATTTGACAATATTGCCGACCAGCGCCTCGTCCGCCGGCTCGCCCTCGGACGCGTTGAGGATCGCGATGACGTACGGGCGGTCCGCCCAGACGATCGCGCCGTCGTTGTACACCGCGTTCTTCCCGAAATTGTCGCCGGATTTGTGGGAATAGCGCTCTTTCAGGTAGACGGTCGCGTAGTTGAACGGGGTGTTCGTGCAGGAATTGTAGTAGAGCTTCGCCATGTCCGTGTCCGTTTGGAAATAGAAGTACAGCTCCCGCCAGATGATCGCGAGGTCGCGTGCGGTCATGTTGTAGCTCCAGATCGAGCTGCCCAGGCGCAAGCGATCCAGCCCTAACGTGTCGATCATCTCGTTGTAGCCGGTATGCCCGAAATACGCCGAGAGCATCTCGTAGGCGACGTTGTCGCTGATGCGCAGGCACTCCTTGATCAGGTATTCGAGGGTGTACGGCGTGCCGTAGGGGGAATCCTTGATCTTGCCGGAGCCCTTGTGGTAATACTTTTCCTGGTAGTACATCACTTCGTCCTTCGACGCGAGCCCCTGCTCGATCGCGAGGCAGCAGTAGAGCAGGAAGCCCGCCTTGACCGTGCAGGCGGAGAAGTACTTTTCCTCGCAGTTATAGGTGATGGCACGGCTGCCGTCGAGCGCGTAGGCGCAGAAGGAAACGCGTTTGCTGTAGCCGTCGAGCAGGTCCCGGATCGTTTGCAGGGCTTCCGCCGTTTCCGGGTCCTCCGGGTCGATGTCGCCATAGGTCAGCAGGGCATCGGTTTCCGTCTGCGCAAGCGAATAGATTTGCACCTTTGCGTCGTCCTCCGGGTTGACCGGGGTCTCGAGCTCCCCGCCCGGGAAGACCGGGTCGGGGTAGGAAACGACTTCGGACGTCTCTTCCGAGGATTCCACCGGCGGAACGCTGACGGGCTCGGACGAGCTTTCGCTCGGCAGTTCGATCCCAGTGATCTCCGACGACGAATCGACGGACGAAACGCTCTGCGTCCCTTCGGACGAGGACGACAGGGACGACGACGCCGTTCCTTCCTCCCCCCCGCAGGAAGCGAGCAGGCAGGCGGCAAACGCGAAAACCAAAAGCAACGCCAACGCTTTCCGAACCATGATCCTCCGACGACTCCTTTCCAATGATACGCCCCGCACGGGCAGGACGTCCTTCCGACGCAATGCAACCGTATTTTACCATATTTCCCGAGCGTTTGCAAGGGAAAACGGCAATTTTTTCAGAAAAAACTTAGTTTTCGTCACAGGCGGGTCGCCCGATAGACGACCGAGCAGTGCGGCGGGACCTGCGCGTAGGTGCCGCAGGTGAATTCGCCGAGGTCCTCGTGCTTAAGGACGTCCCGCAGCTTGACGCGGTCGTTCACCTCCCAGCCGCAGGGCTGCCAGGAGAGGATCATCTTCTTATTGTAGTCGGTATCGTTGACCATGCAGAAGGCGATGTCGCCGTTCGCGAGGGGCTTTGCGAGGATCAGGTCGTTGTTGCTGCAGGTCGGCAGGCAGGACGCCTGCACGCCGAGCGGATCCTGGTTGATCGCGATGAGCTCGCGGTTGAGCAGGATCTCCGCCGTTTCGGGCGTCGTGTTTCGGACGTCGTGCCCCATCAGGAGCGGGGACGCGAGCATACACCAGAGCGCGAAATGCGTCTGGTACTCGTCGCGGGTGCAGCCGCCGCCGATTTTCCCGACGTAGCCCTGTCCGTTCAGCCCGACGACCATCATGTCCAGATCGTTCCAGCCGCAGGGTCCCGCGACCGAGCCGACCGACATGCCGACCTTCGCGACCCGCATAATGGACTCCCAGCTGTCCGCCAAATCGCCGCACAGCCGCCACATCCGGCAGCCGACCGCCCGCATCCAGGCCGTGACGTCCCCCTTGCCGTAGCAGGCGGAAAAGAGGATGTTCCGCCCGGTTTCGCGGAGCGCCTGCCCCATCCGGCAGAACAGGTTGCGGATATCGCAGCCGGGGGCGACGTAGCCGAAATCGTACTTGAGCAGATCCACCCCCCACGAAGCGAACAGCTGCGCGTCCCGCCGCTCGTGACCGTAACTGCCCTCCATGTTCGCGTAGGTCAGCACCCCCGCCCCGGCGTACATGCCGAAGCGCAGACCGCGCTCGTGCAGGTAGTCGCCGAGCGCCTTCATGCCGGACGGGAATCGCTCCTCGTTGACGCGCAGGTCGCCGTTTTCGTCGCGTCCGCGGACCATCCAGGTGTCGTCGACGCAGACGTAGTTGTAGCCCGCGTCGCGGAAGCCCTGCGCGATCATCGCGTCGGCGGTCTCGTAAATGACCTTTTCGTTCACGTCGCTGTATCCGAAGTAGTTCCAGGCATTCCAGCCCATCGGCGGAAGTGCGGCAAGTTGTTCCATGGGGTTTGTATCTCCTTTTTCGCTTTTTTTTCATTGTAGCACAGGCGGCGGGAAATTGCAAGGGGTTTCGCGAAAACGCCCTGCGCAAAAAGCTGCAAATTTCCGCAAAAAGTTCGGTTTCGGCTATTGACAAACCCTGCGGGATATGGTAAACTATTTTTCACCCTAAATAATGGGGAAGTATTGCAAAAAAGGAGGAACCCCCATGGAGTTCTATCGTCAGGCGCTGGAATGGCAGGCGGAAACGCGGGAAAACCGCCGCTACCTGCACCAAAACGCCGAAGTCGGGCTGGACATGCCCCGCTCGTGCGCGTACATCACGCGAAAACTCGCGGAATACGGGCTTTCCCCCGTCCCCTGCGGACACGGCGTGACCGCGGAGCTCGGCAGGGACGGCGGGAGGACCCTGCTGCTGCGGGCGGATATGGATGCCCTGCCGATGCCGGAGGAGAGCGGCGAAGCATTCGCCTGCCCGACCGGGAAGCAGGCGCACGCCTGCGGACACGACCTGCACGCCGCCATGCTGCTGACCGCCGCGCGGCTGCTCAAGGCGTGCGAACCGTCGCTGAACGGTCGGGTGCGGCTGATGTTCCAGCCGGCGGAGGAGACGTTCGAGGGCAGCCGGGATATGCTGTCGCACGGCGTGCTGGACGGCGTGGACGGTGCGTTCGCCCTGCACGTCGCGCCGGGGAAGCTGCCGCTCGGTACCGTGCTGTACAACGCCGGCGGCGTGATGATGTCGTCGGTGGACGGGTTCCGCGTCACCCTGCGCGGCAAGGGCGGACACGGGGCGTATCCGAATCTCTCCGTCGACCCGATCCACGCCGCCGTGCAGGTCTACACGGCGCTCGAAGGGCTGATCGCACGCGAAGCGAACCCGGAAAAGACCTGCGTGCTGACCGTCGGACGCTTTTCCGCCGGGGACGCGCCGAACATCATCCCGGACGTCGCGGTGCTGGAGGGTACGCTGCGCACGAACGACCCGGACGCGCGGAACCTGCTGGTTCGCCGCATCGCCGAAGTCGCGCAGGGCGTTTCGCGGGTGAACCGAACCGAAGAGACCCTCGAATGGCTCTCGCAGGTCCCGCCGCTGGTCTGCGACGCGGAATGGACCGAGCGGATGGTCTCCTACCTGCCCGGCGCCGGCGTCCCGAACCTGCGTGCCATCCCGGGGATGCGGGCGAACGCGTCGGAGGACTTCGCGAACATCGCCGAGCGCGTCCCGGCGACCATGCTCTACCTGTCGGCGGGCTTTGCCGACGAACGCGGGGACTACTCCGCGCACAACCCGCACGTCCGCTTCAACGAGGACGCGCTCCCCGCCGGCGCCGCCATCCTCGCGCACTGCGCCGTGCGGTATCTGGAGGAAGGTGCGTGCCGATGAAGGGCGGTCTGGAGCTGTTCAGCCCGCAATTCCTGACCGAGTCCGCCGTGCGGGACGTGCTGCGGTGCAACGACGATACCTTCGCCTACGGGCTGACCCTGACGAAGGAGCAGGCGGTCGATCTGGTCGAGACGCGCTCCCGCGCCCTGCGGGATAACGGGTTGGTCGAGATCGGCGGCGGCGTGCTGAGCAAGCTGCTGCGGGCATTCCGGGATTCGCCCTACCTCGCCCCGCAGACCTACGCGGAGACCATCAACCAGATCGCCGAGGTGTACTACGCCTACCGTCGGGTCAGCTTCGGGAAGTATTCGGACGACGAACTGATCGCATTCCTGCGGGAATGGTACGACGAGCCCTGCCAGGGGTCGCTCGAGCTGCTCGGCGGGACCGCCCTGCAATGGTTCATCGACACCATGCGCAAGGGCAAGCGCCCGGACGCGCTCGACCTGCAGGACGAGCTCTACGGCGACACGAATTGGGGGGGAAGCTATCGCATATGCCGGAGAAGGAGATAAGGAAGCACCTGCGCATCGACGAAGGCAGGCTTCGCCGGGAGGACTATCTGCAGACCCTGCTCGCCGAGGGGGTTTCCGCCGGTCTGCTCGACGGGGCGGACGCGGAAGCCGTGCAGGTCGGCTGCCTGGAGCAGGTCGCTTCGCTGATCCAGCGCAAGACCGACGGGGAGACCTGCGCCGTGCCGGAGGAGGACGCGCAGGAGATCCTGCGCTCGGTCGTCTACCTCGTCGGATTGGGGCTGCAGACCTGCCCCGACGCGGACGAAGCGGCTCTCGCCCTGCGTCGTCTCCCGCTGCGGGAGCAGTATCGCAAGGGGCGGGCGGAAGCGGCACGGGCGGTGCGCGAGACGCGGGAGCTCGTCCGGCTCGCGCAGGAAACGCAGGTCGAAACCGACTGCATCGCCTACCGCCAGGTCCTCGAACGGGATCTGCCCGCGTTTTTCCACGCCTACGACCTCGAATTCGCCGCCGACGACGGAAAATTCCTGCCGTCCTACCCGCTTTTCGCCCCAGTGCGGTCGGAAATCGGACCGTTCTATCCGCGTGCCTACGCGGAAAAGCTGTGGTTCGAGAACCGCCTCTGTGCGCTCTTTCCGCCGTCGGACGTGCGGGAAGTCCTGTTCCGCTGCGGTGCGGACGGGCAGGACACGGCGGTCAATCTGCTCTACTGCGTGCTGACCGCCGCCTGCGGCGCGTGGATGCTGCGCGGGAGCGCGGATCCCCTCGTCCTCTCCGATGCGGACGTGCACGCCCTGTTTGCGATTGCGCCGGGGCGGTCGCCGGACGAGGTGTGCGAGGGGTTGATCGCGTCGCTCGGCTTGCCGGACGACCCGAACGATCCGTTCCGGCAGTACGGCCTGTCCTGCGCCCGGACGGTCGCGCGGACGCTCTGCGGCGGAACCCTCCCGGAGCCGGTATTCCGCTCGCTGTTCTTCGCTTCCGACGGGACCGGCGACGCGCACGGCGCACGCTTCCACACCGCCGCGCGCATGGCGGACGCGGACTACCGCGAACTGCTCGGCTCGCTGGAGCTCGCGCGGAACCCGGCGGAACGCGCCGAAACCGTGCGCAAGTCCGTGCGCTCCCTCGGCGACCTCGCCGACCTGCTGGTCGACGCGTTCTGGACGACGCAAGAACTGCACGCGCTGTTCGCCACGCTCGACGACCTCTCCCTCGCAGCACTCCTCGCCGACGCGGAAGCGCCGTACCACGCCCGCCTCGCCGATTGGCTGTCCGCGCAGCCGGACGAACGGCGAAACCGGGTCAACGGCATCGCGGAAACGCTGGACGCCACGCCGTTTTGACGCGAAAAACCACGGCGGGTCGTCCCCCGGACGACTTCCCCGCCGCAAACCAAAAAAAACGAACGTCCCGGCGGGAAGATCCCCGTCGGGACGCTTTTTTCAGGCTCGCGCCCGTTTACCGACGCTCGCCGAGGAAGAACACGGCGAGGGTGCCGGGACCGGAATGGGCGCCGATGACCGCGCCGGTCGGGCTGATGATGACCTCGGGGACCGACAGCTCGGTTTTCAACCGTTCGGCGAGGGCGGAAGCCTCCTCGGGGCAGTCGCCGTTGCAGATCGCCATGAGCTGCGTCTCCGGGCGGATCGCGGTCTCGCGCACCTTCTCGAAGAGGGCGTTGACCGACGCTTTGCGACCGCGCACCTTGGAAACGTTGATGAGCCGCCCCTCGTCGTCGACGTGCAGGATGGGCTTGATGCCCAGCATCGTGCCGACCAGCGCCGTCGACGCGGAGATGCGCCCGCCGCGCTTGAGGAACATCAAGTCGTCGACCGTGAACCAGTGGCAGAGGTGCGGGACGGTCTCGACTGTGTAATCCCGAACCTGCTCGATGGACAGCCCCTCCGCCCGCTTCATCGCGGCAAGCAGGACCAGAAGCCCGTGCCCGGTCGACGCGCAAAGCGAGCTGACCGCAAACAGCTTGCGCTCCGGGTAGCGCTCGGAAAGCTCCTTGAGCGCCAGCTCGCCGTTGCGGAAGGTCGCGCTGAGCGCTTCGGAAAAGCCGATGTAGAGCAGGTCGTTCCCGTCGCGCAGGAACGGCTCCATCTTTTCGACGTACTCGCCCATGCCCGCGGCGGCGGTCGACGCGACCTCCCCGTTCCGCAGGCGGTCGTAGAACGTGTGGACGTCCAGCGCCGAGGCGTCCTCCTCCTTGCCGCTGACGATCAGGTGCAGGTTGATCACTTGCAGGTCGTATTTCGCCACCCACTCGTCCGGCAGGTCGGCGGAAGAATCCGTGAAAATGACAAAGGAAGCCATGTGTAAAACCTCGTTTTCATTTATTTTTTGGGGTTTTTTAACGCGTGAAGCAGGGCGTCGCGGTGGTTCGGCAGGTCGCCGGCGCGGACGCGGTCGAGCAGGGAGCGCAGTTCGTCGCCGACGGCGGGACCGGGCGGGAAGCCGCGCGAAAGCAGGTCGTCGCCGTTGACGGCGAGGTCATGCAAGGTCAAGCAGGGGTGCGACGCGGAGAACGCCGCGACGGCGTCCCGCAGGGCGCGAACCTGCGCGACGGCGGAATCCGGGTCCGCTTTGGCGGTCGCGTCCGCTTCCATGAGGGAAAGCAGGGGGTCGACGAGGTGCGGCGGGACCTCCGCAAGCAGCTCCGGGGCGGCGGAAGCGGGTTCGCGCTTGAGCCAGCGGTCGTGCAGCCGCACGAGCGTGCAGACGTCCTCGCGCAGACGCTTTTCGGTCCTCCAGCGGCGCAGGGTCGCGCCCGCGATCTCCGCCGAGCGTTCGGCGTGCTCCGGGAAATGCCCGCGCCCGTCCCGAAAGACGAAGCAGGCGGGCTTCGCCACGTCGTGGAACAGGGCGGCGACGCGCAGCAGCGGTTCCGGGGGGACGGCGGATACCACGCGAAAGATATGCGTGTACACGTCGAAGCAGTGGTGGCGGTTCTGCTGGTCAAACCCGAAGCAGGGGCGCAATTCCGGCAAAAGGAACGCGAACAGCTCCCGAAATTCGTCCAGCACCCGCCCGACGTCCTCTCCGCAAAGCAGCTTCAGCAGTTCGGCGGTGATCCGTTCGGCGGACACGAGCGACAGCCGGGGGGTCAGCGCTTCCATCGCGCGGGCGGTCGCCGGTTCGACCGAAAACCCAAGGCAGGACGCGAACCGTGCGCCGCGCAGGATCCGCAACGCGTCCTCGCGGAAGCGCTCGGACGGGTCACCGACGCACCGCAGCAGCTTTTTTTGCAGGTCCGCCCGCCCGCCGAACGGGTCGACCAGCCCGCGCACGGGGGAATACGCCATCGCGTTGACCGTGAAGTCCCGCCGACGCAGGTCCTCCCCGATCGAGCGGGTGAAGGTCACGCTGTCTGGGCGGCGGCCGTCGGTATAGGTCCCGTCGGTGCGGAAGGTCGTGATCTCCAGCGCGTAGGGGTCGGCAAGCAGGGTCACCGTGCCGTGCTTCAGCCCGGTCGGCAGGACGCGGCGGTCGGAAAAGACAGCCCGCGTCTGCTCCGGCAGCGCGTCGGTCGTCAGGTCGTAATCGTGCGGGGGCACGCCGCGCAGCAGGTCGCGGACGCACCCGCCCGCGAGGTAGGCGGCAAATCCCGCCCGTTCCAGCGCGTCCAGCGCGTCCGAAACCTCGGCGGGCAGCGTCCAGCCGTTCATTCCGCGTAGGTCACGATGGGGCCGCACGGGAAGAACCGCACGTCGAGCGCCGGGAAATGCGCCCGCAAGCCGTCGGCGAGCAGCGCCATGCCCGGTTCCTCGGACGCGGCGTGCCCGAGCAGGAGCAGCGCCTTCGGGACGCCGAGTTGGGCGGCGTCGCGGATCGGTTCGACCTCCCGCCATTCGCTGAGCTCCCCGGCGATGGCGAGCTGCGCGTCGTCCGAAGCGAACGCGTCGAAGGAGCTGCCGCACGCCCCGAGGTAGAGCGCGATCCGGCGCACCGGCAGGTCCGGGTCGCCCGCGATACGGGGGTGCGGGACGCCGAGCTTTTCGGAAATGCGATTCGCCAATTCCCGCGGGGTGGTTTCGTCCGCGAGGTCCGCGAAGCGGGAACCGTCGTAGCGGTACGGGACGCCGAGCGATTCGAGGAACCCGACGTGGATGCCGTCCGGCCGCCCCTCGTTGGAATGGATGAAATCGTGGAACCGCCAGAGCGTGAACGGGCAGGACGCGACCAATTCCCGCTTTTTCGCCGTGATCGGGTCGGGGCGGGGGGAATCGAAATGGTCGTAATAGGTGCATTCGTGGGTGATCAGCAGGTCCGCGCCCCAATCGGCGGCGGCACGCAGCACGTCCGGCGTCGCGGTCAGGCAGACCCCGACCTTGCGGAGCTCGCGATTCTCGTCGCCGTGCTTGCAGGTGTCCACCGTCGGCTTGCCGAGGTTCTTTTCCCCGACGAGCAGGTCCATCAGTTGTTTTGCCGTCATAGAAAGGCTCCTTTGCTTGGTGAAAAGCGGGGAAGCAAGACGCGACGCGTCGCTCCCTTCGCGTGAAAATCTTCCGGGGAATTCGGTTCGGGGCAGTCCCCTGCCGCCATAGAAATGCTTCCTCCCTACGAGAATTTTGCGATTCGCAGAGAGGAAGATTGTTATGCAGACTTTACTTCATGCGTGTAAGGGGAAAATGGATAAGAAAAAGGGTCAGCGATTGCAGTGAGGAGATCCTTATAGTCATGAATGTTTATTTCTTCAAAACACCATCTTTCAATATGTTCTGCTTCAAGATGGGGATTATATAGTAGATGATCCTCTTCAAAAATTGAATTCATAAGATCAACGAGTTCATCCAAATCAGAACACTGACTTATCAAACGTACATACCCATCTTCAAAAAACCAATGGAAAAAACTTTCAAAAGTATCTCCGTATGGCATGTCTTGCGGCAAAGGAAATGCACCCTGATCTTTTAGAGGAACGTTAGCGTAAATCATTCCATTTTGGGTTGGCGTAATTGGCAAATCTTCAGACCAATAATATAACCCATTGCTCCAATAGCCATACCCAAGATAATTAGCATAATTATCTATTAGACTTAACCCACCCTTATCAAAAATAGAGTTATTTCCGATAATATTACCATCAAAAGTATACCATGTATTTCCGTAACCATCAGAATGTTGCTTTAATTTACTACCATAAAAGCTACCACCTTCTCCCTGATTCACAACCCCTTTAAGTTCTTCAAACTCATGAGGACGCTCGCCCCAGGCGGTCTTGTACTGCTTTTCCACGGGCGGTTCGACGGGTTTCGGGGGGTCGATCGGCGTTTCGGAAACGGCGGGCTGTTCGGGTTCGCTGACTTCAACTTCGCTGACCATCGGGACCTTGGAGCTCGTTTCCAGCGAAGGCTCGCTCGAAGCGCCCGCGGATTGCTCGTCACCGGGCTCGGACGATTCGCTCGGCGAACCGCTCTCGATGCTTACGCCGCTTGCGCCGCTCTCGATGCTTGCGCCGCTTTCGCTGCCCTCGCCGCTATCGGCGGAGCTTCCCGCGACGGAAGTCCCGCCCGAAACGGCGGAAGGATCCTCGGCAGACCCCTCCGAAACGCCGGTGGTCGCCCCCTCCCGGCTCTCGCAACCGCGCAGGAAGGACACGCACAGAAGCAGGGCGACGACCAACAGGACACAACCGACAGTCACGATGACCGTGGTTTTATGGTTCCGAAAGAATTCCTTGCATGTTTCCATTGTCCGCTACCTCCATCCAACCTCTTTTCGGCGGGCAGACACGATGCAATTTACGACAGCGTGATGACCGGGATCTTCGACCAGTCGTTGCGCCCGATGACGCCGCCGCCGCAGCGGTAGATGATGTTCTTAAAGACGCCGTTGGTGAAGTCCTCCGCGTTCGTGGAGTTGATCGAGAAGGACAGCCCCAGCCGCAGTCCGGCTTCCGGCGTCAGTTCGAGCTCCGACCACGGGAAGCCGACCTCGTAGACCGTCTGCTGCGCCGAATCGTCACGCGAGCAGCCCGCGATGCCCGGGAAGGTCGTGATCTTGCCGGTTTCGTAGAAGCAGGTCTCGTTCTGGTCGTTCGCGGCGAAGCCGTAGGCGTGCAGGACGCCGTCGCTGACCGCCTTATTGTTGGAAACGTGGTCGAAGTTCTCGAGGATGTATTCCCCGTCCGGCGCTTCCGCACTGACCTTGACCTGAATGCACTCGTACTGCCACATATCGTTCGCCTTATCCTTCGCGATCGGGCAATAGTGGTAGGGCGAGGACACGACGACGCAGAGGTAGAGGTACTCGTCGTCATAGGTCACATAGTAGCGCCCCGTGGCGTAGTAGTCGTTCTTGTCGAACTGGTCGTAGGACCACAGGTCGTTCTCGGCGTCGACGTCGTCGATGCGGTAGGCGCTCCATTCGCTCTCGTTGAAGGTTCCGTCGATGGTCGGCGAGGCGGTCGCCTTCTTGACCGTGTAGTCGAGCACGGGCAGGTGCAGACCGTGCGGGAAGACCGTGGTCTTTTTCTCCTCGAGGGATTCCAGCCGCTTGACGTAGACGTCCTGCGACTTATGCGCCGCGACGGCGAACCCGTCGTCCGGGACCTCGAGGTCGGTCGCTTGCCCGACCGCCTGGAAGCCGGTCTTGACGTAGCCGAACGCGCTGTGGTCAAAGTCGAACAGCGCGACGGCGAAATCCGCCAGTTCGTCCGCCGTCGGCGTTTCTTCGCAGTCCGGCGTATAGAGCACGATCGCCCCTTCGGCAAGCCCTCCGTCGATGCCGGTCAGCCGCACGGAATTTTCCGACGTGGCGGTCACTTTCGTATCGACCGGGCCGAAGGACAGGAAGTTGTTCAGGAAGGTCGGCGCTGCGCCTTCGCCGGACGAAGCGTCGGACGAAGCGGCAGAAGAAGCCGCAGACGAGGAAGCCGCCGAGGACGCGTCGGACGAGGAAGCCGCCGACGAAGAAGCGGACGACGAAGTCCCGGCGGTCGAAGAGGTCGCCGACGACGAGGTCGCGGACGATGTATCGCCCTCCTCGCCGCAGGACGCGAACGCGCAGGCCGCGGTCAGCAGCAGCGCGAAGGTCAGCAACAATGCGAAGGTTCTTTTCATGGTGAAAGCCCTTTCTTTTCTGTTTTTCTTTCATTATACACCCGTTCGGCGTATTTGTCAAGTCTTGGTCGCGGCTTTTGCGCGGTCGAGGCGCACCATCGCGACGAGGATCGACGTCGTGTTGCAGCATTCGGTCAGCGCACCCGGGTAGGAGCCGGAAAACAGGTTATAGGTCAGCCAGAGCAGCGAGCCGGGCAGGTTCGCCCGACGGACGGTGCGCGGGGAATCCGCCCACAGCCCGAAGCTGGTCACGATCATCGCGACCGTCGGCAAAACCGAAAGCCAGTCCTGCCACGTCAGCACGCACGCGGCGAGCGACAGCGCAGAGAACACGAACGGCCAGCAGTTTGCGCCCGTCCAGCGCCCCTTTTCCTTGCGGGCGCAGACGTAGCCGCGAAGCACCCCGACGGCGTTCATCGCCATGCCCGACCACGCGCCGAGCAGTGCGAAATGCGCCGTCCAGACCACCGAGGACAGCATTTGCAGGAACGCGATGCGCGACCGTTTCCGCTGCTGGAACGACGCGACGGCGAGCGCCATGCCGCAGACGCCCACCGCCTGCGCGAGATAGAAAAGCATACGTTTTTCCTTTCGGCGCCCCCGGTCCTCCGGCGGCGCAAGCCCCATCATACCACAGTTTTCGCGAAATTGCAAGCCCTTTTTTCGCTCTTGACAAATCCGCTTCGGTTCGGTATAATAGATGGGAAAGAACGGGAAAGGACGTGCTGTCGCTATGGAAAGAACGCGCAAGGTCAAGATCGCGTTGGGCATAACGCTCTGCCTGCTCGTGTCGGCGTTCCTTCTGCGGTTCTTCCCGGTGCAGGAGGAGCTCGCCGCCTATGCGCCGGATGCGGCGGTCGGGGACGCGCTGTGCTTCGACGCGGTAGAGATCGAGTACTGCATGACCTACAGTCCGGCGAACGAACGACCGCTCAATTTCTACTTCCTGCGCGCCGCCGACGGCACGGAAGCCCTGCTCGCCGACACGCAGGCGTACATCGACGAAACCTTCCCCGAGCCCGTCCGATTCACCGGGTACGCGTCCCTGCCGCTCGGCGGGGCGGCGGAGCAGCTGCTCCCCCGCTGCTCGTTCGCCGAGTCCGCACTCGCCCGCTTCGGCGACGCGCAGGACGTCCTGCGGGAGGTTTCCCAAACGGTCGCCATGCGCCTGAACAAGCATGCCGGGGAGCACGCGAGCGTCGCGTTCGTGTGCGTTTCCGCCGCCGCCATGCTGTCGTTCTGCGTCTTTCTCGCTATGCTTTTGAAGGAGTACTTCGGTGGGAAGCGCAGGAAGCCGAAGGGCGACGAGTAGAGGGTACGAGGGGTACGAAGAGTACGTTGGGGGTTGTGACAACCCCCAAACCCCCGCAGTGCAAAGTCAACTCCGTTGACTTTGGGGGGTATGTCATAGAAAAGATTTCGCCTTCCCGCCTCGGGATTTTTGCTTGGTGCTTCCTCGGTTTTTTCCTTTGCGACCCGATTGTCGCCTGCTCCCGCGGAGCGCTCGCCCGCACCCAATTTTCGTATAAAAATGTATAACAACGCGAAAAACGTCCTGCGGACACATTTGTGTCCGTAGAACGTGCTTTTTTTGCGCAAACGCCGTTTTCTGATGCGTACCCGAGCGCCGGGGGACCTTCCCCGCACAGAAATGACGTCAAATCTGCGGACATGCAGCCGCACGCTTCGAACACAACGTGTTCGAAGCAGTGACACCGCAAGAGAAAACCGGCGAAGGCGGCGTCAGAAGTGGCGCAAGCCGAGCCATTTTTCGACGAAAGGGGGGTATTCGGGGGGAAAACGCGGAACAAGGCGAGGTTGTGGCATAGCCACAACCGAGTCGCAGTGATCGTGTTTGCCACCCGAAATTATCAGTAAAAGCGGAAATTCGCAATCACCCGACCGAGCACCGTGACATCCTCGGCGTAAATGGGCTTCATGGCGGAATTGGCGGGCTGCAGGCGAATGCGCCCACGGTCGTGGAACAGGCGCTTGACGGTCGCCTCGTTGTCGATCATGGCGACGACGATCTCGCCGTCGTCGGCACGCTGGTCGCTCTCGACCACGACGATGTCGCCGTCGAGGATGCCCGCTTCGATCATGCTTTCCCCCATGACGCGCAGGGCGAACAGGTTCGCGCGTCCCCGCGCCATGACGATCGGGAAATCCACATACCCGTCATAGTTTTCGACGGCGAGGATGGGGCTGCCGGCGGTGACGCGACCGAGGATCGGCACGCGGCGGGTCTTTTCGCCGCCCGGACCGAGTTCGGTTTCGACGCGGATGGCGCGGCTCTTGCCGCCGGACATCTTGAGGTAGCCCTTGGTTTCGAGCCGGTGAAGGTACGCGTGGACCGTCGAGGTGGAACGGATCCCGAGCGCGGCGCAGATGTCGCGCACCACCGGGGCATATCCGTTCTGTTCGATGCAATCCCGCACATATTCGTAGATCTGCAGTTCCTTGTCGGTCAGCTTAGTCATCGGTTGAACCATTCCTTTCCGTTGCTTGTCCGTATTCCGCGCAGAGCCGGAAGAGCGCTTCGGCGCGTTCCTGCCGCCCGTGCAGCCAAAGGTAGCCGAACAAACTCTCCAGCCCGGTCGCACGCCGGTAGTCGATCGCGGACGCGCTCTTGGCGCGGTGCCCGCTTTTCGCGTTTCGCCCGCCGCGGCAGACGTCGGCTTCCTCCTCCGTCAGATGCGGAAGCAGCGCTTCGAGCAGCTCGCTCTGCCGCTCCGCCGTCACCAGCGTCCGCACCGCGTCGTTGAGGGCGGACAGCCGGCAGTCCCCGTTTCCGAGCAGGTACGCCCGGGCGAGCAGCTCGTAGTACGCGTCGCCGAGGTAGGCGAGCTGGAGGGGGGTATACGCCGACCGCCGGACGCCGTTCACAGCTTCTTCCATACCGCGCCCTGCGGGGTGTCGATGATCTGGATGCCCTCCGCCTTGAGTTGGTCGCGAATCGCGTCCGCTTCGGCGAAGTTCTTCGCCTTTTTCGCCTCCGCACGGCGGTCGAGCAGGGCGCGGATGCGTGCGTCCTCCTCCCCGTCGGCGGCGGGCGCGTCCGCATCCCGCAAAGCGTTTGCCCCGTCGAGCAGTCCGAGGGAGAGCACCTCGTCGAACGAAGCGACCAGCGCACGCTTGGTCGCGGCGGTCTCCGCAGATTTCAGCAGGTCATACAGCACCGTCAGCGCCATGGACGTGTTCAAATCGTCGCCGAGCGCCGACGCGAACGTCTCCCGCCACGCGGCAACGGCGTCCCCGTCCGGCTCGCCCGGCGCGTCCGCGACCGACGCGACGCGCTCGACCAGACGGCGGTAGGCGGACTTCGCGTTGTCGAGGTTCGGATAGCTGAACAGCAGCGAACGGCGGTAATGCGACTGCAGACAGAAGAAGCGGTAGTCCATCGCGGAATAGCCCTTCTCCTCGAGCAGGGAAAGCGTCAAAAATTCCCCGGACGACTTGCTCATCTTCCCGCCCTCGGTCGTCAAATGGTGCACATGGAACCATTGCGGGCACCACGGATGCCCGAGGTAGGCTTCGCTTTGGGCGATCTCGTTGGTATGGTGGGGGAACTGGTTGTCGATCCCGCCGCAGTGCAGGTCCAGCCGCTCGCCGCCGTACTTGATGGCGATGGCGGAGCATTCGATGTGCCAGCCGGGGTAGCCGAGCCCCCATGGGCTTTCCCATTTGAGCTCCTGGTCCTCGAATTTGGACTTCGTGAACCACAGCACGAAATCCCCCTTGTTGCGCTTGTTGCCGTCCTCGCTCACCCCCTCGCGCACGCCGACCTCGAGGTTTTCCTCGCGGTGGCGGAGGAAAACGTGGTAGTTCGGCAGTTTGGACGTGTCGAAATAGATGTTCCCGCCCGCCTCGTAGGCGAACCCCTTTTCCAGCAGTCCCTCGACCAGACGGATCATCTCCGGGACGCAGCCGGTCGCGGGCTGGACGACGTCGGGGCGGCGGATGCGCAGCTTGCGGCAGTCCTCGAAGAACGCGTCGGTATAGAATTTCGCGATCTCCAGCACGGTCTTATGCTCCCGGCGGGCGCCGGCGAGCATCTTATCCTCGCCCGTGTCCGCGTCGCTCGTCAGATGCCCGACGTCGGTGATGTTCATGATGCGCCGCACGTCGTACCCCGACCAGCGGAAGAAGCGGTCCAGCACGTCCTCCATCAGGTACGTGCGCAGGTTGCCGATGTGTGCGTAGTGGTAGACGGTCGGGCCGCAGGTGTACATGCGGACCACGCCGGGTTCGCAGGTGACGAACGGGTCGACCGTGCGCGTAAGGCTGTTATACAGTTGGATGGTTGCCATGGATGCTCTCTTTCCTTTTGCAAAAACGACGATATGTTTACTTTTTGGGGTCTAAATACTTCCAATAGGAACGCAGGTAGTTCACGCCGGACCAGACGGTGAAGAACGACATGACGACGACCGTCGCCAGCGAAAACCAGCCCCGGCAGAACGGCAGGAGGATCGGTTCGATCAGCAGGGCACAGACGCAGATGATCTGCGTGTTCGTCTTGATCTTGCCGAGCAGATTCGCCGCGACGACCACGCCGCTCTTGGCGACGACCAGCCGCATGGACGTGACCGCCAGCTCCCGGAACAGCACCACGACGGCGCCCCAGAAGTACGCCTGCCGCAGCAGCTCCGGCGGGACGCACCCGCCCGCGTACGCCGAACCGTAGTCGAACGCGTACGACGACACGCACAGCGAGAACAGTGCGCCCAGCACGAGGAATTTATCCGCCAGCGGGTCCATGAACTTGCCGAAATCCGTCACCAGACCGCGCTTGCGGGCGATATGGCCGTCGAGGAAGTCCGTCAGCGACGCGACGACAAAGACCGCGAACGCCGACAGCCGACTGCACCAGTCGACCGCCCCGTCGTCGAACGGGAAGAAGTCGTAGACCGCGAGCAGGATGAAAACCGGGATACAGCAGATGCGGAACAGGGTCAGTTTGTTCGGTGTGTTCAAGGACACCCCTCCTTATTGTTCAGTTCGCCCGCCCGAGCAGGTCGTAATCCAGCACCTCCCCGACGGTCACGTCCACGAACTCCCCTTCCCGGACGATGCGGGGGGACGAGAAGTAGATTTTGCCGTCGATGTCGTAGGCGTCGGCATAGGAACGCCCGTAGAACCGCTCGGCGACCTGGTCGTAGCCCTCGCAGAGGACCTTGAGCGTCCGCCCGAGGAAGCGTTCGTTGCATTCGTTGTGAATGCGCTCCTGCTGCGCCATGAGGATATCCAGGCGCTTCTGCTTGGTCTTTTCCGGGACCTGGTCCGGCAGGTCGTACGCCGGCGTCCCCTCCTCGCGGGAATAGGCGAACGCGCCGAGCCGCTCGAACCGCGTTTCCTTCAGGAAATCCCGCAGCTCGCCAAACTGCTTCTCCGTTTCGCCCGGGAAGCCGACGATGACCGTCGTGCGCAGGATGATGCCGTCCACCCGTTCGCGCAGCTTGCGGACGACCTCCTCGATGCCCGCACGGGTGTCCCGGCGGTTCATGCGGCGGAGGATCTCGTCGTCGATGTGCTGGATCGGCAGGTCGATGTACTTGACGACCTTCGGATTGTTCGCGAAAACGTCGATCAGTCCGTCCGTGATACGGTCGGGGTAGCAGTAGAGCACCCGAAGCCATTCGATGCCGTCGATCTCCGACAGGGCGGTCAGCAGGCTGTCGAGACAGTACGTCCCGTACAGGTCCTCGCCGTAGCGGGTCGTGTCCTGCGCGACGAGGCAGAGCTCCCGGACGCCGAGGGAGGCGAGCTCCTTCGCTTCCTCGAGCAGTTCGCCCATCGGGCGGCTGCGGTACCGCCCGCGCAGGGACGGGATGACGCAGTAGGTGCAGCAGTTGTCGCACCCTTCGGCGATCTGCAGGTACGCGAAATGGGCGGGGGTCGTCACGACCCGTTCCCCGCCGAGCGCGCACCGCTCCACCGGGTCGACGGCGCGGAAGCTCCGCCCCTCGTACGCGGCGCGGACCGCTTCGCAGATGCGGTCGAACGAGCCGGTCCCGAGGATGCAGTTGACCTCGGGAAGCTCCTTGAAGATCTCCTCGCCGTACCGCTGCGGCAGGCAGCCGGTCACGACGATGCCCTTGAGGGTGTGGTGCTCCTTGAGCCAGGCGACGTCGAGGATATTGTCGATGGCCTCCTTCTTGGCGCTTTCGATGAAGGCGCAGGTGTTGATCACCACCACGTCCGCCTCGGTTTCCTCCGCGACCAGCTCGAAGCCGTCGTTTGCAAGCAGGGAAAGCATGCGCTCGGTATTCAGCAGATTCTTCGGGCAGCCGAGGGACACGAACCCCACCTTGATTTTCTCTTCCATTGTTTTTCTCCCAAACCAGTATATGCCGGACGCGTCAGAACGCTTCCCGAAAATAGGAGGAAATTTCCTCCCAGCCGTAGCCGCTCCGGCGCAGGAACTCCGACGCTTTCCGGCGGACGACGGGGTCGGAGAAGTCCGCCGACGGGAATTTCCGTTCGAGCAGCTCCGCGATGCGTTCGCCGTGGTCCTCCTCCGCGTAGGGTTCGACCGCACGGGCGACCACGTCGGCGGAAAAGCCCTTGCCGAACAGCTCCTGCCGGATGCGCATCGGCCCGTAGCAGCGGATACGCGCGTAGGACTGCGCGTACCGCGCCGCGAGGCGGTCGTCGTCGACGTAGCCGCGCGCTTTCAGCAGTTCGACCGTCCGCACGCAGACCTCCGGCGGGAAATGCCGACGCAGCTTCTCCGTCAGCCGGCGGGAGGAATAGTCGCCGTAGGACAGAAGCGAAAGCGCCTTCTGCACGCAGGCGAGCTTCTCCGCCGACGCGAGGACCGCGTCCCGCGATTCCTCCGAAAGGACCGCTCCCTCCGCAAGCCCCAAGGCTTCGCAGTCCGGGACGGTCAGGCGGACGGTCTCCGCCGTTCCCCCGCCCTCCGGGCGCAGGACGACCGTGGCTTCGTGCCGCTCCTCGACGACCTTCAGCCGTTCAACGATGTACACGGCGGTTTATTCGGCGTCCGGATCGGCTTCGGGCGCGTCCGGCCCGCCGATCTCCTCGGGGTTGCCGCGGTAGTACGCCTTGATCTTCTCTTCCAGCTCCTCGGCGAGCTGCTTATCCTCGCACAGCACGGTCCTGACCTTGTCCTTGCCGTTGCCGAGCTTTTCGCCGTTGTAGGACAGCCAGCCGCCGCTCTTTTCGAGGATCCCGCACTTGACGCCGAGCTCGATGATCTCGCTCTCCTTGGAGATGCCCTTGCCGTAGATGATGTCGAATTCCGCGGTGCGGAACGGCGGGGCGACCTTATTCTTGACCACCTTGCAGCGGACGTGGTTGCCGTAGACCTCGTCCCCCGTGCCGAGCTGGGCGACCTTGCGCACGTCGATGCGCACCGAAGCGTAGTACTTCAACGCCTGCCCGCCGGTCGTGACCTCCGGGTTGCCGTAGACCACGCCGACCTTCTGCCGAAGCTGGTTGATGAAGATGAGGATGCAGTTGGTCTTGGAGATCGGCCCTTTGAGCATACGAAGCGCCTGCGACATCAGACGCGCCTGCAGACCGACGTGGGACGCGCCCATGTCGCCCTCCAGCTCCATGCGCGGCACCAGCGCCGCGACCGAGTCGATGACCACCACGTCGATCGCGCCGGAACGGATCAGCGCTTCCGTGATCTCCAGCGCCTGCTCGCCGTCGTCCGGCTGGGAGACCAGCAGGTCGTCCAGCTGCACGCCGAGCGCCTTGGCGTAGACCGGGTCGAGCGCGTGCTCCGCGTCGATGAACGCCGCTTCCCCGCCCCGCTTCTGCACTTCGGCGATGATGTGCAGGGCGATGGTGGTTTTGCCCGAGGACTCCGGGCCGTAGATCTCGACGATGCGCCCGCGCGGGACGCCGCCGATGCCCAGCGCCACGTCCAGCGAGATCGAGCCGGTCGGCACGCCCGTGACCCCCATATCCATCCGCTCGCCCAGCCGCATGATCGACCCTTTTCCGTTTTGCTTTTCGATCTGCGCGATCGCCATCTCCAGCGCCGCTTTCCTATTTTCCTGCCCCTCTTTGGGCACCTTGGTTTCCTTTTCCTTCGCCATTTCTGCATCCTTTCCGAGAAAACAGAACTTTTGTTCTCTTTTTTTCCAGTATAACACAGTTTTCGGGGTTTGTCAATTGCTTTTTTGTGAACGAACGGAGTTTTTTCGTCCATTTTGCGGGCGGTTTTTCGCCGGTTTGCGGGGTATCGGCGATTTTTTGGTAAAATCCCCGAAAAAAAGGGACGGATTTGTGGAATACGGCTATGGACAAAACCGAGCGGGTATTTTATAATGTAGGTAGACAAACGGTTTCAATCGAATCAAAGGAGCAGGAAGATGGCAAACGGAAGCAACGGCGGGCTTGGGCTGATCGTCATGGACAACTGTAAGGAGCTCGGTCAAAAGGTGGACAATTGGCTCAAGGAGCTTCGCGGGGAGAAGGACAAGGATCTCAGCTACATCATCCCGACGGAGGAGGTCCGCTTCAACAACGGGGAGGGCAAGGTGCGCATCCTCGATTCGGTGCGCGGGAAGGACCTCTACATCCTCACCGACGTCGGGAATTACCATTGCACCTACACGATGTTCGGGTATGAGAACCGCATGGGGCCGGACGAGCATTTTCAGGACATCAAGCGGGTGGTTTCCGCCATCGGGGGCAAGGCGAGCCGCATCACGGTCATCATGCCCCTGCTCTACGCGTCCCGGCAGCACCGCCGCAAGGGGCGCGAGTCGCTGGACTGCGCCGTCGCGCTCGAGGAGCTGCAGAACATCGGCGTGGAAGCGATCCTGACCTTCGACGCGCACGACCCGAACATCTGCAACGCCATTCCCGGCACGTCGTTCGAGAACGTCTTCCCGACCTATTCCATCCTCAAGACCTTCATCTCCAAGGAGGGCGACGACATCTTCAAGGACAACATGACCATCATCAGCCCGGACACGGGCGCCATGGACCGCGCCGTCTACTACGCGAGCGTCCTCGGGCTGGACGTCGGCATGTTCTACAAGCGGCGCGACCGCACCCGCATCGTCAACGGCAAAAACCCGATCGTGCAGCACGAGTACATCGGCGGTCCGCTCGACGGCAAGCGGGTCATGATCATCGACGATATGCTCGCCTCCGGGCAGTCCATCGTCGAGGTGGTCAACGAGGCGGTCAAGCGCAACGCCAAGGAGATCTATGCCGTCACGACCTTCGCCTTCTTCACCGAAGGGGTCGAGGCGTTCGACAAGCTCTACGAGGAGGGCAAGCTCGCCCGGTTCTACACGACCAACCTCTCCTACATTCCCGAGACCTATCTCGACCGTCCGTGGCTGGTGCGGGTGGACCTGTCGAAGTTCATCGCGAAGATCGCCCACACGCTCAACAACGACGAGTCCCTCTCCCCCCTGCTGGACTGCACCGGGCGGATTCGCCGCCTGCTCAAGCACCGGCAGACCGTCTGAACCGCCATGCGTGCGTCCGACTGGAAGTTAGGGCTTTCCACCTGCGCGTCCGACTCGGTCGCCGAGGAGGTGTTCGCCGCCTATGCCGACGCGGGCATTGCCGTCATGGAGGTGTCCCTGCCGTGGGAGGTCTACCCGTCCATTCGGTGGAAGGAATTACAGGCGCTCTCCGAACGGTACGGGGTCGAGGTGCGGTCGGTGCACCTGCCGTTCCTGCCGTTTGAGGTAAACGACCTGTCGTCGCTCGACGCGTCCGTCCGCGCGAACACGGTTTCCGCACACGCGGAGCTGCTCGCCCGCGCGTCCGACGCGGGAACCCGCGTCGCCGTGGTGCATCCGAGCGCCGAGCCGATCCCCGCGTCCGAGCGTGCGGAACGGCTGAAGTGCGTGCAGGAAAGCCTCGCCCTGCTCGCGGAATTTGCCGCCGCCTGCGGCGTGGTCGTCGCCGTCGAGGACCTGCCGCGGACCTGCATCGGGTCGACGCTCGAGGAGATGTCGTTCCTGCTGGAAGCCGACGAGCGGCTCCGGCTCTGCTTCGACACGAACCACCTGCTCGGCGGGCCGGACCGCAACCCGGCGTACATCCGTGCGCTCGGGCGCAGGTTCGTCACGCTGCACGTCTCGGATTACGATTTCGTCGACGAGCGGCACCTTTTGCCCGGCGAGGGGCTGAATGACTGGCCCACGCTCGTCTCCCTGCTCGAGGACGCCGGGTACGGCGGGCCGTTCCTGTACGAGGTGCGCCGCATGCCGCAGGCCGGTCGCCGCGCACTCCGCTACGACGACTACCGCCGGAACTACACCGCCGTCGTCAACAAGCTGCCGATCCCGAGGGTCGTGTGAGGGAGAACGAAGGAGTACGAAGGGAACGTTTGGGGGTGCCAGCACCCCCAAGCCCCCCTAATGCGAAATCGACCCTGTCGATTTCGGGGGAAATAGAAAAAACACCTCCTTGCCTTGGGATTCGCGTTCGGTTCTCTCTCGGTTTTTACGTTTGCGACCCGGTATTCACCAGCTCCCGCGGAGCGCTCGCACGCACCCAAACAACGAAAAAATTCTTCCGGCGGACTGCTGTTCGCCGGAAGTTTTTGTTTGACGAAAATTTGGGGGCGCTGATTGCGAGAGCAATCTCGCGAATTTGGGGGTGACAGCTTTTGCAGGAAGGTGCAAGTCCCAGCTGACGCGTTTCAAAATCCACCCCCGAAGTCAACGGAGTTGACTTCGCACTACGGGGGGCGTGGGGGACGCGACGTCCCCCACCGTACTCCTTATTTTTACTGCCGCGCCGCCAAGCGGTTGTCGCTGACGGTGAGCCAATGCACGAGCTGCGAAAGCTCGTCGCGGAAGGCGAGGCGCTGGGTGACGTCGGTAAAGAACGGCGCGAGTGCGTTCTCGGCGTCGCGCACGGCCGAAATGGTCTCGGCGCAGTAGGCGCGTTTCTCGGCGAGCGTGGCGGACGCGAGGTCAAACGCCTCGGCGGCGTCGAGGATCGGCTGGAGCGTGGAGCGGATCTCGTCGCACTGTTCGTCGGTCAGCCCGGCGTAGGGCTTGTAGACGCTGTCGGCGCGTCGGATCACGGAAGCGAGCTGGGCGGAAACCGTTTCGCTCAATTTGGTCGTTTGGACGGACGGCACGCGGAACGCACCGCGCTCGACGGCCTTCAGGTAGGTCTGGAACACGTTCGGGAGCGCGAAGATCGAGACGCCGTCCGCACCCGCGTCGACGACCTCCTCCATCTGCAAGGCGAAGTTGGACAGCACCGTCTGCCCGAACCCGGAGATGCCGGTCGAATAGAAGCAGGCGTCCCCCGCGATGGCGGCGAACTGGGCGGCGTTGCCGGACACGTAGCGGTTGTCCTCGCCGTAGGACATGGAGTACATATCGTCGAGGTAGCCGTTTTCGACCCAGTTGCGGCAGTCCTGCAGGACGCGGACGCTGTCGACGTCCAGCCGCGGATAGACCGCAGCGGAGAGGGAGACGGACGGCGCTTCCTTGCGGAGCATGGCGCTGATCTCCCCGACGAAGGAGCTGATGATGTTCTGGCGGAAGGCGACCCAGCTGTTCTTCAGCTCGCCGTCCGGCAGGGTCGCGGGATCCACGTCCGTCCCGGCGGACGCCTGCCACGCGGAGACGATGTCCGGGTTGTAGCCGAAGTCGTCCTCCTCGTAGTTGAGGTCGGAGAAGCGGATGTAGTCGAGGTGGATGCCGTCCACGTCGTACTTGTTCACGATCTCCCGGTAGAACTCCAGCAGGAAGGAGCGGACCTCCGGGTCGTTCGGATTGAGGAAGATGAAATGGGTCGAGGACGCGGTGTAGAAGAACGTGTCTCGCCCCTGCCGATCCAGCATCCAGCGCCCCTTGAAGTGCTCGGCGAGCTCCATGTTCGCCTGCTCCTGCGCTTCGACCGTGCCGATGAAGAAGTTCTCCACCCACGCGTGGACCTCGATGCCGTACTCATGCCCGATGCGGACGAAGCCGTCGAGCAGGTCGTAGTCCCCGCTTTCGACCGTGTGGAGGATCAGCGGGTTCTCCGAAAAGCCGGTAAACCGCCCGTTGTACCAGCTTTCGAGGTAGACGGCGTTGATGTTGAGCGACGCGATGCGCTCGATCGTCGCGCGGACCTCGTCGTCGCTCTTTTCGTTCCCGCGGTACCAGACCGCACGGTTCTCCACCGCGTGGGTGGGGATCAGCGCGTACTGCAGGTCGGGGATCGCCGCATCAAGCTCGTCCGCGCCCTGCTGCGCACGCTCGAAGTCCCCCGCGCGGAGCGCGGAAACGGACTCGTCGGCGAGCGTGTTCAGGTCGGACAGGGTCTTTTCGACGGTCGCGTAGTCCAGGTCGAGCAGCTTGGTTTTGGCGGTCGACAGGGTCTCCTCGGCGGCTTCGAGCCGGAACGCGAGGTCGTTGAAAACGGTTTCCGGCGTGGCGAACAGGGCGACACGCATGTCCTCCTCGTCGAACCGCACCTCCGCGCCGTAGCGGTAGCAGCCCTGCAGAGCGGTGCTGGACGTGCCGTGCCCGGAAAGGACGTACCCGCCGTCCGGGATCGCCGAATCGCCCTGGTAGCTTTCACCGACCATCTTGCCCTCGCTGTCGACGAGGATCTCGTACCCGTACGCGTTCGTGCCGGTCGTCGCCTGCCCGCGGTAGACGATCAGCAGGTTCTCCCCGCGCACCTGGTTGACGCCGGATACGTCCAGCGCGGACACGGCGTAGTTGCCGCGCCCGAGCGAAACCACCGCCTTTTCGCCGGTCTTGACCCCGGTTGCGGCGGCAAAGTTCTCGCTGTCGTTGTGGATGCTTAAGACGTACCCGTTTTCCGGGATCGCCATGTCGCCCGCCGCACGCTTGACTTCGGTGACGACGCCGTCGGCGGAAATGGCGATCTCGATGCCGTACTGGTTCGCGCCGGTCGACGCGCCGAAGGCGGGGGTGTACAGCACCGTGACCCCCTCGGGGGAACGCACCGCGTCCGTCTTGTCGAACGGGAAGAACCTCCCGCCGATGCGGACGAACGGACCGGACAGGGCCTGCGTATCCAGGAACACGGTTTCGACCGGCTGCCCGACCTCCAGCTCCTCCGCCGCGTCCGCGTAGGACCCGGCGAACGTGAAGGCGGCGCCGCCCGCGTTCGGGAGCATACTTCTCGCGTTCCGCTCGCCGACGAAGGCGACCGTGTCGTTCAGCACGACCACGTCCACCCGGTCCACCGTCGCGGGGGGCGTGCCGAGCGCGTCGCCGTAGGAATGGGTCAGGTAGACCCCGTCCCCGTCGATGCTTTCACAGTCCTGCGCTTCCGCCGGGACGCGGTAGACCGTGTCGCCGACGAGCAGGGCTTCCGTATCGCTGTAGGACGACGGTTTGTCCGCGTCGGACAGGGAAAGCACCGTCTCGGCAGGCAGGAACGCTTCCGCGTAGGCGCGGGCGAGCGCACCGAAAAAGACCAGCTGATCCTTCCCCGGTTCGGGGGAGGTCCGATCGCTCAGGGATTCCACCTTGCACCGCTTCCCCAGCTCGTCCAGCACCGCGACCGCACATTCCGCCGGGAATTCCGACGCGTCGGACGCATAATCGGCGGTAAACAGGTACACGCCCTCCCCCTGCAGCCCGTCGACCGGGTCGCGGTAGAGGATCCGGCGCTTCTTCGCCGCACGGTAGCTCCCCACCTGCGGGGACACCGTCCCGACGTCCTGCCGTTCGGGTTCGCCGAGCAGCTCCGCGCCCGTGACCGTGACCTCCAGCCCGACGTGCGGGTTTTCAAACGCGTCCGCCGGGACGGACAGCACAAAGCCGTTGTACGGGATCGGCAGGGCTTCCCCGTCGCTCCCGTCCGATACGCCGAGCACGGAATAGGCGATCCCGCCGTCCTGCTGTTCGCCGTTCACGCAGAGGATCGCCCGCCCTTCCGCCGGTTCGACGGTCAGCACGGGGCTGCCGTCCTTTTCATACGCACGGGTGTACACGACGGCGCTCCCGTCCGACGGGACAGGCCCGTCCCGCAGGGCGACGTCCACCGTCCGTTCCCCGATCTGCACGCGGAAGGTCCCGTCGAGCGGGACGGGGTCAGGCCCCTCCTCCTCTTTGCCGCAGGACGCGAGCAGCGGGAGCAGGAGCGCCGCGGAGAGCGCGAACGTGAAGGTGCGGAAAAGCAGCCGACGGCTGAGACTCGGTTGGCGTTTTGTCATGGGTTTACGGTTCCTTTCGGGAAAAGTGATTTCATACTGCCCCAGTTTAGCAAAATCCGCCCTTTTTGTCAAGCGCCGCGGACAGATTTCGCGGAAAAGACAAAAATATTCACAATCTGTTCAACAATTTCGGAGGAAATATGTTATACTATAGGTAAACGAGAGGTTGAAGGAGCGACGTTCATGATCAGCAAGGCCCTGCGCACGACCGCCGAAGGGATCGGCTTTACATACACGGAAGCGGCGAAGTCCGGGAAGGACAGCCTGTACGGGGTGTACGGCGGGTACCTCGTCACCCTCTACGACGCGGGGAACAGCCGCAGCTTCTACATCAGCTACCGCCTGCAGGACGGCGACGGGGAGGAAGCGGACTCGGTCCGCCTGCTCGAGCTGTCCGAAGCCCTCAAGAACGCCGCCGGGGAAGTGTTGCTGACCGCATGCGACGTGCAGCCGGACGGTCTGTTCTGCACGGTTTCCGCCGAGGCGGACGCGTTCTTCGCCTTCCTCGACCGCGCCCTCGCGCTCCTGCAGGAGCAGGACGCCGACGGGGTCACGCATTGCAGCCGGTGCGGGAATCGGATCGGCAAGCGCCCGCCGAAGAAGCTGTTCGCCGACCGCCGGAACCGCCTGCTCTGCGAGCATTGTGCGCTGGAGCTGCTGGAGGAGAGCGCGAAGCCGGCGGACGCCGACCTTCCGCCCAAGCACACCGGCAAGGGGCTGCTCGGCGCGGTCGTCGGCGGGCTGCTCGGCGTCGGGGCGTACCTGCTGCTGTACGCGTTCCTTTCCCCGCTGTTCGCGGAATCCTCGTTCGAGATCCGCTATGTGCTCTGCCTGCTCGGGTTCTTCGCGGCGTGGGCGGTCTACGCCGGGTTCCGGCTGTTCAGCAAGCGCCCCTGCGCGAGTGCATACGCGGTCATCGGGGTGGTGACGGCGGTCTCCGTCATCGCCGGGCAGTACCTCGGCTCCTTCCTCGGCTACGCGAAGCTCCAGGGCTTTTCGATTTCGGAAGCGGTCAGGCTGCCGTCGATGTGGCTGATCCACCTGCGCTCGGCGGTGGATAAAGCGGCGGTGACCTACGACCAGAGCGTGCTCGACCTGTACGACGCGCCGTCGTCGCTGTTCTGGCGGCTGCTGGTGTTCAGCCTGCTGTTCGCCGCGATCGGGGCGGTGCTGTTCCTGTTCGGGATGCGCGAAAAAGGGCGCCCGCACGCGGAAGCGCCGGAGGTCGAGACCCTGCGCATCCAGCCGTCCGAGCCGAAGCCGGAAGAACCGTAAAGGACATTTTTCCCCCGTAAATCCCCCATCCATACAACCAAACAAGAGGAGGCATTTCTGATGTATGTTCTGATCGTGGAGGACGACCACGCGCTCGCGGATTCGCTCGGCGAGCTGATGAAGGAGCACCACTACACCTACGACACCGTCGACAACGGCGTCGACGGGCTTGCCTACGCCGAAAGCGACCTGTACGACCTGATCCTGCTCGACATCATGCTGCCGGAGCTGGACGGGATCGAGCTGGTCAAGCGGCTGCGCAAGAAAAAGATCCGCACCCCCGTCATTCTGCTGACCGCGCGGGACAGCATCTCCGACAAGGTCCGCGGGCTCGACTGCGGTGCGGACGACTACATCACCAAGCCGTTCTCCGAAAGCGAGCTGTTCGCCCGCATTCGCGCCAATTCCCGCCGCCAGGGGGAAATGGTGCTGGACGAGATCGTCGTCGGGGACCTGCGGCTGGACCTGTCCTCCTCCGAGCTGCACTGCGGCAAGCGCAAGATCCGGCTGGGATTCAAGGAGTTCACGCTCTTTAAGCTGTTCATGCAGAACCCGCTGCAGGTCTTTTCCAAGAGCGAGCTGCTCGGCAAGATCTGGGGCTACCTGTCCGACGCGGAGGAAAACCACGTCGAAGTGTACGTCTCCTTCCTGCGCAAGAAGCTCGCCTACCTCGGCACGGAGGTCCGCATCGAGACCATCCGTAAGCTGGGCTACCGGCTCAATCCCTGCGAGGAGAAGGAAGAGGAGGAACCGGCTTGATCCGCCGGCTCCGGCTGCAATTCATCCTGCTGAATATGGCGCTCGCGACGGCGATCCTGCTCGCCGCCCTGATATTCGTCTACCTGCGAACGTCTGGGGAGCTTGAGCGCCAAAGCACCGCCTACCTGCAGCAGTTCGCCGGACGAAGGCTGTCGCTGCTCGACCAGTTCTTCGACGTGAATACCGATCTGCTCGGGGAGGGCTACGAGAACGCGGACGCGCCGGAAGGCGAGGAAGCATCCTATTCCACCTTCGCGCTCTATGTGTTCGAGCAGAACGGGACCTACCAGGTCGAGGGGCTGGGCGAAACGATGCCGAAGGAGGAGCGGGAGCGCTTCTGCAACGGTCTGATCCGGCAGATCTACGCGTCCGGGACGTCTGAGGGCGTCCTGCGCGAGCCGTCGGTGCGCTACCTGTCCCTGTCCGCGCCGTACGGGCGCAAGCTGGTCGTCATGGACCGCGCCGGGGAGACGCACGCGAAGCGGGTGCTGCTGTTGACGCTGTGCGCCGTCGGGGTCGGGGCGTTCGCCCTGCTGCTCCCGGCAAGCTGGATCTCCTCCCGCGTGCTGGTGCGCCCGGTCGAGCAATCGACGATGCGGCAGCAGCAGTTGGTGTCGGACCTGTCGCACGAACTCAAGACCCCCGTCGCGGTCATCGCGGCGAGCGCGGACGTCCTGCGCGCCCACGCGGACGAGACGGTCGGCGAGCAGGAAAAATGGCTCGGGTACATCACGTCGGAGACGGAACGCATGTCGTCGATGATCTCCGATATGCTCCAGCTCGCGCGGACCGCCGAAGCGCCGCCGCTCTCCGAGCAGGACGTTTTCGATCTCAGCGAGCTCGCCTACGAGACCGCACTGCCGTTTGAAAGCATCTGCTTCGAGCGGGGTCGGACGCTGGAGCTCGACGTGCAGCCGGACGTGTTCGTCCGCGCCCGCGTCGACGCGCTGCGGCAGCTGCTTTCGACGCTGCTCGACAACGCCTGCAAGTACGCCGACGACGGCGGGACGATCTGGCTGTCCCTTTCCGCGAACGCGGACAAGGTCTCGCTTTCCGTGCGCAACACGGGACCCGCCATTCCGCCCGAAAGCCTGCCGCACCTGTTCGATCGGTTCTATCGCGTGGACGCCGCGCGGACGCGCTCCGTCGGCGGTTACGGGCTCGGGCTGGCGATCGCCAAGAAGCTGGTCGAGGAGAACGCCGGAAAGATCGCCGTCCGAAGCAACGAAACGGAGGGCACCGTGTTCACCTGTACCTTTCGACGGGCAAAGAGGACATGATTTTCGGGTGGCAAACACAATCACGGCGGCGTCGCTGGCGACTTTGTCGCAGCTCCTCCTTGTTCTGTAGTTTTCTCATTCAAAGCGGCAAGCCGCTTTGAATAGCGAATACCCCCCTTTCAGGACGTGCCGACATTGTCGGCACGTCAAAAAATGGCTCGGCTTGCGCCACTTCTGACGCCGCCTTCGTCATTTTTCTCTTAAGGATGTCCCTATGCTCCGAACACGGTCGTGTTCGGAGCCAGCGGCGCATGTCCGCCTACGGAACATTATTTTATTTGTATTTTTGCTACATACAAATTTTTGACTGACCGATGGCAGACGGGGCGTTTTGCGGGATTTGTGTTTGCCACCCGATAGAGCGCAGCGTCATGTCATCTGCTTCCTCACCTTTTGAAGCGCACTTTTTTCCAGGCGGGAGATCTGCGCCTGCGAAATGCCGATTTCGCGGGAGACTTCGGTCTGGGTCTTGCCGTTGTAGAAGCGCATGGTGAGGATGCGGCGCTCGCGGGGGGTCAGGGTTTGCATGGCGTTGCCGATGGCGATGCTGTCGAGCCAGCTGTCGTCGGTGCAGGCGGCGTCGCTGATCTGGTCGAGGACGTAGACGGAGTCGCCGCCGTCGGAATAGACGGGGTCGTAGAGGGAGATGGGGTCGACGATCGCGTCGAGGGCGTTGCGGACGGCTTTCGGGGATTCGCCGAGCTCTTTCGCGACTTCGTCGACGGTCGGGTCGCGGGAGAGCCGGTTCTTCAGCGCTTCCTTGGCCTTCATAGCCTTGTAGGCGAGGTCACGGAGGGAACGCGGGACGCGGAGCATGCTGTTGTCGCGCAGGTAGCGGCGCACTTCGCCGACGACCAGCGGGACGGCGTAGGTGCTGAATTTGACCTCCTGGGACAGGTCGAAGTTGTCCACCGCCTTGATCAGCCCGATGCAGCCGACCTGAAAGAGGTCGTCGGCGTTCTCGCCACGGCTCTGGAAGGACTGGATCACGCTCAGGACCAGCCGCAGGTTGCCGAGGATGAGCTTTTCGCGGGCCGCTTTGTCGCCGGCTCGCGTCTTGCGGAGCAGGTCGATCTTTTCCTCCTCGGTCAGCAGCTGCAGTTTGGACGTGTTGATGCCGCAGATCTCTACCTTGTGAAACATAAAAAACCTCCGGTTCGGGAACTTCTGATTCGCAGATAGTGTTCCCCGCCGGAGGTCGTTTTCTGTTGCAAATTTGTAAATTATCCGCGAAATGCTCCCCTCGTCACCCCCATTCTCCCCCACGAGGCGGAAACGTAATTTGGGGGCGCAGGCTGCGTTTCCCCCATCAAACGGAACGCAAATTTTCACGCACGGGTCGCTTTTCCCCAATGGGGGTCGGGTGGTTTCCCCTTTTACGCGATCCTTCCCGATTTTTTCGCCCCATGACGGGGCGAAAAATGCGGCTCACTGACCGAGCCGCAAGGGAAGGATCGCCCCATGTGGGGGACACGGGGCGGGGTGCAGGGGAAGTCACTTCCCCTGCACGTTCCCTTCGTTCCTCTCGTTCCCTTCGTTCCTCCCCGTCCCCTCGCAACCCCTCACAAAACGAGTTCGACCTTGTACGCACGCAGGAAATGCTCCAGCTGCAGCAGCCACGCGTAGAGCTGCGGACGGGACATAAGCTGCCCGAACCAGGTGAAGTCGCCGCCGTCGAGTACTTCGCGGAGCTTGGCGCGGTCCAGGACGTCGTGCAGACGGCTGTTCGGGTCGTCCAGCACGGCGAGCAGCCCGTCACGCGTAAGCTGCTCGTAGCGGGGGTCGTGCGTCTTGGGGTACGGGCTCTTCTTGCGGAACAGGACGCGGTCGGGGAGCCAGCCGACCATGGCGTGCCGCAGGAGGGACTTCTCCACCCCGTTCTCGAACTTGTACCGCCACGGGACGTTGTAGACGTAGTCGATGATCCGATGGTCGGCGAACGGGACGCGTACCTCAAGGGCGCTGTACATCGACATGCGGTCCTTGCGCTCCAGAAGGGACTGCATGAAGAACCAGACCGAGAGCTGCGTGGCGACGCGGGAGCGGTACATCTCGTCGTCGTCCTCCGGCAGCCGCTCCACGCCGCCTAAGAACGCCCGGTACCGCTCGGAGATCGCCGCCAGTCCCTCCTCCGGGCGCACGACCGCCGGGTCGAACAGCGACACGCGTGCCAGCGGGCGGTGCAGCCACGGGAAGAAGTCCCGCCCGAGCATCTCCGGTCGGTAGAACCACGGGTAGCCGCCGAAAATCTCGTCCGCGCACTCGCCGGAAAGTGCGACAGTATGCCTGTGCTTGATTTGTGAACAGAAATAGAGCAGCGACGAGTCGATGTCCGCCTGCCCCGGCAGGTCGCGGGCCTCGACGGCGGGACGGAGCGCGTCGTAGACCTGCTCGCTCGACGCGGTCAGGACGGTGTGGTCCGTGCCGAGCTCGCGGGCGAGCCAGGAGGCGTAGAGGTCGTCGCTCTCCGGCTGGAACAGGGATTTTTTGAAGTTCTCGCGGTTCCCGACGTACTCGAACGAGTAGGTCGAAAGGGTCTCCCCGCGACGGCGGCAGTCATCCGCCGCGACCGCCGTGACGACCGACGAATCCAGTCCGCCGGACAGCAGCGTGCAGAGCGGGACGTCGCTGACCATCTGCCGCCGCACCGCGTCGGTCATCAGCTCCCGCACGGTCGCGACCGCCGTATCGCGGTCCCCGGCGAACGCGTGCGGGACCAGCTTCCAGTAGGTCCGCGTGCGGAGCGTGGTGTCCCCCTCGTCCAGCCAGCCGCACTGACCGGGGAGCAGTTTCTTCACGTCCCGGAACACCCCGCTTTCCGGCAGGGTCACGGGTGCGAGGAAAAGCAGCTCCCACAGCCCGTTTCGGTCGACCGTCGGGCGGACGCCGGGGTACGCCAGCAGCGACTTGACCTCGGACGCGAACAGGAACGTCCCGCCCGCCCACGCGTAGTAGAGCGGCTTGACCCCCAGCCGGTCGCGTGCGAGGAACAGCCGCTTCGCCTGCTCGTCGTAGACCGCGAACGCGAAGATCCCGTTGAATTCCGTCGGGCAGTCCTCCCCCCAGAGCAGGTACGCCCAGAGCACGACCTCGGTGTCCGCGTGCGTGCGGAAGGTCGCGCCCTCCGCCGCCAGCCGGGTTTTCAGCTCCGGCGTGTTGTACAGCTCGCCGTTGTACACGACCGTGCAGCGGCGGCCTCGGTATTCCGCCGTCATCGGCTGTGCGCCGCCCGCCGGGTCGATGACCGCCAGTCGGTTGTGCCCCAGCGTCACCTCCCCGCTTCGGTAGGTGCCGGTTTGGTCCGGGCCGCGTCGCGCCATTCGGACGTTCATCTCGTCGATCGCGTCCCGCGCTGCGCCGGAACCGAACATTCCGCAGATGGAACACATGGTTCTATCCCCTTTCGTCATTTTGTTCTGTGGTAGTTTATGACGAAAAGTGAAAAGTTGTGCGTGGTGGGGGTGAAAAAATGTCGAGAACGAGGACGGAAGGTCGGGGGACGAGGAGGACGAGGAGGACGAGGAGGACGTGCAGGGGAAGTGACTTCCCCTGCACCCCGCACCGTGTCCCCCACTTGGGGCGCCCCTTCCCTTGCGGCTCAGGCAGGGAGCCGCATTTTTCGACCCGAAGCGGGTCGAAAAAACCGGGAAGGATCGCGTGAAAAAGGGTCGCGTCCCGTCCCCCGTTGGGGAAAGAGCGTGCCCCCAAATTCACGTCATTCCTTCCGGAATGTGCGCCCCCGGTTTACGGTTTCGCCTTGGGGTGGGGCGGGGGACGAAAAGAACGCGCAGGGGAAGTGACTTCCCCTGCACCCCGCACCGTGTCCCCCACTTTGGGGCGCTCCTTCCCTTGCGGCTCGGTCAGGGAGCCGCATTTTTCGACCCGGAGCGGGTCGAAAAACTCGGGAAGGATCGCGTGAAAAAGAGAACCGCCCGTCCCCCGTTGGAGAAAGGCGCGATCCCCAAATTCGCGCCATTCCTTCCGGAATGTGCGCCCCCGGTTTACGGTTTCGCCTTGGGGTGGGGGAATAGAGGGGAACGACCCGTGTGTGAAATTTGCGTTCCGTTCATTGGGGGAGCGCCCCGGTTTACGGTTTCGTCTTTGGAGGGGAGAATAGAGCGCTTATGGGAATACATTTGCAAATTTTTTTCGCAAAAATGCGAATATTGTATTGCAATTCGCCATACAGTATGGTATACTCAGAACAGAAAGGAAGGTGTTTCAAATGTCCGCGAAAAGCGCAAACGTGACCGCACGCATTCAGCCGGAGATCAAGCAGCAGGCGGAAGCGGTTCTGGAAAGGCTCGGGCTGCCCGTTTCGGTCCTGATCGACACCCTATACCGGCAAATCATCATGACGGGCGGCGTGCCGTATTCCCTCACCGTCCCGAAGCTGCCCGCAAGGGACAGCCTGACCGACGAGCAGTTCCACGCGATGATGGAAACCGGGTACCGACAAGCGAGCTCCGGCGAAGGGCTGTCGGTTGACGAGGCCTTTGCCAAGATCCGCAAACAGCTATGAGCACGCGGTACGCAATACGGCTGACCGCGCAGGCCGTCGGGCAGATCGAAGAGACGATGCGGTATCTTTCCCAAACCCTGCTGGAGCCGGCGCTCGCGCGAAAATGGGCGGACACCCTGCAGCGCGAGATCGTAAAGCTGGATTCCATGCCCGCGAGGTACCCCCTCACGGAGGAGGAGCCTTGGCGCACGAAGGGGATCCGCAGAATGCCTGTTCGGAATTTTCTCGTTTACTACCTGATCGACGAGGAAGCGAAAACCGTATGGGTCACAGCCGTGCTCTACGGACGGCGGGATCAGATCGCGGCGCTGCCGGATCCGTCCTGACACCGCTTCGCGATCTCGAGGATCTTTTGCACCGTATCGGCGAGGACGAGGTTTTCGATGCGGTAGTCGTAGGCGTCGATATAGGACATTTCCTCGTCGTAGCGGCGCAGGCGGATCGCGATGTCCGCCTCGGCGTCGCCGCGACCGCGCAGGCGGGACCGCAGCAGCTCCTTCTCCGCGTACAGGAACACCGTCACCACCCGCATATCTTCCCGGAGCAGGCGGCTGAGGTTCAGCGCACCCTTGACGTCGATATCCTTGACGATGACCTTGCCGGACTTCCGCGCTTCGGCGAGCAGCTTGCGGGAGGAGCCGTAGTAGCTCGTATGGATCTGCTCGTACTCGTAAAGCTCGCCCTCGGCGATTTTTTGGCGGAACTGTTCGTCGGTCAGGAAGCAGTAGGGGTCGCCCTCCCGTTCACCCGGTCGCGGCGCACGCGTGGTATAGGTCGGCATGGAGCAGAACGTCTCGGAATGCTCCCGCAGAAGGGTCTTGATGACCGTGTTTTTGCCGACCGCCGAACAGCCGGAAAGTATCATCAGCATACAGGTTTTCGTCGTCCTTTCGATTTTGGGTCTGATTAGGTATACTATACCCGTTTTTTCGACTTCTGTCAAGCCCGTTTGCGCCAAAACCCGTTGACTTTTTCAGATTTTTGGGATATAATAGGGGCTGCAAGACGAGAACGTCGGAGGGTATAAGCTGCGATAGCAGCTTCGCGGAGCGGGAACAGCCGGGAAGTCCCTTTGCGCCGACGCGTTATAAACATATTCCCGCATTCGACGGCAGTCGAATGCGCGCTACGGGGGGCGCGGGGGGACGAGTTCCCCCGCCGTACCCTTTCTCACCAATCAACGACAGGAGAAGCAAACCATGACAGCAACCTACAAGATCTCGCACATCGGCGGGTCGCGCGGAGCGGACGAACTGGTTGTCTACCGTCCGGGCGACTGCGACGGGACGACAAGGACCAACCAATACGGCTGGGAAGCGTGCGTACGCGGGGATCGCGTGGTGTCCTGCGGGCAGAACGACAGCAAGGTGCCGGACGACGGGTTCGTGCTTTCGGGGCACGGGAAGGCGGCGGAATTCCTCGCGTCAAACCTGTTCGTCGGGTGCCGGGCGGAAGTGGACGGCGGGGCGATGCTGCTGACCGTCGAGCGCGACCGCAAGGCGGAGGAGCTTCGCGCCGACGCGCTGATCGCGGAAGTGCAGGAGCGGCTGACCGAGCGCGTCGCCGAAGGGCGTCCGTTCGACCGAAAAGCGGCGGAGGAACGGCTCGCGTCGGCGCTCGCGGCGAAAGCCGACGGGGACTTCGAGCGCGTCCGCGCCGAAACCGAGGAAGCGTACTACCTGACCGCCAAATCCGTCCCGGGGGAGGTCCGCGCCGTCTGGCACCGCCCGAAGGAGCAAAGCGAGGCGGAGGTCGAGCGCACCGTGACGCGGTTCCGGGACGCCGGGTTCGGCGTTCTGTTGATCGAAGTGAACTACGAAGGGTTCGCGAACGCGCAGAAGTGCGTGCACGATTTCCTGCCGATCCGCCCGGCGTACGCGGACGGGTTCGACGTCGTCGACGCGTTCATCCGCGTCGGGCACAGGCACGGCATGGAGATCCACGCGTGGTTCGAGGACTTCTTCTTCGGCGTCGCGGACGTCGGCTGCCCGATGGCGGAGCTGCACCCGGAATGGATGGCCCGTCGGCGGGACGGCGGTCTGCTGCACGACGCGTACGACACCTTCTACTTCCTCAACCCTGCCCTGCCGGAGGTGCGTTCCCTGCTTTTGGGGCTCTGCCGCGAACTGCTGGACAATTACGACTTCGACGGGCTGCAGCTGGACTACATCCGCTACCCGGTCGGGCGCGGACTTGACCGCTCGGCGGGCTTCGAGGAGCAGACGAAGGCGCTCTTCCTGCAGGACACCGGGATCCGGCTGGACGACATTTCCGACGAGAACAGCCCGGAATGGGAGACGTTCACCCGCTGGCGCGCCGACAAGGTGACGGACTTCGTGCGTTCCGTCCACGCGCTCGTGCAGGACTACCGCGCCGTCGGGCGGAAGATCCTGCTTTCGACCGCCGTATTCGGCGACCCGGTCGAGGCCATCCGGCTCAAGTGCCAGGACTGGCGGTTCTGGGTGCGTCAGCGCTGGCTGGACGCGATCTATCCCATGGCGTACCTCAACAGCGCCGAGGACGTCGGGCGCGAGGTCGCCTACATGGTCCGCGAATACGGCGAAGCGCCCAACATTTCCGGCATTTCGCCGATGTACAACGGCCTGCCCGTCATCGAATCCACCCGCCAGGTCGAGGCCTGCCGTGCGGCGGGCGCCGCCGGCGTCGCGTTCTTCGCCACGCATAACTGCACGGACGAACAGCTCGAAAAGCTGAAGATCGGCGTGTTCCGGGAATAGGATTTTCCACGAAAAAAGCCCTGCGGCGAGCGCAGAGCTTTTTTTACATGGAACGGGTCAATCGGCGTACTTGTATTCCGTCCAGTAGTCGAGGGTTTCGCTCTCCTGTCCGAGCCACTTTTCGTAATCGGATACCTTCACCTTTCTGCCCGCTTCGTCGTATTCGTAGGTGGTGCGAGAGCCCAACGTCAGGTCGTCCTCGTCCTCGTCGTAATAATAATAGACTTCCTCGGTCAGTCTGCCGGCTTCGTCGTAGGTGTAGTCGTGGCGGTAGTACAACGACCCGTTGTAGGACCGGGTCTCCTCCGCCGGATCGCCGGATTCGTCGTAGGTGTAGACGTCGGTAAAGAGGTCCGGCAGGATCCCGTCTTCGGAATACAGGGTCTTCTTCGCCGGTCTGCCCGCTTCGTCGTATTCGCAGGTGGTGCGTTCAAACATCGTCCCGGTGTCGTCGTATTTGACCGACTCGGTCAGGTTTCCGTTTGCGTCGTAGGTGTTGACGGTGCGTTCCAGCAGCCAGCCGTCGGCGTTGTACACGGTTTGCTCCGTTTGGTTGCCGGCTTCGTCGTAGGCGTACGCGGTGCGGAGGTCCGTCGGCTCGTCGCCCTCCAAAAGGGGGACGCGGTGGTCGAGGGTCTCCGTCAGGACGCCGTTTGCGTCGTAGGTGTAGGCGGTGCGCCTGCTCACCGCCCCGTCGACGCCGTATTCGGTTTCCTCCGTCAGGCGGTCGTTTTCGTCGTAGGCGTAGACGATGCGGTACCGCACCGAACCGTCATAGTCGTAACGGACCTCCTCCGCCACGGGTGCGTCGCCGTCCGTTTTTTTGCATGAAGGCAGCATACTGATGCAAAGAAGCGCCAGGAGCAGGCAAAGCCATTTTTTCCCGTACATCGCGAATTTCTCCCTTTCTTTCCGCAAAAATTTTTGTGGATCCGGCACGGTGCCCCGCGTCAAGCCCTTCGGTTGGGTTTGGCGAAACGGGTCAATCGGATCCCGTTTCTTCCGCTTCTGCGACGTACTTGTATTCCGTCCAGCCGCCGAACCGACCGCTCTGTCGCTCGGTTTTCTTCGCAAGTCTGCCGGTTTCGTCGTATTCGTAGGTGACTTCGGATTCCCAAAGCCCGATCCCGTCGTAGGTGGTTTCCTTCGTCGGCTTTCCGGCTTCGTCGTACTCGTAGAAGGTGCGTGCGTCCACCGAACCGTCCTCACGGTATTCGACCCGTTCCGTGCGTTTGCCGTCCCTGTCGTAGGCGTAGGTGCAGCGGTAGACCGTCGGCTCTTCTTCCTCGCCATGCACGCCAAAGAAGGTGCGTTCGGTATATTCCGTCAGTCTGCCGGCTTCGTCGTAGGCGTAGGTATAGAATTCGTGGTTCACCTGCGTCTCGCCTTTGTCGGATACCGACATCGTGACTTGCTCCGTCAGGTCGCCGTTCCCGTCGTAGGTGTTTGTATAGGTGTAGCGGCATTGAACCGACCCGTCGGCATTGTAATAGACGGACGACGTCTCGTTGCCCTTCTCGTCGAGCACGCAGGTCTCCGACGTCCCGAGGTCGTCGTAAACCGTTTTCTCCGTCGGGACGCCGTTTTCGTCGTAGGTCCAGACGGTGCGAACTTCCACCGATCCGTCGGTTTCTTTATGATAGAGCTCCTCCGCCACGAGCGGTCCGCGTTCCGACCCTTCGCCGTCCGATTTCTTGCAAGAAGATAGAATATTTATGCAAAGAATTGCCATGAGCAGACAGATAACCTTTTTCCCGTACATTCCGAAACACGTTCCTTTCTTTCCGCAAAATTTTTGATGGCTCCGGCAAGGCGTCCCGCGTCAATCGGCTTCCGCTTCCGCGACGTACTTGTATTCCGTCCAGCCGTCGTAGGTGTCGTTGACGCCGTAGTCGGATTCCTTCACCTTTCTGCCCCTTTCGCCGTACTCGTAGACGGTGCGTTTATACACCGAACCGTCGGGGTCGTATTCGGTTTCCTCCGTCAGTCTGCCGGCTTCGTCGTAGGCGTAGGTGTTGCGCTGACCGGGTCGCCCGTCCTCGTACTGCTCGCCACATTCCGTCAGGTTGCCGGCTGCGTCGTAGGTGTAGGTATAGTGACCCGTCGCCGCCCCGCTGATGGCGTACTCGGTTTGCTCCATCGGTCTGCCGGTTTCGTCGTAGGTCCAGGCGATGCGCGCCCCGATCTGCCTGTCGCCGTCGTCACGGGTCTCCCCCGTCCTGTTGCCGTTCTCGTCGTAGGTCCAGACGGTGTGCTCCTCCACCGCCCCGCTTGCGGTGTACTTGGTTTCCTCGGTTTGGTTCCCGGCTTCGTCGTAGACGTTGACGGTGCGCCTGCCCACCGAGCCGTCGGGGTCGTATTCGGTTTGCTCCGTCAGGTTGCCCTTTGCGTCGTAGGTGAAGGTGACGCGGCTGGTCACCGAGCCGTCGAAGCTCATACTCGCCTCCGTATGGGTTTGCTCCGTCAGGCGACCGGCTTCGTCGTAGGTGTAGGTTTCGCGGTACCAAACCGACCCGTCGGCATTGTAATCGGTTTCCTCCGTCTTGTTGCCGGCTTCGTCATAGGCGTAGACGATGCGCCAACTTACCGACCCGTCGGCTGTGTAATGGATCTCCTCCGCCACGAGCGGCTCGCGTTCCGTTTTTTCGCCGCACGCGGACAGTATCCCTATGCAAAGAAGCGAAATGACAAGCAGCAGGCAAACGAGCTTTTTTCCGTACATACTGAAATCCTTCCTTTTTTGCAAAATATCCCGTAAATGTAGTATAGCATAGTACCCCCCCCCCACTGTCAAGTGTTTTTGGCGGTTTTTTGTCGATTTTTGCGATTTTTGGGGGGCGTGCGCAAAAAGGGACTGCCTCGCACGACAGTCCCTTTTTTGAAGTCCCCGGAAAAAGGTTTTAGCCCCCCGACTTGATCTTATTCCACAGCTGCTCGTAATGCGACACGACCTCGTCGGGGAGGTGGTCGTAATAGGACGAGCGGACCTCGGTGGTGGGATAGAGGAACTCGTTGCCCTTGAGGGTGTATTCGTCGTTGTTGACGACGGCGGTATTCGGGCAGGTGTAGCGGATATACTCGGCGTTCTGGAGGGCGATATACGGCTCGAGCAGGAAGTTGATATAGAGGTGCGCCGCGTCACGGTTGGGCGCGTCGGCGCAGATGCACATCGCGTCGAAGTAGACGTTCGTACCCTCCTTCGGCAGGTAGAACGAGAGGTGGTCGCCGTTGCCGGACGCGTCGTCCATCTCCGCGACCATGGTCAGGTAGTCCCCGGCGTAATAGGTCGCGACGGCGGCGTTTTCGCCCTCCATCTTCTGGAAGATCTGGTCCATGAACCAGCCCTGCAGGAGGGGGACCTGCTGCTGGACCTTTTCGGCGGCACGGTCCCATTCGGCAAGGTCGGTCGTGTTGACGTCGATGCCGAGGGCGTACATGGCGACGCCGAGCGCGTCGCGGGCGTTGTCGATGCCGAGGATCTGCCCCTTATACTTCTCGTTCCAGAGGAGCGACCAGGTGCCGTCCGCGTCCGCCGGGTCGACCAGGGTATTGTTGTAGATCACGCCGAGGTAGCCGCCCGCGTAGGGGACGGAGTACTGCCCGTCCGGGTCGTATGCGGGGTCGCGGTAGCGCTCGTCGATGTAGTGGAAGTTGGTCAGCTTATCGAAGTCCAGCGTGTCCAGACGACCCTCCTTGATCAGACGGGCGACCATATAGTCGGACGGGATGACGATGTCGTACTGCACGCCCCCGCCGGCGAGCGTCGCGTACATGACCTCGTTGCTGTCGTAGGTGCTGTATTCGACGTGGATGCCGGTCACGGCTTCAAAGGCGAGGTTGATGTCGAGCGTGTCGTCCTCGCCGTCGGACATATATTCGCCCCAGTTGTAGACGTAGAGCGTCGTGCCGGCGAGGTCGGTGTCGTAATCGCCTTCGAGCTTGCCTTCCAGCTCCTCGCGGAGGGCTTCCATCGCGTCTTCGCGCCCGCAGGCGGCGGAGCCGACGCAGACGGCGGCGAGCAGGAGCAGCGTCAACAGGACGCAGAGGGTTCTTTTCATCGGTGGGTTCTCCTTTCTTTCCGTTTCCGGGTGGACTTGTTCTCCCCGCGCAGCTGCAGCAAATTGACCGCCACGAGCAGCAGCAGGATCACAAGGAAGATGAGCGTATAGAGCGCGTAGTAGGACGGGGAGATCGGCTTGCGGACCTCGGTATAGAGCTTGGTCGCGAGGATGTCGTAGTGGCCGTTGGTGTAGTAGCTGATGATGAAGTCGTCGAGGGAGAGCGTGAACGCCATGACCATGCCGGTGAAGATGCCGGGGACCATGTTCGGGAAGAGGATCTTCCAGAACGCCTTCGACGGCGTGCAGCCGAGGTCCAGCGCCGCTTCGTACTGGCTGTGGTCGGATTGGACCAGGCGGGGCAGGACGTTGAGGATGACGTAGGGCAGGTCGAACGTGACGTGCGCGAGCAGCAGCGTCCAGATGCCGAGGATCTCCGTGCGGCCGATGAGCCGCCCGAAGAAGGTGAACAGCAGCATCAGCGAGACGCCGGTGATGATGTCCGGGTTGGTCAGCGGGATGTTCGTGACCGTGTTGACGGCGTTCTTGAGCTTGCCCGCCTTCATGCGGAAGATGCCGTAGGCCGCGATCACGCCGAGAACCGTCGCGACCAGCGACGCGAGCACGGAGATCAGCAGGGTGTTCTTCAGCACCGCGAGCAGGGCGTAGTCCGAAAAGAGGTTCTCGTACCAGCGGAAGGAGAATCCGCCAAACACCGTCGTGCTGCGGGCGGAATTGAACGAGAACAGCACCATGACGACCAGCGGCGCGTACAGCACCGCGTACAGCAGGGCGAGGAAGCCCCCGCGAAGCGCTTTCATACGAGCAGGCTCCCCCCTTCCGAATCCGACGAGAAGCGGTTGAGAATGAACATGCTGACGAGGATGACCACCATCAGCACCGTCGAGAGCGCGGCCGCGACCGGCAGATTGCTGTTCTGGGAATGGATCTGGCTCTCGATCAGGTCGCCGATCATGAAGTTGTTCGAGCCGCCCATGGCTTTGGAGATGTAGAACGTGCTGACCGACGGGACGAACACCATGATGACCCCGGACACGACCCCCGGCGCCGACAGCGGCAAAAGCACCCGCCGGATGCGCGAAAACGCGTTGCAGCCGAGGTCCTCCGCCGCTTCGAGCAGGGCGGGGTCGATACGGGACATGACGTTGTAGATGGGCAGGATCATGTACGGCAGGTAGTTGTACACCATGCCGAAAATGACCGCCCCGGTGTTGTTGAGCAGCGGGAGCTTCCCGAAGCCGAGGAAGGCGAGGAGCTGGTTGATCAGCCCGTTGCCCTCCATGAGCGTCATGAGGCAGTAGGTGCGGATCAGCAGGTTGATCCACATCGGGAGCATGATGAACAGGTTCGCGAACCGCTGCCCCGCCGGGCGGAAGCGGCAGACGATGTAGGCGTAGGGATAGGCGATGAGCAGGCAGATCGCCGTCGCCGCGAGGGAGTACCAGAAGGAACGGAGCATGACGGAGCCGTAGTCCTTCAGGTAGGCAAAGTTGGACAGCGTGAACTGTCCGTCGCCGTCCGTGCAGGCGTAGTAGAGCACGATGACGAGCGGAATGAGGATGAACAGGGCCGCCCAGAGCAGGTACGGCGCATTGAGCAAAACCGTACCGAGGCTCCGCCGGTTCCGGCGGGCGGTCACAGGGACTCCTCCTCTTCGACTTCGGCGGCACGGTCGGGGACCGGGTCGTCCATCTCGTCGGAGAAGCTGCTGTAATCCCCGTAAAGACCCGAGTATTCGGATTTGTGCATGACGTGGATGGAGTCCGGGTCGAGCACGATGCCGATGGTCTGCCCCTCGGCGTAGGCGTCGGTGGTCTGCACCATCCATTTGAAGCCGCGCACCTCGACGATCAGCTCGTAGTAGTCGCCCTTGAAGGTGGACTGCGTGATGACGCCGGTGATCATGCCCTCGCCGGGTCCGACCACGTCGACGTCCTCGGGGCGGATGACCACGTCGACCGGCTCGTCGTGCGCGAAGCCCTCGTCGACGCAGGCGAACGTGTGCCCGGCGAAGGTGACCGTCGCGTCGCGGTTCATGACGCCGTCGATGATGTTGGATTCGCCGATGAAGTCCGCGACGAAGGCGTTCTTCGGTTCGTTGTATACGTCGACCGGGGAGCCGATCTGCTGGATGCGCCCGTCGTTCATGACGACCACCACGTCGGACATGGAGAGGGCTTCCTCCTGGTCGTGGGTGACGAATACGAACGTGATGCCCGTCTCCCGCTGGATGCGGCGGAGCTCCACCTGCATATCCTTGCGCAGCTTCGCGTCGAGGGCGGAAAGCGGCTCGTCGAGCAGAAGGACCGACGGACGGTTGATCAGCGCACGGGCGATCGCGACCCGCTGCTGCTGCCCGCCGGACAGGCTGTCGATCTTGCGCTTCTCGTAGCCTTCGAGGTTGACGAGGCGGAGCATCTCCCGGACCTTGCCGGCGACCTCCGCCTTCGGCGCGTGCCGGACGCGAAGCCCGAACGCGACGTTTTCAAAGACGTTGAGGTGCGGAAAGAGGGCGTACCGCTGGAAGATCGTGTTGACCGGGCGACGGTAGGGCGGGACGTCGTTGACCCGCTCGTCGCCGAAAAAGACATCACCCTCGTCCGGTCTGAGAAAACCCGCGATGATGCGCAGAGTCGTGGTTTTCCCGCAGCCGGACCGCCCGAGCAGGGTGACGAACGTGCCGTCCTCGATGGTCAGGTCGAGACGGTCGAGAATGCGCTCCCCGTCGAACGAAACGGTGATGTTTTTCAGCTCGATGATGTTCTTTTTTTCCATTTTGCATCCATCCCTTTGCGGCTTTGACCGCGTATCGCTTTGCTTTCGCAAAACTCTGCGCAGACCCACGCCAGACTGACGGCAACGCCCCGCAAAGGGTTTTGTACAAGTCACCCGCCCGGTTTTGACGGACAGACTATTGCTGTTGCCGGCGCTCAAACCGAGCCCTCGCTCGGTAACGGTCCCTGTTCGGAACTGCCTGACGCGCACATTTTGTTGTATTTCAGGCAGGATGCTTACCTGCCCCCGGGCGGGCGTTGGGTCGCCGGGCCCGTGTCTGTGTACCCGATGGCAAAGGCGGAAGCGCTTCGCCGGGTTGTCAGCACAGATGCAAAAAAGCTGTCCTTATTATACCCTCGTTTGCGGGCGTTGTCAATACCTTTTGCGGAAAATTTCGACAATTGTTGGGGGGCAAACGCGACCACGGCGACTCCGCGCCCTTCGTGCGCTCCGCCTTGTTCCGCCTTTTCCCTCCCAATGCCCCCTTTGGTCGAAAAACGGCTCGGCTTGCGCCAATGCTGACGCCGCCTTCGCCGTTTTTCTCTCAAGGTTGTCCCTATGCTCCAAACACAGCCGTGTTTGGAGCCAGCGGCGCGTGTCCGCCTACGGGACATTATTTTATTGTAAACGCTTCGCGTTGTATTTTTTTGCACGAAAATTGGGTGCAAGCGAGCGCTTCGCGGGAGCTGGTGAATACCGGGTCGCGAAGGCAAAAAACGAGGGAGCGCCGAACGCTCCCCCGAGGCACGAAGGTATAACTTTCCTTTATATATCCCCGAAATCGACAACGTCGATTTCGCACTGCGGGGGTAGTGGGGTCGTTCGCAAAAATCAAAGATTTTTTGCGAACAGCACAACCCCCACCGTACTCCTCGCACCCCTCGTACTCCTATATGCTCCGAATCCGCTCGTCGCGTTCCCAGTCGTAGGAGAGCTTGAGGAACACGGGGGCGAGGAAGGAGGTGACGATGATCAGGACGAGGATAAAGGGCAGGATAGACGCGTCGATGATGCCGCTGTCGACGCCGCGCTGGGCGCAGATCAGGGCGACCTCGGCGCGGACGACCATGCCGACGCCGACGCGCAGGGAGTCCCGCGTGGAGTACCCGCAGAGCCGGGCGGTCAGCCCGCAGCCGAGCACCTTTCCGACGATCCCGGCGAGCAGGAAGCAGACGCCGAACGCGAGCACGGTCAGGTTGAGCCCGGAGAAGTCGGCGTTGATGCCGATGTTCGCGAAGAAGACCGGCCCGAAGACCATGTAGCTCATGATGTCGCTGCGGCGGTCGATGTAGGCGGCGTCGCGGTTGCCGGAGAGGACAAGCCCGGCGAAGAACGCGCCGGTGATGTCCGCCACGCCGAACCACCGCTCGCTCGCGTAGGCGAAGAAGAAGCAGGCGGCAAGCCCCATGATCGGGATGGTGCGGTGGTGCGACATCCGCTCGCTCAGGCGGCGGAACACCCAGCGCAGGACGATCCCGAGCGCAGCCGCGAAGAGGAAGAACAGCAGGGTGCGCAGCAGGACCATCCACGGGTTCTCGCCCCCGCTTTCCGACCCGAGCGAGATGATGAAGGACAGCACGACGACGCCGATGATGTCGTCGAGAATGGCGGCCGCGACGATGGTCGAGCCGACCTTGCCCTGGAGCTTGCCGAGCTCCCGCAGGGACGCGACCGTCACGCTGACCGACGTCGCCGTCAGGATGCAGCCGTAAAACAGGCTCCGCACGACCGCCGACGGGTCAAACCCCGCGAACGCCCACGCGACGACGAACCCCAGCCCCATCGGGACAACCACCCCGGCGAGCGTGATGAACACCGCCGGCAGCCCGACCGCACGGATCTGCCGCACGTCCGTCTCCAGCCCCGCCGAGAACATGATCAGGATCACCCCGATCTTCGCGAGGAAGCCAAGCCCCGCGATCGCCGCGTCGCTGATGACCGCCTGCCCGGTCAGACTGTGCACCACGCCGAGCAGCACCCCGGCGAGCAAAAGCCCTACCACCTGCGGCAAATGCAGCTTCTCGCACAGCTTCGACAGCAGCTTCGAGAAACATAGGATCAGCGACAGCGGTAAAAGCATCTCAAAGTATTCCATGTACCATAAACCCTTTTCCCTGAAACATTCCTATCTTTTATATCGGATTTTGCGGACAAAAGCAAGGGGGTCCGTTCGATCTTCCTTTGTGCAAATCGCCGAAATGCGGTCAAAACGCTTGACAGACGGATGAAAAGAAAGTATGATAGCATAAGATGGAACAAAGGAAATAGACATTTTCTTCAAATTTCGTCCAGAAACGACAAAAATCCCTACGAAAGGGTGCGGAAACCAATGAGAATGGGCAAGCTGACGGCGGTCGTGCTGGCGCTGACCGTGTGCGTCGGGGCGTACCCGATGTGCACGAACGCGGCGGAGAGCGGCGACGTGCCGACGCTCGTATCGGTCGAATACCTCGAGGAGCGGTTGGACGCCCTGCGGCAGGAGCTGCTCGGGGAGCTGGAGCGGGTCAAGGCGGAGCTGGCGGACGCGCGGAAGCCGGACGCGGAAGCGCCGTCGGACGGCTACCGGGAGGTCACGCTGCAGCGGGGGGACGTGCTGACGCCGGGCGGGGACGCGGAAGTGCTCTGCCGGGGCGGCGACGTGCTACTGCTGACGCTGACGGAGGAGCCGGGGAGCGGGCTGACCGACCTGACCGACGGGGCGGAGCGGTTTTCCGGCGCTTCGCTGGAATACGCCCATCTCTACCGCCGGAGCGACGGGGCGGGACCCGAAGTGGACCTGCTGGTCGTCGGCGAGGAAGCGTCTTTTACGGTGAAAGGAACTTATGCGATCAAATCCATGCAAAACAACCAGAAATAAGCGGAAATTCGTCCGGCTGCTCGCCGTTTGCCTGCTTGCGCTGGTGGCGGCGGCGATGACGCCGTACCTCGTGTCCGCGCGGCCCGCGCCGGCGAACGTCATTCGCGTCGCATTCGCGTCGCCGGACTTGGGGACCGGCGTTTCGCGTGCGGAGCTGGTCTGCGGGAGCGGGTTCTCCGTCGGGGGCACGTCCGGGGACGGGCGGAGCTTCGCGGGGCGTTCGTCGCTTGCGGGCGGGACGGTCTTTGTCGTTCCGGCGGGCGGCGGTGTGTCCGTGCAGGCGTCGAACGGCGAGGTGCTGGCTTCGTCCGGCGCGGGCGAAGCGCTCTCTCTGCGGAGCGCCGGGGGCAACCTGACCCTGCGGTGCGGCGGGAAGGAGTACGTCTGCCCGGGGTTCTTGGAGTTCCGCGCCGTCGGCGGTGCGCTGCAGGTTGTCAACGCGGTCGAGCGGGAGACCTACGTCAAGTGCGTCATGTCGACGGAGATCGGGAGCGCCGCTTCGCGGGAAACGCGGCGAGCGTTCTCGGTGCTGATCCGCACCGTGCCGATGGGGCAGAAGCACGCGTCGAACGGGTTCGACGTCTGCGCGACGACCTGCTGCCAGGTCTACCGCGGGATCTTCCGGCGGGACGCGGAGAACGACGCGATCGTCGATTCGACCGCCGGGGAGTACGTGACCTACGAGGGTGCGCCGATCCACTGCCTGTACCACGGCGGGAACGGCGGCGCGAGCTGCTCGTCGGTCGCCGCGTGGGGCGGGCCGGAGATCCCCTACCTCAAGTCCGTCTCCCTGCCCGAGGACGCCGACAACGCCAGCGAGGTCTGGCGGTATGAGTTCACGCAAAGCGAGTTGTTCGACTTCCTGTCCTCGCGGAGCAAATTCCACGGGATCCGCGGCGGCGTCGAGAGCGTCCGCATCGAGGAGACTGACCCCGAAGGGTCCGGCTACGTCACCCTGCTGTCCGTGACCGACGGGGACGACAACGTCTTTGAGGTCGCTACCAGCGAGAAGATCCGCACCGCGCTCCGCTTCAAGAGCGCAAACTTTACCGTTTCCTACTCCATGGACGCGGCGGTCGCCGTCGCCGGGGGTGCCGTCGAGCAGGTCGCCGTTACGCAGTACGTCGGCGCGGACGGGGAAACGCACGCATTCGAGTCCTTCGCCGACTGCCCCGTCGCGGGTGCGGACGCGGTCGCCGACGTGGACCGCATCGCCTTCGACGGCGTCGGCACCGGGCACGGCGTCGGCTTCAGCGCCGTCGGCGCCGAGCAGCTCGTCGAACAGGGGTACAGCTATAAGTACCTTTTGCAGTTCTATTTCCCCGGTACGAAGATCAGCAAGCTGGCGTAGGGGTTTACGAGGAGTACGAGGGGTACGGTGGGGGTAGTAACTACCCCCACACCCCCGCAGTGCGAAATCGACGTTGTCGATTTCGGGGGTTTTATACGGGAAGGTCATGCCTTTCCGCCTCGAGGGAGCGTTCGGTGCTCCCTCGTTTTTTGCCTTCGCGACCCGGTTGTCGCCGGCTCCCAAGGCTTGCCGCAAGCAGCAAGCCGACTCGCACCCAATTTACATGGAAGGAAAAATTACAATAAAATAATGTTCCGCAGGCGGGCATGTACCGCCGGAGGAACACCTCCAGAGAAAAACGGCGAAGGCGGCGTCAGCATTGGCGCAAGCCGAGACGTTTTTCGACGAGGGGGGAGTATTCGAGGGGGGAACACAGAGCGAGACAACGCGAAGCGGTGGCGACGCGATTGTGGCCCCCCTTCGAAAGAGCGAAGCGCTTTTTGTATCTTTTTTTACATGATTGTAAAAAAACTGCTATCCCGGTTTACAAACCCGCACGGATTCGTTATAATGGGGGTATGTGAAAAAAGGACGGTACGGAACAACATGGATTCCAAAACAACCTTGCAGTCCCCGGCCGGACAAACGGCGGTCGGGCAACAGCCGCCGACCAGGTATGCCTCGGCGTCCGCGCCGACGGTGCTGCCCGGGAAGCTGCTCTCGTTTGGCGTACTGACGGTCTGCTGCGTACTGATCACGGTCATGCGGCTCCGGGAGCTCCGCGCCGAAACCGGCGGGACGCTCTGCACGTTCCTGACGCTCGGCGCCGCCGCGCTGCTGGTCATCTGCGGGATCCTGCCCCGCCGCCGGGTCGCGCCGGTGCTGCGGAGCGGGCTTGCGTCGGTGACGTTCGGGGCCGCTGCCGCCGCGTTCCTGCTGCTGACGGCGACCGCCGTTTCCCTGTTCCTCCCCCCCGACCCGACGGAAAATCTGTTCATCGCCGCCCTGGTCAAGGTGTTCGCGGCGCTGACTGCCGTCTACTTCCTGATCGCCTCGTCCTCGACTTCCCTGCCGAGGAAGCGCTCGCTCCACCTGCTGCTCGCGATGGCGCCGATCTTCTTCTGCGGGATGCGGATCCTCAATACGTTCATCATCAATCGGACGCTGCCGCTCGCGAACGGGGGCGGCTACCGCATCCTCGGCATGATCTTCATGATGCTGTTCTTCGTCCAGGAGGGCAAGCTGCTCGTCGGCTGCCGGAACGCGTCGGCGTACCTCGTGACGGGGTACCTCTCGGCGCTGTTCTGCGCGGCATACGACCTGCCGCTGCTGCTCTACCAGATACAGGGCGGCTCGGGCGGCACGCAGGCGGTGTATTCCCTTTTGAGCGTCGGGCTGAACGCGTACATCCTGATCCGCGCCGCGACGGTGCCAGCCACCACCCCGCCCAAGTCGGACGACAGTTTGGAATAACCGCAATTTTTCAAAAAAACCGTAGGAAATTCCTACGGTTTTTTCTTTTTCCCCCATTGGGTGCAGCGAGCGCTTCGCGGGAGCAGGCGGATACCGGGTCGCAAACGCAAAAACCGAGCAAGCACCAAACGCACCCCCGAGGCAGAAGGTATTTTTTTATTTTAACCCCGAAGTCGTCGATTTCGACGACTTCGCGGAATGGGGGCGTGGGGGAACTAGTTCCCCCACCGTACTCCTCGTACCTTTCCCGCATAAACCACGCACACCGCCGCATAGGATAAACCGAAAGGGAGGGACAAGGCATGAAGAATTTTTCGCTGTACCTGTTTGCGCTGGTGCTGTGCGTAGGGCTGCTGCCGGTGGTGCCGCGCGTGCTCCCGGTCGAGGGGGGCGGCGACGCGGAGGTGCTGCACCTGCTGCGGACGGCGACGGGCGAAGTCGCGGAGGTGCCGCTGGAGGACTACGTGATCGGCGTGCTGACGGCGGCGGACTACGCGTGTGACGGCGAAGCGCTCAAGGCTGTCGCGGTGTGCGTCCGAAGCAGCGCAACGTACTGCGAGACGCACCGCCCGACGCACCGGGACGCGGCGGCGTGCGACGACCCGACCTGCTGCGCACCGCTCACGCTGGAGCGGTTCGACGACGCGGCGGTCGAAGCGGCGGCGGAGACACGCGGGCAGACGCTGGTTTATGAAGGGGAGACGGTCCCGGCGACGACGTTCGCGAGCGGCGGCAAAAAGACGGCGAGCGCGAATGCGGTCTACGGAACGGATTTTCCCTGCCTGCGCGGCGTGGAAAACACGATCGAAGCGGACGAACCGCCGACGAAGATCGCAAAGGTCGCGGCGGACGACCTGCCGAAGCTGCTCGGTGCACCGGACGACGCGACGGCGGACGAGCTGTTCCTCGCGAAGGACCCGTCCGGGCGGGTCGCGGAGGTCACGTTCGGGCTGGGCGGCACGTGGCGGCTGGACGGGACGGACGCGGCGGACCGGCTCGGACTGCCGTCCTGCTTTTTCGACGCGGAAACGGACGGGACGTGGGTGACCGTGCGATGCGACGGCGAGGGCGACGGGGTCGGTCTGAGCCGCCGCGGAGCGCAAAAACTGGCGGAACGTGAAAAAATGTACGACGAGATCCTGCAATTTTACTTTCCCGGCGCCGAAATCCGGCAGCAGACTGAATAGACGGCGCTCCTTTGGCGCAAAATAGGCATGGAACCAAACAAACAGGAGGAATTTCCATGTCGAAACCCGAAACCAAAGGCAAATACAGCCGCCTTTCCGCCTACCTGTACCTCGCGATGGCGCTGCTGATCGTGGCCGTCGCCGCTTTCAGCATCTTCGCGCTCAACCGCTCGATCCCGGAGGTGGATTACAGCCAGCCGGACGTGTCCTTCACTCTGCCGCCGACGCCGGACGTCAGCGTCCCGTCGACGCCGGACGTCAGCCTGCCGCACGTCCCGGACCACCCGGTCATCAACGAGCAGAGCGGCATCGAGGACACCTCGTCCGATTCCCCCGCCGAGGCGGACAAGCCGTCCGCCGTCTGCCCCGTCGAGGGCGCTCGGGTGCTCAAGTCCTGCTCGCTCGATGCACTGGTCTTTTCGGAGACCATGCGGGACTACCGCGTCCACACCGGGCTTGACCTCGCCGCCGCGGTCGGCACGGAGGTGAAGTGCTTCGACGCCGGGACCGTCGAGTCCGTGCAGGACGACGCGTTCTTCGGGCGCACCGTCACCGTCCGGCACGGGTACGGGCTGGTCACGGTCTACGCGAACCTCGACCCGTCGGCGGGCACCGTCGCCGTCGGCGCGGAGCTGGCCGCCGGTGACCGCATCGGGGTGGTCGGCGCGTCCGCGATCGTCGAATCCGCCGAGGACCCGCACCTGCACTTCGAGATGCTGCTCAACGGCGAGCGCATCGACCCGGAACGCGAGCTGTTCGGCTGAACGGCCGCATTCCCGCACGGGGGAAGGAACCGCAAGGCGATTTCTTCCCTCTTTTTGGCGGTTCGAGGACGAGGCTGCCGACGTTTTTGCGTGATTTTTTGGCACTCTATGATATATAGTGCCAAGATTTACATTTCATGCAATTTTTCGTAACACATTATAAACAAATGTGTGCTATCCTGTAGTCGTAAAGAGAAAGGAAGGCGAGTCCGATGGACAGAACGAAGGACCCAAACCCAAACCAAAACCAACCGACCGACTGACAGAAAGAAGGATCTATATGTTTGAACTCAGACCGTACCGCGCACATGAAAATCAGCTTTCGTACAACCCGTTCCGCGAGATGGAGGAATTCGAGCGCCGCTTCTTCGGCGAGCCGTTCTTCCGTTCGGGCGAGCTGGCGGAATTCAAGACCGACATCCGCGACGAGGGGGACCATTACCTGCTCGAAGCCGACCTGCCGGGGTTTGAAAAGAAGGACATCCACCTCGACCTCGACGGCGAAACGCTGACCGTCTCCGCCGAGCGGCACTCCGCGCACGAGGAGAAATCCGAGCAGGGCAAGTACGTCCGCGTCGAGCGTTCCTACGGCAAGTACAGCCGCCAGTTCGACGTGTCCGGCGTGGACGTCGAGCACATCAAGGCGAAGTACGACAACGGTGTTTTGGCACTCACCCTGCCTAAGCGCCAGCAGTCCGTCCCGCAGGCGAAACGGCTGGAGATCGAGTAAACATCTTTCGGGTGGGAACCACAATCGCGTCGCCACCGCTTTGCGTTGTCTCGCTCTGCGTTTCCCCCCCGAATACCCCCTCTTCGTCGAAAACCGGCTCGGCTTGCGCCACTTCTGACGCCGCCATCGCCGGTTTTCTCTTGAGGTGTCAAATCTGCGGCACATGTCCGCAGATTTGACGATCATTTATGTGCGGGGAATGTTTCCACAGCGTTCGAGTGCGCTTCAGAAAACGGCGTTTCTGCAAATAGCTATTTGCAGACCGCACATTCTTCATATCCGCATACGAAAGAATATTTTTATTGTAGCAGTTTTCAACAGACAAGGCGCTCCTTTCGGAGCGCCTTTTTGGTTTCATGCAAAGGAAATCGGGCTTCATCCCTTCGGGGGACCGCTCAATTTCCGCCAAAGCGGTATGAACAGCAAAAATCCCGCAAGCATCGCGCCGCAGTCGGCGATGGGGGTCGCCCAGGCGATCGATTCCGCGCCCGCCAGCGCATTCAGCAGGAACATGCACGGCACGTCCAGCCCGCCCTTGCGCAGCATGGACAGCGCCAGCGGCTTGCACTTCTGCCCGACCGACTGGAAGATGGAGATGATGACCGTCGTGACCGCCGTGAACGGACCCGTGATGCAGATGATCCGCTGGAACTTCTCGCCGTACCGCACGGTTTCCGCGTCGTCGATGAACGCCCGCACCAGCGGGTTCGCGCATGTGAACAGCAAAATCGCCCCGACGGTCGTGACGGCAAGGCTCAGGAGCAGCGTCGTCCTGATCGCGTCCCGCATACGACGGAAATTCTTCGACGCGTAGGTATAGCCGATCAGCGGGATGACGCCCTGCGAAAGCCCGTTCGCGATGGCGAACGCGAGCATGTCGATCTTCTTCGCGATGCCGATCCCGGCGACCGCCGCATTGGACTCCTCGACCAGCAGTTTGTTGAGCGTGACGTTGGAGAAGATCGCCATCAGGTTCATGATGCTGCTCGGCAGTCCCACGAGCAGGACCTCCTTCGGGATCCCGTCCGAAAGCGAATAGAAGCGGGGGTTCAGCGTCAGGTGGCGCGGTCCGCGCTTCGTCAGCAGCAGGACGACGAAATACAGCGTCGCAATCAGGTTCGACAGCATCGTGGCGACCGCCGCGCCCGTGATCTCCAGCGAAAACCCGTAGATGAAAACCGGGTCGAGCAGGATATTGAGGACGCCGCCGAGCGCCACGCCGAAGCTCGCCTTGCCGGAATACCCCTCCGCGCGGACGAGGTGCGCCAGCGCCGCGTTCAGCACGGTCGGCACCGCGCCCACGGTCAGCGTCCAGAACAGGTAGCTGCTGCAGCCGTCATACGTCGCTTCGTCGGCGCCGATAAGGGGAAGCAGCGACCCGCGGAAGGCGAAGATCGCCACACCGTACAGGAAGGCCGCCGCGCCCGCCGTCCAAACGCAGAACGCGGAGGTCCTTTTCGCCTTTTCCGTGTCGCCAAGCCCGAGACTGCGCGAGATCAGGCTCGCGCCCCCGATGCCGAACAGGTTGGCGATGCCCGTCGTCAGCAGGAACACCGGCAGTGCGAGGGAGGCGGCCGCGACCTGGTTCGGGTCGTTCAGGCGACCGATGAAGAAGGTGTCCGCCATGTTGTAGACGACGGTGATGATCTGGCTGATGACCGTCGGGACCACCAGCGAGAGCACCGCCCGCGTGACCGGCGTATTTTCAAAAAGCTCGGTTTTGTCCTGTTTCATGCGATGCGCTCCGTTTTTTCCGAAATTCGCCGGCTCACGCCGGACGGGATGCGGTTCATTCCGCGGTCGACGAGCGTTTCAGCCGCACGCGGAGCTGCAGCAGGTATCCCGCCAGGACGAACACGCCCACCGCCAGAAGGAGTTCAAAGAACCCGTACAGCAGGGTCAGCTCCATCTCGGCCGTCATGCTCCAAAGGGAGGGGAGTATGGAGAAGAGAACGACGCACGGAAGGACGGCGATCGCGACCGTCAGAAGCCCGAACAGGAGCAGGAACACGGACGGGGCGACCAGCGAGACGCGCTCGCAGGGGTCCTCGTACCGCACGACCCGCTTCATGCCGCCGACCGTATGGAAGAGCAGCAGGTACAGCACCGGGAGCAGGGCGGCAAACGCGATCGTCAGGACCTGCCAGACCAGCTCCGCCGTCTCAAGCATGGGAAGCGGGGCAAGGTCCGCATTTACCGCTTTCTCGTTGAAAAGCAATTCCATCACGATGACCGCCAGACGCGCCAGGCACGCCGTAAACGCGGCGACCGCCCCGATGCGAACCATCGTCAGTCCGCCGTTCTGCATCCCGCGTCCCCGCTTCGTCGCGCCGGAGAACGCCAGCATTGCGCCGAGCAGGACGAACACCCGGAACACGGCCTGCAGCAGATTCAGAAGGAAATCCACGTTTTCCAGCAGGACCATCGGGTTCAGGGCGAGAATGTCGTCGAGCTTACCGAAGAAATCGAGCAGGTCCGAGAAGGAATAGGACAGGAGTCCCAGAAGCAGCGTCGCGCAGGTGAAAACGGTCAGGAGCGTCAGCGCGACCGCCGATGCGGGACTCGCGAACGCCTTGCGGACGGAACGCGTCGCCGGGCGGGGAGCGGGTTCGGGGGTCGCGGACGGGTCGATCGGGTCGGTGAAGCCGTCCTGTTCGGGGGTCTCCGCCGGTTGGGCGGCGCTCTTGGCGGTCAGGAACGGGGCGAGCAGGTCGGTGAAGTCGTCCGTTTCATGCGCTTCCGTCGGCGCGTCGAAATCGGTCAGCTCTGCCGGGCGGAAGGTTTCCGCGGGGGCGGCATCGTCCTGTCCGGGGGTCGCCGTCGGTTCCGTCGGTTCGGAAGGGGCGAACGGGTCGGTGAAATCGTCCTGCCCGGGCGCTTCCGTCGGTTCCGTCGGTTCGGACGGGGCGAACAGGTCGGTGAAGTCGTCCTGTCCGGGCGCTTCCGCCGGTCCCGTCGGTTCGGACGGGGCGAACAGGTCGGTGAAATCGTCCTGCCCGGGCGCTTCCGCCGGTTCCGTCGGTTCGGACGGGGCGAACAGGTCGGTGAAATCGTCCTGTCCGGGCGCTTCCGCCGGTCCCGTCGGTTCGGACGGGGACGGCTCCGCAGCGCGAGGAAGCGGCGTCCCGCAGGCGAAGCAAAACGCGTTGGTCGCCGCGTTCTTCGTCCCGCATTGCGGACAGAAGATGGCTTCGTTTTCCATGTAGCAGTTCCTCCTCGGTTCAGTTTCTTACCTTATACACGATATTTCCTTTTCCGTTTTCCGAAATCGCAGCAGGAACGCCGCAAAAGCGAACAGCTCCGCCGCCAGCACCAGTCCCGCAAGTCCCTCGCCGAGCAGCGAAAGGACGACGCTCGAAAAGCCGAACGCGAACGGCAAAACGAACGGGGACGCGTCCCGCACGACGCCGAAGAACGACAGGACGGCGAGGACAAGCGACAGCGTCCCGCCGCAGAGCAGGACGGCGGCGGAAAGCCGGAACGATGGGTGCGCGTGCACCGCCGTTCCCCGCAGGACACGCGTCAGTTCGCCGATCAGCCGGAAGAACAGGCAGCAGAGCAGCACCGTCGCGGCGAACCAGACGAACACGCCGACCCCGGCGAGCAGCCAGCTCGTTCCGACGCACAGTGCGCCATCCACGCCGTAAAGCACCGACGACACGCCGCCGAGCACGACGCCGACCCGGACCAGAGCCAGACCGGCGGACCGCGCACCGCCGAACGTCAGCCACGAGCCGACGGCGGTGACGAGCAGGAACAGCACGGCGCACAGCCTGCCCCAGCCGCCCGCCAGGAGCAGCAGGGTTTCCAGAAATTCGCCCGTCGCACCCCCCGCGAAAGCGTCGGCGGTGAGGCGGAGCATGGACGACAGGAACGGCGTCCAGAACAGCAGGATGACCGTCGAAACCAGCTCGTCGAGCGCCAGAACGGTCAGGAGCGCCAGCGCGGCCGCCGCGAGGGGACGGTTGAATTCCCTGCGGACGGCGGTGCGTCCGTCGGTGTGCCCGTTTGTCAGTCCGTCCGGCGTGGGCGGCGCGGTGCGTCCGTCGGTGTGTCCGTTCACCAGTCCGTCCGGCGTGGGCGGTGCGGTGCGTCCGTCGGTGTGTCCGTTCACCAGTCCGTCCGGCGTGGGCGGCGCGGTGCGTCCGTCGGTGTGTCCGTTTGTCAGTCCGTCCGGCGTGGGCGGGGCGGCGCGTCCGTCGGTGTGCCCGTTTGTCAGTCCGTCCGTGGTGGGCGGTGCGGTGCGTCCGTCGGTGTGTCCGTTTGTCAGTTCGTCCGGCGTGGGCGGCGCGGTGCGTCCGTCCGGGGCGGGCGATTCAGGCAGGTGCAGCTTCGGTTCGGTTTCCATCGGTCATTCCTCCTTGCATCAGGTTGCGTTCATATAAATTCAGTATACACAGTTTCGCGTGGATTGTCAAGTTTTTTCGGTTCGCGAAAAAGTTGCGCGGATTGCCGTGCGGGACGGGGTCGCGCCGTGGGAAGGTCGTGCCGGGTTGGGCGGGCGTGCCGTGGGTTTCACGCGGTCGCGCCGGGCGGAGCGTAGTTGCGCCGCGGGGGGCGGGGCGCGCCGTGCGGAACGGGGTGCGCCATGAGGGTTCCCGAGGGTTGGTCGTGCGAAAGTACGGGTGCGTCGCGTGGGGGGCGTGGTTGCGCCATAAGGTTCACGCGGTCGCGCCGGATTGGGCGAGCGTGCCGTGCGGGCGGGGCTTCCCGGGGGACAATTGGGGCGTGCCAACGCCCACGCCAGCATCTGTGCCCGCTTCGGTGAGTTCTTCGGGGTGTTTGGGCGTGCAGGGGGGTGCGCCGCGCCGGGCGGAGCGGGGGGCGCCGTGGGGGTGTCCCGGGGAAGCGCTTCCTTTGCGGTCTTTCTGCGGACAGTATAGCATGCTTTTTATCGAATGTCAAGTATTTTTTATCGTATCACGATATTTATACAAAAAAAGAGAGACCCAAGGTCTCCCGATATGTCCCCCGCCACGCGGTCTTGAACGCTTCGTTCAAATCCCTGCGCGATGGGGAATCCCCGAAACCAAGGGTCCCTTTTTTCCTTTCGGAAAGCGTTACGACTTCCCCGCGGTTGCGTTTTCTTACCCGATGACCCGTTTCTGCAACGCGTTCAGCAGGAGCGTCCGGATCTCCTGGTCGCTCAAGCCGCCAAGCGCATTTCGCTCGAGCAGGGTAAAAAGATTCGCGATCTCGTCCTCCGGCGCACGGGTCTGCGGCTTGCAATCCTCGTAAAGCCGCACATAGAAGTCGATCAGCCTCTGGTTGGTGGTTTCGCGGCACTTCACCACGTCGGCGATCGCGGCGGCTTTCGCCGGACCCAGATCGTTGCCGGGCGAACCGGGCGCACCGCTTTCCCCGTCGCTCATCGCGAGGAGACTTTCGAGCGCTTCGTGGATGTGCGCGTTGTCCTGCCGGATGGCCTCCAACTGCTGCAGAATGTACGCGACGGTAGGCATTTCCGCGGTTTCCGCCGTCCCCGCGTTCTGCGTCGGGGCTTCAAGCGGTTCCTGCGTCGTTTCAAGCATGACTTCTTTATCTGACATTTTCATATCCTCCGTTTTTTGCGGCGGACACGCAAGGCAGATGGTCTGTTCGTCAACGAAGCGTGCCCTGCCTTTTTTCACAAGACCTTTTGCCCGTTTCGGGTAGGTCGCTTCATATACCTTGCCGGTTTCGTCAACGACGGAAATATTCTTTTCGATGGGTTCCGACCCCCTTTGTTGCGTTCCGGGACGTAAAGCTGCGTTTTTGACGATGAGTGTCTCCTCCTGCTTTGCTTCAGTATAGCACACCGTTCCCGGTTTGTCAAGTCCTACGGATCGGCAGTTTCCCCGCACGCGGTCCGCAGGATCTCCTCCCTTGTCAAATGGTACTGCCTTGCGACGTCGATCGCGTAGCTTTGCCCATAATCCCCGCGCACGATTCGGAACATCCGTCGATGGGACGCTTCGTCGATCTGGGCGCGAATGTTGCAGAGCTTCGATCTTGCGGGATCCGACGTGCGCTCCAGCTGGCAAAGCTCGTGAAAATGCGTCGTCCAGATGCCCCGTGCGCCGATCTCGGCGTACGCCGCGAGGATCTCGGCGGAGATCGCCGTGGCTTCCGTCGCGTTCGTGCTGGATAACGCTTCGTCGAACAGGAACAAGCTTTTTTGCGTCATCAATTGGTTGATCTTGTCGATTTTCTTGCATTCCTCAGACAGTCTGCCGTCCTGGTACGAGGTCTTTTTGGCGTCGATGAAATGCACCAGGATCGCGTCCGTCGGACGGCAAACCGCCCTTTCGGCGGGCAGCGGAAGCCCCAGGTGCAGCATCGCGTACAGGACGCCCACGGATTTCGTATAGATGGACTTGCCCCCCTGGTTCGGCCCGGTCAGGAGATAGATGCCCGCCGTTTCGTCGAACAGCAGGTCGTTTTGCACGATCGCGGACCGTCCCGCCGCCGACAGCGCCAGGATCGGGTGATACAGCCCGGTCACGCTGTCGCGCTCCCCGAAATCGGCTTTGCAGAGGGGAAAGCCGTCCTTTTTCAGCTCCGCCAGCGGCGTCACGCAGGAAACCACGAACCGCCATTCCTCCAGCAGCGGCAGCAGCGGTTTCAACCGCTCCACGGAGAATCTCTTGACCGCCGACGAGCAGTGCTTCAAAGAGGAAGCGAAAATTTTGTTGATCGCGGAATTGATCGACATGCGGACCGCACCCAGCTCCTCGTTGCTCAGCCTGCGGTCGATCGGGACCAACGGCGCAAGGCAGTCGTAGGTTCGGTTGTCGTCGAACTGCATTCGGAAGATTCGGTTCAGCAGGTCCCCCGACACATAGCATTCGTCGTTCACGGCGACCAGTCCGGCTTCGATCGGGCGCAGCTGTGCGTCCAGGTTGACCCCGATGGTGACGCTCTTGATATGCGTGATGGTGGAGATCCGCTCCTGAACGATCTTGCACAGCTGTTCGTACTCCTGCACGTCGTACAAGGTCGATACCGTTTCTTCCAGCCGTTTCAGGGAGGCGCTTTCCACCGCATGGCCGGCAAAAATGTCCCGCATCTTCCGCACGTACGAGACGTAGGACTCCAACCGTTTGATGTCGTAGAGCAGTTTTTCGTTCGACGGGGCGCCGTCCTTCGCCGTTTGGATCTCGAAGAATTCGCGCAGGATGGAAAAGCTCTCGTTCAGCTCGGCGTAGAGCGCCGGCTTCTGCAAAAGCTCCGCGAACAGCTCCTGCCGCATGGACAGCGTGTCCTCCCGGACGGAGAAGTACCCCCGCAGCTCGTGCTTCGGCTCCCCGACCCGCCTGTCGCGATTCACGTTGAGGAACGAGGGCAGGTCCAATTCGTCGATGAAATCGAAGTCCTTGAACGACGTTTCCGGCTGACCGTCAAACCAGATCAAACTTTCGTTCATCTTTGCACCTCCTATATCCTTTTAATCCAAGAAAGCGAGCAGTCCGACCGCCGAGCCGAACGCCAGGAGCGGGTTGAGCACCAAATACACGGTGGAATAGCGGTAGGTTTTCCACAGCTTACAATAGATGTAATAAAAATACGCCTCGAAAAGGAGGGCGGGCGCCGTGACCATGACGAAATGCGTGAACGAGAGCGCGAACAGCGCGAAAAACAGCAGGAAAAACACCGCACCCATCTTCAAGAGCTTCCGCAGGGGCGAAAAGATCAAATGCACGGTGTCGCTTGCGTCCAGAATGCGGGCAAGCATCATCGCGAGCCTTGCCATGTCGGTCCTCCCCTCGTTTTTGCGTTTATCGTCCACGTCGCCCCGCCGGGAGCGGAAAGGCCCGTCCCTTCCGGTTTGCGGATCCCGCAAACCCGTTTTCGGCGAGCGTTTTCCATGGGGAAAGTTTCTTTACAAATGGGTATGAACGTGCGTTGCGCACGCTCTTTTCGTTCACATTCTCGACGAAAGCGTATTATACACCTTCGTGTGCGGCGGAACGGAACGGGTCAGCCAGACGTTGCCGCCGATGACGCTGTCGTGCCCGATGACCGTGTCCCCGCCGAGGATGGTCGCGCCCGCGTAGATCACGACCCGGTCCTCGATGTCCGGGTGGCGCTTGATGCCCTTGACCGGGTGCCCGTCGTCGTCCAGCTCGAAGCTCCGTGCGCCGAGCGTGACCCCTTGGTAGAGCTTGACGTCCCGCCCGATGGTGCAGGTCTCGCCGATGACGACGCCGGTGCCGTGGTCGATGAAGAAGCGTTCGCCGATCTTCGCGCCCGGGTGGATGTCGATGCCGGTTTTCTGGTGGGCGTACTCGCTCATGATGCGCGGCAGGAGCGGCACGCCGGCGCAGAGCAGCGCGTGCGCGAGCCGGTGGATGCTGACCGCCTCGAACGACGGATACGCGAGCAGGATCTCCAGCGGGCTTTTCGCCGCCGGGTCGCCGAGGTAGGCCGCGTCGATGTCGGTCTGCAGCACCCGCATGACCTCCGGCAGTGCGTCGACGAACCGCTCGACCGCACGCACCGCCTGCGTCTCCGGGCAGACCGTCCCGTCCGCGCAGCGGAATGCGGTTTTGGTCAGCTCGCAGAGCAATTCGGCGCCCTGCTCGAGCTTTTCCGCGACGAAAGCGGGCAGGCCGTCCGCCGGGATCGGCTCGGTCGAAAACAGGTTCGGATACATCGCCATGCGGAACAGTTCAGTCGCTCGCTGCGTCCGCAGTTTGACCCCGAAGCCGCCTGCGGCCGCGTCGGTCCCGGCGCAGCGGAGGGACAGCAGCCGCTCGGGCAGCCCGTCCGGGACGTATGCGCCGGTTCCGGGCGAGCGCTCCCCCTTGGTTGGTTCCGTCATCAGTTCCACCTCCGTGGTCGGTTTTTTACAGTATACACGATTCGCGTCGGTTTTGCAAGGGGTTTTGCGGTTTTCGGGCAGGTTTTTTCGGGGGATCGTCCCGTTCGTTTAAGCAGTCTGTTTAGCTTGTGTATTTGTCGAATCCTGTCGAGAATGTGTGTGCTCCGATGGACGAAAAAGAGCGAATTTTGGCCCCCGAAAAAGGGGTCCGAACAGGTGTTCTTCTGCCGCAGTTGCGGAAAAGTTATCCACATGCAAATGCAGAAAAATGTGGACAATTTGTGGATAACTCGGCACTTTTCCACAAGTTGTCCACACAGCTTTCCACATGCAGAATCCAGCTGTGCCAACGGTTTTTCCCACTTTTCCACAAAATCCGGCCGCCTACTACTACGACTACTACTTCCATATACCTAAAGGTTTTCTTTGTGGTGGAGCGCACGCGCGAGCGTACATGCGCGAGGGGCTCCGGCGGGGGGCAAATTTGCGTAAAAAAATTTGCAAAAATAAAACCGCCCGATTCCGGCGCGGAGGACGAGCGGCAGGAGACGGGCAGAGTTTAGCACTTTGCACAAATTATTCAATTTCAAACAACTATAATTCTACGTTTTGCCGATTGACAAAGAACGCCCGTTCGTGCTATACTATCGCAAAACAGAACACATGTTCTTACCCCTGCCGAACCGAACGGTCACGCAAGGACCGACAGCGTCGGGAACCTGCCGGACGACGAACGCACCGAAACGCCGGACGCGGCGAGCGCGTGCAGCCGTTCGGGCAGCCCCTCCGGGACGCGCTCCCCCGGCAAAAGCGCCGGAATGCCCGGCGGATACGCCCAGACGTACTCGAGCGAGATCTCCCCTGCGGACGCGGCGAGCGGCACGGTTCTGGACGGCGCGTCGCGCAGCTCGAATGGCTGAAAAACGGCTTGCGGCAAGGGGTTTTCCCCGCTCTGCCGGAACAGCGGCGGGTGCTCCGGCGCCCCCTCCCCCACCGCTTCGCCGTCCAGCGTCAGCACCGCGTCGGCGAACCGTCCGAGCGTCTCGCGGTCGTCGCAGACCGAGGTCATCGCGAGCAGGCGGTCCGGGTAGGCGTACTCCACGTCGATGGCGAACCGCTCCCGCAGCGCCTGCGCCGTTTCCACGCCGGACGTCCCGCCGGTCAGGAGCAGCAGCTTCCCCGGCTCGGCGTTTTCGGCGTCATACAGGCGGAAATGCCGCAAGCAGGCGAACAGCCGTTCCCTTACTTCACCCAGCGCGTCCGCATAGTCCCGCCAGACCGCCGCCGCGTCGTCGCGCTCTAAGAAGGCGAGGCATTCATCGACCGACGCGAGCAGGATATAGGACGGGCTGGACGTTTCAAAGACGCTGCAGGCGAAGCGGAGCCGGTCCGTCCAGTCCGCCGGCGCGTGGAGCAGCGCCGTCTGCGTCAGGGCGGGCAGGGTCTTGTGCAGGCTGTGCACGACGAAGTCCGCACCGCGCCGAACGGCTGTTCTGTCCTCCCAGCCGGGCAGGAACGCGAGGTGCGAGCCGTGCGCTTCGTCCACCAGCAGGCGCGAACCGTGTCGGCGACAGATCGCCGCGATCGCGGAAACGTCGCTGACCGTGCCCTCGTAGGTCGGCGAAGTGATCACCATGAGTTCGATATTCTGTCCGTTTTGGAACGCTTTTTCGACCGTTTCGGGCAGGATCGTCCCGTCCGATTCGGGGACGAGAAAGGCGAGCGGCAGGCGGCAAAGCTCCGCCGCATTGTAGACCGAGCGGTGGCAGTTGCGGGCGATGAGCAGCGTCCCACCCCCGGCGGCCCGCACGGCGGAAAGCAGCGCCCCGGTCCCGCCGTTCACCATCACAAACGTCTGTTCGCACCCCCAAAGGGCGGAAGCGCGCCGTTCGAGCGTCCGCAAAACGCCGGTCGGGGCGTGGAGGTCGTCGAGGGCGGGCAGCTCGGTCGCGTCGAGGCGGTAGGGCAGCGCGGACGGGAAGCGGCGCTTGCCGCCGGGCATGTGCATGGGCAGGGCGGTCCCGGCGAGCCGCTCGAGCAGCGGCAGCAGGCGGTCGTTACGCATGGCGTGGCTCCTTTCGGTGCGTGCGGGCACGGTGTGCGTGGCGGTGGGGTGTGCGGTGCGTGGCGTGGTGACGTGGCGGGGTGTGGTGACGTGGCGGGAGGGGTGTCCCGTCGCACCCGCGGCGCTGGGCGTCCCATCACAGGAAGCGGTGCAGACCAGCGTTTCAGCGGGGCATGAAACGGAGTTCGCGGAGCGACATGGACGCACCGACCTATCACGCCCCGAAGTGGGCAAGGCGGCGCGTCTCACATCGCCCCGTCCAGTCTCACACTTCCCCATCACATTTTGAATTGGGGCGCAGGCGTGCGAAGGCGCACAGGGATTCACAGAAGTTGATTTATTAGGGCAAGACTACTTAGTTCATTCGTTAGTAATGTAACTTCTCGCCATTTTCGGGAGCGGGGCGTGGCGCGGGGCAGCGCGGGGCGCTCTATCACGGGGTACGGCAGCGCAGACCGGCGTGGTGCGGGGTGTCCCGGGGCGGCACAACACGGGGACTGTCCCGTTCTGTCTTGCACTGTCCCCCGAGGCGGGGCGGCGCAGGGGTGCGCCGCGCAAAGGGATTCACAGAAGTTGATTCGGAAGGAAAAGGGCACAATACTGTGGTTATTGACTTGCCGCTTGCTTTTTCGTCCTGGGGTGAGTGTCCTGTTCCAGAGCAGTGCGGCGCAGACCGGCGTGGTGCGGGGTTTCCCGGGACGGCACAACACGGGGCTGCACCGTACTGTCTCGCACTGTCCCATCACGTCCCGGGGCAGCGCAAGGGTGCGCTGCGCAAAAGGATTCGCGAAAGTTGATTTATTAGGAAAACCCTTTTTGGGAACGGCTTTTCGGTCGTTCAGCCGTAAGCAATTCCCCGTCGTTTTCAGGGGCGTGGCGTCCCGGTGCACGGGGGGTGCAAGGGCAGTGCGGGGGGCGTTGCCGGGCGTCTCGAAGCAGACCGGCGTGATGCGGGGTTTCCCGGGGCGGCACAACACGGGGGCTGCCCCGCCCCGTCTCGCACTGTCCCATCACGTCCCGGGGCGGCGCAAGAGTGCGCCGCGCAAAAGGGATTCGCGGGAGTTGATTTATTAGGGCAAGACTACTTAGTTCATTCGGTAGTAATGTAACTTCTCGCCATTTTCGGGAGCGGGGCGTGGTGCGGGGCAGCGCGGGGCGCTCCATCACAGGGTCCGGCAGCGCAGACCGGCGTGGTACGGGACAGTGCGAGGGCGTTACCGGGCGTCCCGAAGCAGAGCGTCCCGAAGCAGACCGGCGTGGTGCGGGGTTTCCCGGGGCGGCACAACACGGGGCTGCACCGTACTGTCTCGCACTGTCCCATCACGTCCCGGGGCGGCGCAAGAGTGCGCCGCGCAAAGGGATTCACGGGAGTTGATTTATTAGGGCAAGACTACTTAGTTCATTCGGTAGTAATGTAACTTCTCGCCATTTTCGGGAGCGGGGCGTGGCGCGGGGCAGCGCGGGACACACCATCACGGGAAGCGGTGCAGACCGGCGTGGTGCGGGGTGTCCCGGGGCGGCACAACACGGGGGCTGCCCCGTCCCGTCTCGCACTGTCCCATCACGTCCCGGGGCAGGGTGTCCTGTGGCAGGGCGGCGCAGGGGTGCGAGGGCGCAAAGGGATTAACGGGAGTTGATTTGTTTGAAAAACCCTTTTTGGGAACGGCTTTTCGGTCGTTAAGCCGCAAGCAATCTCCCGTCGTTTTCAGGGGCGTGGCGTCCCGGCGCACGGGGGTGTAAGGGCGGTGCGGGAGGCGTTACCGGGCGTCCCGAAGCAGAGCGACCCGAAGCAGACCGGCGTGGTACGGGGTTTCCCGGGGCGGCACAACACGGGGACTGTCCCGTTCTGTCTTGCGCTGTCCCATCACGTCCCGGGGCGGCGCAAGAGTGCGCCGCGCAAAGGGATTCACAGAAGTTGATTCGGAAGGAAAAGGGCACAATACTGTGGTTATTGACTTGCCGCTTGCTTTTCCGTCCTGTGGTGGATGTCCTGTTCCAGAGCAGTGCGGCGCAGACCGGCGTGGTGCGGGGTTTCCCGGGGCGGCACAACACGGGGCTGCACCGTACTGTCTCGCACTGTCCCATCACGTCCCGGGGCGGCGCAAGAGTGCGCCGCGCAAAGGGATTCACGGGAGTTGATTTATTAGGGCAAGACTACTTAGTTCATTCGTTAGTAATGTAACTTCTCGCCATTTTCGGGAGCGGGGCGTGGTACGGAGCAGCGCGGGACACACCATCACGGGGTACGGCAGCGCAGACCGGCGTGGTGCGGGGTTTCCCGGGGCGGCACAACACGGGGACTGTCCCGTTCTGTCTCACCCCGTCCCCCGAGGCGGGGCGGCGCAGGGGTGCGCCGCGCAAAAGGATTCGCGGGAGTTGA
>CANRIX010000005.1 GCA_947630765.1 uncultured Clostridia bacterium | reverse complement strand
CAGTGCGGCGCAAACCGGCGTGGTGCGGGGTTTCCCGGGGCGGCACAACACGGGGACTGTCCCGTTCTGTCTCGCACTGTCCCATCACGTCCCGGGGCAGGGTGTCCTGCGGCAGGGCGGCGCAGGCGTGCGAAGGCGCACAGGGATTCACAGAAGTTGATTTGTTTGAAAAACCCTTTTTGGGAACGGCTTTTCGGTCGTTCAGCCGCAAGCAATTCCCCGTCGTTTTCAGGGGCGTGGCGTCCCGGCGCACGGGGGTGCAAGGGCAGTGCGGGGGGGCATTGCCGGGCGTCTCGAAGCAGACCGGCGTGGTGCGGGGTTTCCCGGGGCGGCACAACACGGGGGCTGCCCCGTCCCGTCTCGCACTGTCCCATCACGTCCCGGGGCAGGGCGCCCTGTGGCAGGGCGGCGCAGGGGTGCGAGGGCGCAAAGGGATTTGCGGAAGTTGATTTATTTTATTAGGGCAAACTTATCCATGCAGTGCTTTGAGTTTTTTCAGATACGCGTTTTTCAGTCATTCGTCCGTAGCGCGGTTTCTTTCTTTTTCGGAAGCGCATCGCTCCGCACCGTCGCGCTCCGGGGCGGCGCAGGGCAGGGCGCCCCTTACCGGCGCGGGGTCATTCCACGTCCTCCGCGGGGAAGAGCTCGGTCGTCTGGTCGCCCTGCACGAGTAGGACCGGGTAGCTGTAATCCTCCAGGTCCCGCACATAGGCCACGTCGCCGGAAGCGATGAGCGCTCTCGCATCCTCCGGCGTGCGGTAGTCGCCCGGCAGGCAGTAGCTCAGGTAGTAACCCTGCGCCAGATTCTTCGGGAGGAATATGAACGCATCCGGGGTCAAGCCATGCAGCAATTGAACCGTAAGCTCGCGAATGGCGCTCTCCCGCACGCGGCAGTTGACACCCAAATTCTCGCAAACGACAAAGTCGTACCCCTCTCCCAAGGCAAACAAGGTGTGCACGATCGTTTCGTACTGCTCGAGCGGAAACACCGGGACCGGCAGATCGTAAAGGTACAGAACCGCTTTTCTATCCGTCCCGAAATAATAATTCCGCCCGAAGTTGTCTTCGACCTCCTCGCCTGCGTACATCCAGTTCAGGCACCGGCCCGCCACGGCACGCAGGACCTCCATCTGCTCCTCCCACGAAAGCGACGAAAAGCGGACGGTCGGGTCGTCGAACAGGCTGTACGCGTCGAGCTGCGTCGGAGTCTGCCCCCGGCGGACCGCACGGACCACCGTGCATTGCGACGCGTTCACGCCGCCCGTGCCGGTTTCCCCGTTGAGCGCGACCTCCACGAACGGCGCCCCGTTATACAGCTCCTCGACCGGCGACGACCCGGTTTCCGCGTCGGCGAGCGCAAGGCAGTAGAGCGTAAAGCTTCGGTCCTCGCCGAACACGGACGGCAGATCCGTCCAGATCTCCGCAGCGCGGAAGAAGCGGTCGGACGGGGTGAACAGGTAGAGCGTGTAGAAGAGCAGGGCGCGGTAGTCCGCGTCGGTGGTCTCGCCGTCCGTTCCGTAGCCGCATTTCAGCGTGTCCAACGGGCGGAACGCCGGGAGGACGAAGGGCTTGCGCGTTTCGTCCGCGAGGAACAGCGTCGCACATCGAGCGAGCGCGTCCACGTCGTCGGCGGTCAGCACCGGCCCGTCCAGCGCAAGCACGGCGGAGCGGACGGTCGAAACGTGGCTTTCGTCGATCCACGCCTGCTCCCCGCTGCCGAGCTTGCCGGCGAGCAGGTCGTCGAAGCAGGCGCGGACCTGCGCAGGGTCGGCTTCGCCGGACGGGACGGGGTCGATCCCCCCGGCGGAGCCGGTCGAAACGGTCGGGGCAAAGGGGTCCGACGCGTCGGGAGCGGACGAGCCGGTCGAAGCGGTGGAGCCGGTCGGGTCGGTCGGGTCGGTCGACGCGGACAGATCGGACGAGCCGGACGAGGATTCCGTGCCGGATTTTCCTCCGCAGGCGGTCAGCAGCAGCGACGCGGCGAGCAGCATCGCGAGCAGCGACAGATTTCGTTTACACATTTGCAAGTCTCCTTTTCAAGGGTATCGGGACCTCACGACGTGGGGAACGATATCGGTTCGCCCCCGCTTTCCGAATAGAGCAGGGTCGGCGGGTCGTCCAGCGCACGGAAGTACGGCGTTTCCCCGGTGTTCACCCCCGCAAACGCCTCCCGCGGCGTGGCGTAATCGCCCGGCAGGCAGTACTCGGTCGCCGACGCGCAGATCGACCGGCGGCGGTACGCCGGCGGGGTCAGCGCCTCGAGCAGACCGCGCAGGATCGCCCGGCGGACGGACCTGCTGTCGTAGGTTTGCAGGTCCACCTGCAGATCGAGGTCCACGCAGACCAGCCGGGTCGCCCCCTGCGACACCTCCTCCAGGTATTCCGCGATGCGCAGGTACGCGTCCGCCGAAAGCAGCGGCACCGAACAGGCGCGCAGCCGTTCCACCGCGTCGATGAAGGGGTCGATGGTAAAGAAGCGACCCGCTTCGTCCGCGTATTTGTCAAAATGCCCCGTCCGCTTCTCCAGTATCCATTCCACGCAACGGTTTTCGACGACCTGCCGAAACGCCGCCAGCCCGTCGGCGGTCAGGAACGAGTACCGCTCCATCGGGTCGTCGAGCAGGCTGTACGAATCGACCAGACGCGGATCGCAGTCCCGGCGCACCGTGCGGACCTCACCGCAGAGATCCGGGTGGATCTGGGTCGCGGTGGGCAGCGTGGCGCCGTCCAGAAACAGCACCACAAACGGTGCGCCCGCCTGAAGCGCCGGGATCCACGCGAGCAGGGAGGTCTCGTCGCCCGTGCGCTCCTCCGCGAGCGGAATGCAGTAGGACTTCGTCGCACCGTACACCCCGAGATGACTGTCCGGGGTCGCCCAGATCTCCTTCGCCTGGAAAACAAGCTCCGACGGGGTGAACAGGCAGATCGTGTAGAACAGCAGGGTGCAAAGCTGCTTGTTCGCCGACGAAAAGGTCCCGCGGTCCCCCCACGACAGTTCCGCCCCGCCGATCGGACCGAACGTGGGCAGGACGCAGTCGACGCCGCTCACTCGCCCGAGGAACAGCGTCGCACGGCAGGCGAGCCTGTCCACGTCGTCGGCGGTCAGCACCGGGGCGGTCAAGCGCGAAACCGCGTCCCGCACGGCGGAAAGCTCGCTTTCGGTGATCCAGACGTCGTCGATCTCCCGCGCAAGCAGGGCCTCCAAAGCGTCGCGGGCGGTTTGCGAGGCTGTGAGCGAACTCGTCGGTTCGGAAGATACGCCGACGTCCGACACGTCCCCCACGTTTACGTCCGGCGCGGCCGCGCAGGCGGCCGACGCGAAAAACGCCAGCGCAAGGCAAAGGCAAAGCGCTCTTTTTCGCATACAAGACCCCCCCTTTTCAAGCGAGCAGGGCGGACACGGGCGTCCGCGATGCGTGATTCAGCACATACGGTTCGCCGTCGCCGGACACGACGATGCACAGCTCGCCGACGTCCCCGCTCGCGATCAATTCCTCGAGCTCCGCCCGGGTAAAGACCCGCAGCGCGGACGGGGAAGCGTCCGCCGTGATGCAGTACGCCGGTTCGCCGCCGTCCGACGGGAATCGGTACGCCGACGGGGTCAAAAGCGTCATCAGCCGGACGAACAGCGTCACCCTCCCCGCCCCTTCGGACGAGATGTAGACCGCCTGTCCGTCGGGCTCCAGGCTGAACGACACGTCGCTGATGTCCTCCCCCAGCAGGTACGCCAGCATCTCCGTGACGTCCGCGCAGGTGACGAACGGCGTCGTCAGAAAAGGCGTCGCCGCGTCATACACCTGACCGCGGAACGGGTACGCCTGCGGGAAAAGGTCGCACATCCAGTGCAAATCCTCCAGCGAGGACGACCACAGATACCAAAGCCCATCCGTCGTGGTGTATTGCATTCTGTCGACGGTCAGCAGCCGGCGGAGCAGCTCCTGCGCCAGCGCCGTCTTTTCCGTTTCCGACAGGCGGTCGGACGACAGGGCGGCGAGCGGCAGGGCGAGCGGTCGGTGCCCCTGCGACGCGAACGGTTGGTCCAGCCAGCCGGCCTGCAGCTGGTCGGCGGTGTCCCGCCAGGTCCCGTCCTTCCGCAGACCGACGCCGCCGCAGCTCCAGGCGAACACCGATTCGTCGGTCGACAGCGTTTCCGCCGTGAGGGATATCGTGCCGTCCGGGATGAGCATCCGCAGCCGGACCGCGTCCGAGCCGTCCGTCGCCCAGTCCGCCGAGAACGCGCCGTCGGTCGGCAGAAGCGGCAGCAGCACATTGACGGGGTCGCGCCACCACTCCAGAAGCCCGGACGGGACGTCCGCATCGAGGAGCAGGTACTGCGGGGGCGTGAACAGGATCAGCGTATAGCAGGCGAGCGTCAGGACGCGCCGATCCCGCTTGTCGTCCGAAACGAACGCGGGCACGTCGTTCGTCGACATTCCGGCCGTATTCCAGAAGCCGGACTGCTCGTCGAAATCATCGCCCGACAGCCCCGGCAGCTCCGCGAGCGGTCCGCAGGACGGCAGCACCGCTTCCGCCGTCACTTCGTCGAACAGCACCGCCTCGGCGCAGCGGCAGAGCAGTTTTTCCGCGTCGTCGGCGGTCAGCACCGGCTCGTCCAGCTTGGAAACGCACGCACGGACGGCTTCGGCGTTCGCACGGGTGATCCAGGTCTGCTTCGTGTGGTCGACGGTCAGCTCTCCGCGCAGCAGGGCGTCGAACAGCTCCCTTGCTTCCGCTTGAAACGCGTCTTGGTGGGGCGGGTCGGTGATGACGACGGACTGCTCGGACACGTCCACGGTCGAACCGTCCGAAACCTCCGACGGACCCGGCGCGTCCGTCCGCCTGCCGCAGCCGGTCAAAAGCATACAGGCGAGCAGTCCCAAACAGACCGCCCGGTATATCGGTGTGCGAAGCACGAAATCCCCCCTTCAGGAAATATATATATGTAGTATACCACATTTTTCGCCCGCCGTCAATCCCCCATCCCCGGCAGGGCCGGGCGGCGGGCATACGCCGCGTCGCCGCCGTAGCAAAGGCGCAGCACCTCGCGCACCCGCGCGTCCGTCCGAAACGCTTCCACGTGCCGCAGCGCCGCCGGGCGCGAAACCACCGGGACCGTCCGCTGCTTCGCGGTCCGGCGCAAAAACGCCCGCCCCTCGGCGTTCGCCGCGAGCAGCAACCCGAACGGCACGTCCTTTCCGGGCACGTCCGGCGCAAACCCGAACAGCACCGCCCACGCCGCACGCCGCACGCGGGACGCGGTGTACACCTTGTTCGTACAGCGTTTCACCAGCCCGTCGAAGTCGTTTTCGACCGCCGCACACGCGACCAGACGGGCAAACAGCTCGTCCGGCACCCCGTATTTCCCCGGTTCCGGGCGGTTCCGCAGGGCGGCGAGCGCCAGTCTGCCCGCGTCCGCCGTCGCACGCGGGAAGGACGGGTCCCGCCGCAACGCTTCTTCCGCTGCCGCCGGAATGGACCCGGACGGGACGCCCCGTTGCCGCAGGTCCGTCGAACTTGCGTAGCCCGGTTCGCGTTCCAGCACGTCGCAGGGCAGACCGACGCGTTCCGCCGCCCGCAGGTATTCGATGGCGAGGATGTCGTTCGGCTTTTGCCGCGTCGAGCGCCCGAGCGCCCGTTCCAGCGCCGCCGGGTAGGACAGCGAACCGTCCGCGCGGATCATCGCCTGCGCCCGCGCTTCCGCGTTTTCCCGCATCTTCGCCGCGTCGCGCAGTCCGTCCGCGTCGCTCTCCGCCGAAAACGCCAACACGTCCACGCCGACCCCCTTCGCGAGCGACACCCCGCCGGACGCGAAATCCTTCGCCGACGCGCAGCACCACGGCGCGGGCAGCTCCAAAACTAGGTCCGCCCCGCACGCGACGGCCGCCTGCGCCCGCACATACACGTCCGCCACGGCGACCTCCCCCCGCTGGGTCAGGTCCCCGCCGAGCAGGCACACGACGGTCCCGTACTGTTCCCGCAGGCGCTCCAACTGCCGTTTGTGCCCGAAATGGAACGGATTGTACTCGCAAATCACCGCACATGCTTTCGTCATTTCCCGAAAAACCCCTTGCATTTTTCTTTCAAACGTATTATAATAGATGTAGGAAAAATTGTCAAGGAGATGTTGGTTTATGTTTGTTCTCGTCGTCAACGCGGGGAGCTCCTCGCTGAAGTATCAGCTGTTCGATATGGACCGCTCGGAAATGCTCGCGAAAGGGCTTTGCGAGCGCATCGGCACGGACGGTCTGTTCTCCCATCAAGTCCCCTCGAAGGGCGTTGAAATCAAGAAGATCGCTGCCCCCATGCCCACCCATGCGGACGCGGTCAGCCTGCTCGTCAAGTACCTGACCGACCCGGTCTACGGCTGCATCCGGGAGATGTCCGAGATCTCCGCCGTCGGGCACCGCATCGTCCACGGCGGTCCGTGGCTGATTGACTCGGTGCAGATCGACGGTCCGGACGGGAAGGTCCTGTCCGACCTGCGCAAGTGCATCGACCTCGCCCCGCTCCACACGAAGGCGCATCTGCAGGGCATCGAGGGCTGCATGCAGGTCATGCCGGACGTCCCGCAGGTGCTGGTCATGGACACGGCTTTCCACCAGACGATGCCGAAAAAAGCGTATTTCTACCCGCTTCCCTATGAACTTTGCGAAAAATACGCGATCCGCCGCTACGGCTTCCACGGCACCTCGCACCGCTACGTTTCCGGCAAGGCGCTCGAGCTGCTCGGCAACCCGAACGCGAAGGTGGTCACCTGCCACCTCGGCAACGGCTCGTCCATTTCGGCGGTCAACGCGGGCAAGTGCGTGGACACGTCGATGGGCTTCACGCCGCTCGACGGGGTCATCATGGGGTCCCGCTGCGGCGGGATCGACCCGGCGATCGTGCCGTTCCTGATGGAGAAGGAGAACATCCCCGTGTCCGAAATGGGCGACTGGATGAACAAGAAGTGCGGCTTCCTCGGCGTGTCCGGCGTTTCGTCCGACCTGCGCGACGTCGGCGCCGCGGCGGAAGCGGGCGACGAGCGGGCGAAGCTCTCGCTGGACATCCTCGCCTACCAGATCAAGAAGTACGTCGGCGCTTACGCTGCCGCGATGAACGGGCTGGACGCCGTCGTGTTCACGGCGGGTATCGGCGAAAACAACCCGGATATCCGCCGCGAATCCATGGCGGACATGGAGTTCCTCGGCATCCGTATCGACCCGGTCCGCAACGCCGACCGTTCCGCGACCCGTATCAGCGCCGACGACAGCCGCGTGCAGGTGTTCGTCATCCCGACGAACGAGGAGCTGGTCATCGCGTCCGATACGCTTCGGATCGCTTGTCAAAAATAGCATCGAAATGGAGTTTATACCCCATGAAAACCTATGATGTGGTCATCGTCGGCGCAGGGCCGGGCGGGATCTACGCCGCCTACGAGCTGCAGGAGCGCGCCCCGCAGCTGAAGGTCGCCGTGCTGGAAGCCGGGCACCCGCTGGAGCGGCGCAAGTGCCCGATCGACGGGAAAACCGTCCTCTCCTGCGTCAACTGTCCGCGCTGCTCGATCATGAGCGGATTCGGCGGTGCGGGCGCGTTCTCGGACGGCAAGTACAACATCACCAACGACTTCGGCGGCACGCTGCACGAGCGCATCGGCAAGCGCACCGCGCTCGAACTGATGCGCTACGTCGACGGCGTCAACCTCGAAAACGGCGGGGCCGGCTGCAAGCTCTATTCGACCGCCGGAAGCCGGTTCCAAAAGCTCTGCCTGCAGAACCGGCTCAAGCTGCTCGAAGCGTCCGTCCGGCACCTCGGCACCGACGTCAACGCGGTCGTTCTGCGCAACCTCTACGACCGGCTCAAGGATTGGGCGGACTTCTATTTCGACACGCCGGTGAGGCATATTCGTCTGGACGGCACGGGATTCGTGGCGGAATGCGACGGTGCGTCGTTCGCGTGCGCGAAGTGCGTGGTGTCGGTCGGGCGGAGCGGAAGCAAGTGGATGGAGGCGGTCTGCGCGGAGCTGGGCATCGGGACGAAGTCCAACCGGGTGGACCTCGGCGTCCGCGTGGAGCTGCCCGCCGTCGTGTTCGAGCACCTGACGGACGAGCTGTACGAGAGCAAGATCGTCTATCGGACCGAGAAATTCGAGGACAACGTCCGCACGTTCTGCATGAATCCGCACGGCATCGTCGTCGAGGAGAACACGAACGGCATCGTCACGGTCAACGGGCACAGCTACGAGGACCCGGCGCTGCAGACGCAGAACACCAACTTTGCGCTCCTGGTGTCCAAGCACTTCTCCGAGCCGTTCAAGGACAGCAACGGGTACGGCGAAAGCATCGCGCGGCTGTCGAATATGCTCGGGGGCGGCGTCATGGTGCAGCGGTTCGGCGACCTGACGCGCGGCAGGCGCAGCACCGTGCAGCGCATCGAGGAGGGGTTGGTCGTTCCGACCCTGTCCGCCACGCCCGGCGACCTCAGTCTCGTTTTGCCCAAGCGCATCCTCGACGGCGTCATCGAGATGATCTCCGCGCTCGACCGCATCGCGCCGGGGACCGCCAACGACGACACCCTGCTCTACGGCGTCGAGGTCAAGTTCTACAACATGGAGGTCGAGTTGTCCGACCGGCTCGAGACCTGCCACCCCGGGCTGTTCGTCATCGGCGACGGCAGCGGGATCACCCACTCCCTGTCCCACGCGTCCGCCAGCGGCGTCTTCGTCGCCCGGGAAATCGCGGAAGGCGTTTGAGGGGGAGTACGGTGGAGAACGAGGAGTACGGTGGGGGACTGTGCCGCAATTCGCAAAAGTCGTTGACTTTTGCGAACGCCGAATTTTCCACTTGCGGCTCAGCCGCGAGCCGCATTTGCCGCTTTGCGGCAAACCGTGGAAATTCGGAATGTGCGCCCCCAATTGATCACGCTGCCCCGAATCCGAACACGCAAATTGTGACGCCCCCAATTTGCGTCAGGCAAAAAAATTCCGGCGGACTGCTGTTCGCCGGAATGATTTTTTTACGTTGTTTGGGTGCGAGCGAGGACGGCTTGCGAGTGCAAGCCGTTGGAGCCGGCGAATTGCGGGTCGCGAAGGCAAAAACCGAGAAAGCACCAACCGCAAACCCCGAGGCGGAAAGGTATCGCTTTTTCTATTTCTCTCCCTCGAAGTCAACGGCAGTTGACTTCGCGCTACGGGGGGCGTGGGGGGACGAGTTCCCCCACCGTACCCCTCGTTCCCCTCGTACCCCCGTACCCCCTACACGTGAATCCGCAGACCCTTCGGGTAGTGGTTTTTCGCGACGCCGTTTGACAGCTTGGCGCCGCCAAGGGGCAAACCGGCGAGGGTAACGACGGCCCAGCCGGACGCGGGACCGGCGCACGGGGTCTCCGCGCCGGAGAGGTGCGCGGGACTGTCAAGCGGGATTTCCGCGCCGGAGAGGTACGCGGCGACGCGCGGGTCACCCGGGGACAGTTCGATTTTCCGCAGGAATCGCCCGGAAAACGCCTTGAAGAACTGATGATGCGGCACGAGCCGCCCTTTTTCGACGGTCCCGAGCGTCACCCCGGCGGCGAACACGTTCTCCGGCGGCACCGGGAACGGGCAGACCGCGATCCGCCGCGCACGCCCGAGCGCGCAGAGCGACAGGTCCGCGTAGGAAAGCAGCGTGTCCGCGAGGAACTCCTGCACGGCGTAGGCTTCCTCCGCCGTGAGCGGCAGCCGTGCGTCCGGGAACGGCGGCAGCGGCGCGACCGGCTCGCCGCCGGGGGTGCGCTGCAGAAGGGCGAAGAACTGCCCCTCGCCGGGCGCGATATGCGGGTACCACCGCCGCGCGGACGGCAGCCCGACCCCTGCAGCCGTAACGGCGCACAGGGCTTCCGGCACGTCGCACGGGGCAAACGCCGGGTGCGCGTCGAGGAAGTCGAACACGACCCGCTCGTTCTCCTCCGGCGCAAACGTGCAGGTCGAATAGAGCAGATACCCCCCGGGCGCGACGGTTTTCGCCGCTTCCGCGAGCAACGTCGCCTGCCGCTTCGCGCAGTACGCCGGGGCGGACGGCGACCACTCGGCGACCGCCGCCGGGTCCTTGCGGAACATCCCCTCGCCGGAGCAGGGCGCGTCCACCAGCACGAGGTCGAAGAACGACGGGTACCACGCAGCGACCCGCTTCGCGTCCGCGTTGGTCACGAGCAGGTTCGCGAACCCCATCCGCTCGAGGTTGCCGCAAAGCACCTTGCAGCGTGCGAGCTGGATCTCGTTGGACACCAAAAACCCCGCCCCGCCGTCGTAGCAGCCGACCCCGGACGCGAGCTGGACCGACTTCCCGCCCGGTGCGGCGCACAGGTCGAGGCACTTCATGCCGGACCTGAGCGGCGCGGCGCTCACCGTCGCCATCGCCGACGGGTCCTGCACGTAGAACGCCCCCGCGTGGTGCAGGGGCTGGTTCCCCGGCGACGGGCAGTCGAACCGATACGCCCCCGGCAGGTACGGGATCCGCTCGACCGGGAACGGGCAAATACGCTCGAACGCCTCCGCACACCGCCCGGCGGGCACGAACAGCGCCCGCTCCGCAGGTGACGCGTAGGACGCGAAGAACCGCGGTCCGTCCGACCCCAAAAGCTCCTCCATGCGCTCCCGGAATGCCGCCGGGAGACGGTCGTTTACACCCATTTCATGCCCCTTTCCGTCCAATAAAAGGAACGGGGAACCGTGCGGAAGCTCCGACGGTTCCCCAAAATCCGTTCAATGCAGCAGGACCGGCAAGGCCGCAAGCAGCCAGACCAACAGCAGCACCCCCACCGCCACCGGCACCAGAATCAGCAACGCCGACAGCACCATGGCGAGGAAATCGTGCTTTTCCAGCCCGCCTTCCTGTTCGATTTGCTCCCGCAGCCGTTCCCGCTTCTCCGGGTCGTCCGGCTTCAGGCGTTTCCTGAAAAGCATAGCACTGCTCCCGCGTCAGGAATCCTTGCGGGATTCCCGCATCTTCGCACGCGACGTGGTGACCTCGAAGAGGTAGTTTCCGTCCTCGTCGAGCTTGCGGTCGAGGTTGTGGCACGCCACGAAATGCCCCGGTTCGACCTCCACCAAAGGCGGCGGCACCCGCGAGCACTTCTCGCACGCCATGAAGCACCGCGTGTGGAACTTGCACCCGGACGGCGGCTTGATCGGGCTGGGAATATTGCCCTCCAGAATGATGCGCTCCTTCGTCAGGCTCTCCTGGTCGGTCGTCGGGATCGACGACAGCAGCGCGACCGTGTATGGATGCCGCGGATCGCGGAAGATCACGTCCGTCGACGCGACCTCGACCATGTTCCCGAGGTACATGACCCCGATTCGGTCGGAGATATACCGCACAACCGAAAGATTATGGGAAATAAACAGGTAGGTCAGCTTCTCCTTTTCCTTCAGCTCCTGCAGCAGGTTGATGATCTGCGACTGGATCGACACGTCCAGCGCCGACACGCATTCGTCGCAGACGACGAACTTCGGCCGCACGGCGAGCGAACGCGCGATGCAGATACGCTGCCGCTGACCGCCGGAAAACTGGTGCGGATAGCGGTTGTACATGTAGTTCTGCAGTCCGCACTGCTGCATGACGTCGAAGACGTACTCCTTCATCTTCTTCGAGCCACGCTTGAAGAAGTTGTGCGTCAGCAGCCCCTCCTCGATGATCTGCCCGACCGTCATACGGGGGTTCAGCGAGGAGTACGGGTCCTGGAAGATGACCTGCAGGTCCTTGCGGAGCAGGCGCATCTCCCGATTCTTCAGACGCGAAAGGTCGATCCCGTCGTCGAGGAATTCGTCGAATTCCGCGAATTCCGCGTCGCCGGCGTGCTTGTCGCGTGCGGCCTGGACCGCAGCCTTAGCGGTTTCCAGCTCCCTTTCGAGGTTCTTCTGCGCCTCGTACAGCGGCACTTCCTTTTCCCGCAGCTTGGCGAGCTTCGATTCCTGCGAAGCCGTCGAAGCGCCCTTTTCCAGACGCTCGGCGACGATCTCCTCCGCCCGCTCCTGCCGCAGCTTGAGGTCGTCGAGCTGCGTCTGGATCTTCTCGAGCCGCGTTTCCAGCCGGAACTGCTTGAGCAGCAGGTCCGCCCCCTCGCGGGTGTCCCGCACGGTGAAACCGCCGAGGATCTTCGCGACGTTGTGCAGCGCCGTCTGGGATTCCGCGACCGCGAGATTCTTCTCCTGCAGGTCGAAGAAGGTCGCATTGTCGCCGAGCTGATCGCACTTCTGCGTCAGCGCCTTCGCCTTCTCCTCCGCCTTGCGGAACTTCGCGATGTAGGAATCCGCCTTCTTGAGCGTGTCGAAAACGTACGACGGCGAGATCGAGGCGAGCGAGCGCCCGTAGTACATCGTATTCCCGGCCGTCTGATCGTACAGCTGCAGCAGCGTCCGCCCGAGCGTCGACTTTCCGCAGCCGGATTCGCCGACAAGCCCGAAGGTCTCGCCCTGGTAGATGTCGATGCTGATCTCCTCGTTGGCGCGGACGTACAGCCGCTCCCGCTGAAAGATCTTGGTCTTCGGCAGCGGGAAATACTTCTTCAGGTCACTGATGGACAGTAATTTTTGCATGTTCTGCGCTCCCCCTTTCGGATTTTTCGGGGTAGAAGCAGCGGACGAGCTGATTTTCGCTCACCGGCAGCAGCTGCGGCTCCTCCTCGAGGCACTTCTTCGTGCAGTACTTGCACCGCGGGGCGAACTTGCAGCCCTTCGGGAGATCCAACGGGTGCGGCACGACGCCGGGGATCGGATCCAGCTTCGCCCGGTCGTCGTTGAGCCGGGGAATGGAATACATCAACCCCTCGGTATACGGGTGGCTCTGCGGACAGTCCGTGAAGATGACCTTCGCCGGGGCCTGCTCGACCACCTGCCCGCAGTACATCACGACCACGTCGTCCGCCATCTCGTTGATGACCCCGAGGTCGTGCGTGATGAACAGGATGGACGTCCCGTTCTCCTCCTGCAATTCGTTCATCAGCCGCAGGATCTGCGCCTGGATGGTCACGTCCAGCGCCGTCGTCGGCTCGTCGGCGATCAGGATGTCCGGCTTGCAAGCCAGCGCCATCGCGATCATGACGCGCTGCCGCATCCCGCCCGAAAGCTGGTGCGGATACTGCCGCGCAACCGACTCCGGGTTCGGGATCTGCACGGACTTGAGCATTTCGATGCACTTTTCGGCCGCCTGCTTCTTGTTCATCCCCTGGTGGATGATGAACGGCTCGGAAAGCTGCCGCTTGACCGAAAAGACCGGGTTGAGCGAGGTCATCGGCTCCTGGAAAATGACCGAAATGCGGTTGCCGCGGATATGGTACATCTCCTTCATCGGCAGCGTCGTCAGCTCCTTGCCGTCGAACTGGACGGAGCCGTCGGCGATATAGCCGTTCGCGTCCAGCAGACGCAGGATGCTCATGGCGGAAACGCTCTTGCCCGAGCCGCTTTCGCCGACGATGCCGAGCGTCCTGCCCTTTTCGAGCTTATACGAAACGTCGTTGACCGCCTTGACCGTGCCGTTTCGGGTCTTAAAATAGGTATGCAGGTTCTTGACTTCCAGCAATGCCATTACCGATCCACCTCCGACTTCGGGTCAAGGACGTCACGCAGGGTGTCGCCGATGACGTTGATACAAATGACCGCCACAGACAGGAACAGGGCGGGGAACACCCATCTCCACCAGTAGGACTGGATGACGATGGCGTCGTTACAGCCGTTGAGCATGTTGCCCCACGTCGGACGCGGGAGCTTCACGCCGAAGCCTAAGTAGGACAGCGAGGACTCCGTCAGCATGCAGCTCGCGAAATCCAGCGTCATGGAGACCAGAATGACCGAAATGACGTTCGGCAGGATGTGCTTGAAGGCGATCCGACGCTCCCGGATGCCCATGGACTTCGCCGCCGTGACGAACTCCTTCTCGCGCTCCGCCAGCACCTGCCCGCGCACCAACCGCGCAAGCCCGGTCCAGGAAAGCAGACCGAGAATGATCATGATGATGAAGATCCGTCGGTCCTCCGTCACGGTGATGGTCATGCCGAAGATGTCCACCTCACCGCCCTGGAAAATGGACGACAGGATGATCGCGAACGGCAGGAACGGGATAGACCCGAAGATCTCCGTCACGCGCATGAGCGCCATATCGACCTTCCCGCCGAAATAGCCAGAAACGCAGCCGATGATGATGCCGATGATGGACGAAACGATGACCGCCACCGCACCGATGGTCATGGTCATGCGGCCGCCGTTCAGCACGCGGTTGAAAATGCTGCGTCCCAGCTCGTCGGTGCCCATCAGGTACCCGCTGTGGCCCCATTTTTCAACCAGCTTGCCGTCCTTGACCGCGTAATTCTGGAAGCCGACCGAGAACAACTGGTCCGCGGCGCCCGCTTCCGTCATGGAATCCGGCGTATCGGTCTGCCCGAGGGTGTTGTCCCCCCAGCAGTAGACGCGTCCCTGCTCGGTCAGCAGCGAAAAATGCTTCGCACCGCCGGACAGCGCCACCGCCTTATCCCCTTCCGGGATCTGCGGGACGTTCAGGTTCGCGTTGCCGCCGAGCACGAGGATCTCCCCGTCCTCCAGCAGCACGGCCGCGCTCGAACCGATCGCGGCGATATCGACGACCTTGCGCTCGCCGACATACTCCATCGTTTCCACGATGCCGTCCTTGGACTCGTAATTGACGAAGCTGCCCGCATTCAGCAGCAGCAGCTTGCCGTCCTGCGTCATGCCGAGCACCTTGCTCGAGGTGAAAACCAGCTTTTCGATCCGCCCGACGCCCGGACGCATCAGCGAATTGAGGTTCGACGCACCGTTCGCCTTGTTGCCCCAGATGTAAAATTTGCCGTCGTTCATGACGATCGCCGACATCTGGTTGCCGCAGACCAATTGCTTGACCTGCGATGCGTCGACGCCGTTCGTCAGCAGCTCCTCCGGCTCCTCCTCGACCATCGACTCCGTCAGACTGCCGATGCCTTCGAACTGCCCGTTGCGCTTATTACCCCACGCGTAGACCTTGCCGCTTTCGCTGATCGCGACGATGTGGTCCGCGCCGGCGGCGATGTGCGCGATCTTATCATTGGCGACTTCCTCCGGGATCTCCAGCGATTCATCGCCGGACTGGAACCCCGTATACCCCCAAAGGAACGCCTTGCCCTCGTTGTTCACGCCCACGCTGAACTTGCCGTAGGAGGAGATCTCCTTGACCGAATCCGCAAGCTCCGACGGGACGGACATCATCGTATAGCCCGGCGATACGTTCTGCATCATCGGCTCCGTATAGCCGGGAACAAACGGGTCGAAGATCGGCCCGATAAAGACGAACAGGAACAGGCAAATCAGCACGGCCGTCGCGACGCACGCGGACGGACGGCGGAAAAACCGCTTGAATGCCAGTTTGCCGGGGCTGTCATACCGCTCGTTTTCCGGCGAAAGCTCCTTCGAGCCGCCGAGGACGCCGCGCTTGAGCCAGCGGAGCGGTGCAGCCGCTTTGCGGGAGGTTTTCTTTTTTTCTGCCATTCGCTTGCCCTCCCTCACTTATTGACCCGGATCCGCGGGTCGGCGATCCCATACGCGATGTCCACGATCAGGTTGCCGAGCAGCCCGATGGACGCGTAGAACAGCTCCAGACACAGAACCATGTCCAGATCGTTCGCGGTCAGGGATTGGATCAGAATTTTTCCCATGCCGTTGAGTCCGAAGATGTTTTCCAGCATGATCGAACCGGCAAAGATGCTGATGAACCACCCGATCACCAGCGTGATGACCGGGATGAGCGCGTTGCGCCAGGCGTGGCTGTACACGACGACCTTTTCCTTGACGCCCTTCGCACGCGCCGTGCGCACGCAGTCCATCGTCAGCGCTTCCGTCATGGACGCGCGGACGTACCGCGTCATACCGCCGAGCGACCCGAAGGTCATGACGATCAGCGGCAGCGCCATGTAATACAGCTGGTCTAAAAACTTCTGCATGCCGGTGTAATCGCTGCCCGGCGTCTTCATGCCGCTGACCGGGAACCAGCCGAGCGTACTCGCAAAGAGCCAGATGAACAGGATCGCGATGATGAAGAACGGGATACTGTACCCGACGATCGTGAACACCTGGATCGCGCTGTCCCGCTTGCTGCCGCGGTGCACCGCGCAGAAAATCCCGAGCGGGATGGTCACCGCCAGCGCCAGAATGACCGAGAAGATATTCAGGAACATCGTGTTCTGCATCGGCTCCGCGAGGACTTCCAGAACGGGCCGTTCGTTATACTGGTAGCTTATACCGAAGTTGCCCTGCAGAATCCCATTGTACTGCCCGTTGACCGGCGCAAGCCCCAGCCAGCCGAGGTATCGCATGAATATGCCGACTTTCTGCGGTTCCCCGTTTTCGTCGTATTTTTTCAGCCCCAGCTCGATTTCCTTTTCCAGTTTGAGCTTTTCCAAACCTTCCGGGTTATTCTTGTAGGCGGCTTTATACTGCTCCGCGATCGCGTTGGCGCGATTGAAAGGGATCAGGTTGTAGATCAGATACAGCAGCATCGAAAGGATCACGAACACCAGCAGCATATATCCGATACGCCTCAATATATATTTTCCCATATACACCTCTTTCCCGACCCCGTCCGTCGGAGAACCCGGTCCATACGACAAACGGGGCGGTGAAACACCGCCCCATTGCCCAAATCCGGGTTAAGCCGGAATCGTTATTGTTTGCTGATTGTTCGCGCCTTACGCGGGCTTCTTGACCGTGCAGTACAGGACCGCGCTGGCCGGACCAAAGTACGCGGAGGTCTGCAGATGCTCGATCTTGGAGTTGTAGAGGTCGTAGTACACGTTGCCGTAAAGCGGGATATCCGGCTCGAGGTAGTTCCATCTCTCGATGTACGCCTTCCACCACTTGTTGTAGTTCTCGGTGTCGCCGGGTTCGACGGAGTACACCATCGCCATCGACAGATAGTCCATACCGAGCTTGCCGTCGGACTGCTCCATCGCTTCCTCGTAGGTCAGACCCGTGTGTTCGTCGTACGGGAACGCGACGTCGTACTCATCGTACAGCTTGTTGACCGAGTTGTCGAACCAAGCCGGATCAAGACGCCAGTTGAACGCGTAATCATAGATCGCGGAGTTCCAGCCGGTCGCGAGGTTGTACATGCTGTATTTCGGAGGATCTGCGTAACCGTAATCCGGGTCACGGTAGACCTGACCGGTCAGAGCGTCGAAGTCGCCGGTCGTGCTGCGGACGACCATGCCGATCTGCTTGGGACCGTCGCCGCTGACGAGGATCGCAGACAGCATATCGGTGACGTTGTTGTTATCGGTACCGAACCAGTTGAGGACCAGCGGCATGTAGTAGTCGTCGCCGACCTTCACGGTCTTGTAGGTGATACCGTCGTCGTTGGAGACGGACGCGAACGCGATGTTCGCTTCGGACGCTTCGTCGCCTTCCAGCTTCTTGTAGCGGACGCTGTCAACGCCGGTGCCGCCTTCGGCATAGGCTTCGCCCTTGGAGTTGTAGACCCAGCCGCCATCCTCGAGGACCTTCTTGGCGTTCGCGATCGAGTAGTCATACGGCTCGATCTGGAGATCCTGCTCGACATCCTTGTACTGGGGCATGACCACCGCGTACGGACCGTAAACGACCGCACCGTAGCCGCCCGTGAACGTCGAAGCAAATTCTTCCTTGTTGATGAGGTAGGAAACCGCCTGGCGGACTTCCGTGAACATCGCCGGGGAGAAGTCGCAGTCAAACTGGATCTTACCGTAGCCGGCGCGGTCATAGTGGCACTCGCTGAAGCCGTCGGTCTTGGCAAGATCAATCGCGGCATTAACGACGTCGCCGCCGGTCAGACCCGAGATGATATCGACCTGACCGTTCTTGATGGCGTCCATCTGGGTTTCCTGGACGACCTTCGTGTAAACGATGGTGCCGATCGGGGGCTTCTGGCCTTCCCAGTTGCCGGCATAGTACTTATTGACCTTCAGGGTGATTTCCTTCGTGGAGGAATCCCAGTTGGAGATCACATACGGGCCGGAGAACGCATACTTCGAAACGTCGTAACGCGCTTCCTTCAGGAGGTCGGCCTTCGCCCACAGCAGAGCGTCATCGGTCGAACCGTCAGCCTTGGCATACCAAGCGTCGGTCAGGTACGCGCCGTTGCCGTCGTCCTTCACTTCGACGCCTTCGCCGACGATCAGGTCGAGCGGATACGGGGAAATGGCGCCGTAGGTGTCCGCATAGTAATACGGATAATAGGTAGGCGCAGCGATCGTGATGGAGAACTCGTAGTCGCCGAGCAGACGGATACCCTTGAATTCCTTGCAGGGGTGGGCAACCACGTTGCCGTCCTCGTCCTTGACCTCAGCGGGCGAGCCTTCGCCGGAATAGTTGTTGAAATCGTTGAAGCCGACGAACGCGTTGCCGGCCATAGCCGGGTGTTTGTTGGCCTTGACGACCGGGGAGGAGTACGCGAGGACATAGGCGAGGTAGTTGACCGCCTTGACCTCGGTACCGTCGCTGAACTTCAGGCCTTCGTTGATCTTGACGGTGATGACGAAGTTGCCGTCGGAATCTTCCTCTTCGGTGTGGGAAGCGACAGCCGTTTCGTTCCACTGATACGCACCGTAGCGATCGACTTCCATCGTGCTGTAACCGACAGTCAGGTTGTTGATGTCGATGTCAGACGCGACGGCAGAAGAGCCGCCGTAGCCCGGGAAACGGAAATCACCGGACAGGTCGGTCGTGCTGCCGATGATGACCTTGTTCCAGTCCTCGTCGAGAACGCTTTCGTCCTGTTCGGGCATGTCGTAGTCTTTCGTGACCGTTTCGGTGGATGTATCCGTGGTCGCTCCGGACGAAGCGTCCGAAGAATCGCCAGTGGATTCATTCGCCGTCGCGCCGCTGGACGTGCTGTTGGTGCCCTCTTTGTCGCCGCAGGCCGCAAGGACGCACGGGACGAGCATCAGCAGGACAAGCAGAAGCGCAAGAACTTTTGTTTTCATGCTGAAAATAACCTCCATTTTTGAATTTGGATTTGAGCCTTGTTTCGCTCCCCTTTTCGCACGCCGCTGCGACGCACCCACGCGGCTGTTCTCCCGCCCCGGCTTTTTTCGGACGGGACGCCCGAAAGCATCCGCGAGGAAGCGCCGTCCCGCCGGGGACCCCCGATCCGCTCGGCAAACGGCATGGAAAAAGAAAGTTCACGCTATCAATATATCATATTCCCGCCGTAAAGTCAAGAGGAAAAGCGAAATTTTCTCAAAAAATCTGCAATTTCCGCGTCTTTCCCTTGCAAAGACGGGCGCAAGAAGGGTCAAATGGTGCCGAAAATGCGGTCCCCGGCGTCGCCGAGACCGGGCAGGATGTACGCGTGCTCGTTGAGCTTTTCGTCGAGCGCGGCGAGGTAGATCGGCACGTCCGGGTGGTCCGCCTGCACCTTCGCGACGCCCTCCGGCGCACCGACGAGACACATCAGCCGGATGTCCGTCACGCCCCGCTCCTTGAGCTTGCAGAGCGCGTCCGACGCGCTCCCGCCGGTCGCGAGCATCGGGTCGACGAGAATGACCGTCCGCTCCGCCACGTCCGGCGGCAGTTTGCAGTAGTATTCGACCGGCAGATGCGTTTCCGGGTCGCGGTACAGGCCGATATGCCCGACGCGGGCGACCGGGACGAGCGAGAGCAGCCCGTCCACCATGCCGATGCCCGCCCGCAGGATCGGGACGATCGCCAGCTTCTTGCCGGAGATCTTCTTCGCGGTCATCGGGCAGAGCGGGGTCTCGATCCGCACGTCCTCGAGCGGGAGGTCGCGCGTGATCTCGTAGCCCATGAGCATCGCGATCTCGCGCAGCAGCTCGCGGAAGTCCTTCGAGCCGGTCTTGCGGCTGCGCATGATGGTGAGTTTATGCTGAATCAGCGGGTGGTCGATGATATGCAGTTCCGCCATGATCTGTTTCCTTTCTCAGTCGTCCTTGCGGTTTTTGCGGGCAAGCAGGAGGTTGGTCAGGATCCCGAGGATCAGCGCACAGGCGATGGAGGTGATGGTCACCTTGCCGAAGCTGACGGTCAGCCCGCCGATGCCGGCGATGAAGATGACCGACGCCGTGAACAGGTTTGCGTTCTGCTCCAGGTCGACCTTCTGCAGCATTTTCAAGCCGGAGACGGCGATGAAGCCGTAGAGCGCCATGCACACGCCGCCCATCACGCAGGACGGGATGGAATTGACGAACGCCACGAACGGGTTGACGAACGAGATGAGGATCGCGCCGACGGCCGCCGCGACGATGGTCGCGACGGAAGCGTTGCGGGTGATCGCGACGCAGCCGACGGATTCGCCGTAGGTCGTGTTCGGGCAGCCGCCGAAGAAGGCGCCCACCATGGAGCCGACGCCGTCGCCGAGCAGCGTCCGATGCAGGCCCGGGTCCTCGAGCAGGTCGGTCTCGATGATGGAGGAGATGTTCTTATGGTCGGCGATGTGCTCCGCGAAGACCACGAGCGCGACCGGGATGTACGCGACGGCGATCGTACCGACGTAAGCGGCGTCGAGGTCCTTGACGCCCTTGAAAGCGGTCACGAAGGTCATGGACGGGACGGAGACGAAGGTTTCGAGCGTCACTTTCCCGTCGGCCAGCAGGTTCTGGAACGGGGTAAAATCGACGACCTTGAGCTCGGCGATGTCCGCGACGTTGCCGATGACCGTAAAGACGCAGGCGACGGCGTACCCGGCGAGGATGCCGATGATGAACGGGATCAGCCGTGCCATCTTCTTGCCGAAGGTCGAGCAGAGCATGGTCACCGCGAGCGTCACCAATCCGCAGACCAGCGCGACGTAGACGGACGTGCCTTCCACCCCGCCGGACTGGAGATCCCCGACGGCGTTCCCGGCGAGCGACAGCCCGATGATCGCGACCGTCGGCCCGATGACCACGGCGGGCATCAGTTTATTGACCCAACCGGCGCCGACCAGCTTGACGACCAGGGCGATCACCACGTACACCAGCCCCGCGAACACCGCGCCGAGGATCAGACCGACGTAGCCGACCTGCACCGACACCGCACCCGCGAACGCGGCCGCCATGGAACCGAGGAACGCGAACGACGAACCGAGGAACACCGGGCTCTTCGCCTTCGTAAACAGTACATAGACCAATGTGCCCAGACCGGCGCCGAGCAGCGCCGCCGCCGTGCTCATCGCGTCATCGCCGGTCAGCCCCGCCGAGCCGTTTGTGATGACCGGGACGACCAACGTCGCCGCCATGATCGCGAGCAGCTGCTGGATCGCAAAAACGACCAACTGCCCGAACTTGGGTTTGTCCTTGACTCCGTAGATAAGTTTCATGCCGCACGGTCCTCTCATTCCGTTTTGGTGGATGCAAAGGGCGGAAGTCCCGCCGCACCCGCAGATCGGGACGGCGGAATCGACGCCTTTCCACATTTTTTTACAGTATAGCATATCCACCCCGGCTTGTCAAGCGTTTTTTGGTTCAGGATACCGACTTTTCGAGCTCCGAAAGCATATTTTCGATGCGGATGCCATATCCCCGCGTCGGGTCGCTGACCAGGACGTGCGTGACCGCGCCGACCAGCCGCCCGTCCTGTAAAATCGGACTGCCGGACATCCCCTGCACGATGCCGCCGGTCAGCGTGAGCAGCCGCTCGTCGGTCACGCACACGAGGAAATTCTTGGTCCGTCCCGCGTCGGTATAGACCTCCTCGATCTTCACCGCGTACTCGCGCACCTGCCCGTCCGCCGCCGTGCGAACGGTCGCGTCGCCGGTATGCAGTGCGCCTGCGGGCGCGACCTCGACCGGGTCCGCCAACCCTTCCGGCAGGACGTCATACGCCCCGAACACGCCGACGTCCGTATTGCTGTCCAGCTTGCCGAGGTCCCGCGTGCCGAAGCTGCCCTTCAGCTCGCCCGGCAGGTTCTTGCGTCCCCGCACGACGCCCTCGATGCGCACGTCCGTCACGGTCCCCCGTCCGAACGGCATGAGAAGCCCGGTCGCGGAATCGTTGATCCCGTGCCCCAGCCCGCCGAAGCGCTTGGTTTTCGCGTCGATGAACGTGATGGTCCCGATGCCCGCCGTGCTGTCGCGCACCCAGACGCCGATGCGGTACTCGTTGCTCCCCTTGTCGACGACCGGGGTCACCGACGTGGTTTGCGTTTGGTTTTCCCTGCGGTATTCCAACTCGATTTTTTGTCCGCCGCTGCTCTTGACCAGTTCCAGAAGCTGTTCGAGCGTTTCGACCTCCGCGCCGCCCGCGGACGTGACGACGTCGCCCGCCGCAAGACCCGCGTCCCGCGCCGGGGAACACAGCCCGCCCGCCGTTTCGACGTCGCAAACGCCGATGATGATCGCGCCCTTCGCGTAAAACTTTACGCCGAACGCCATGCCGCCCGGAATGACCTCCCGCACGCCGCCGTCCGCCGCCGTCGCCGGTGCGCCGAGGATCGCGCAAAACAGCAGACACGCGCTCAAAAAACCGAGGATCGGTCTGAAAACGGTTCTGTTCATTGGATTTGACCTTTCCTTTCTGGTTTGTGCTTTTTGCTTGCCGCACGGTTAGTTTCGGCACGCGCAGAACAAAATATAAGTGGAACATTTTTTCCGCCCGCCCCGCGGCGCTTGGCAAATTTTTCCGAATGGAAACGGCGGGAGAGAACCTTTTGGGGCGTTGCCCCAATCCGGGACTGCACTTTGTGCAGTCCTTTCAGGAGGGATTTTTGAAAAAAGCCCCCTGAAAACCCCCAAAAACTTTTCGGTCTGGGGAAAATAAAAAACGGCGAGATCGTCGGGTTCCGCCGTGATTCCGTCCGCCTCCCATAACGCGAAGCGTTTCCAATAAAAAAATGCCCCGCAAAAGATTTGCAGGACGTTCGATTCGCAAAATTCATCTGTACAAACGCCGTTTTCTGATGCGTACCCGAGCACCGGGGAACCTTCCCCGCACACAAATGACGCCAAATCTGCGGACATGTGCCGCAGATTTGGCACCTTAAGAGAAAACCGGCGAAGGCGGCGTCAGTATTGGCGCAAGCCGAGCCGGTTTTCGACGAGGGGGGAGTATTCGAGGGGGGAACACGGAACAAGGCGAAGCGCATGAAATGCGCGAAGTCGCCGTGATCGTGGTCCCCCCTCGAAAGAGCGCTCCGTAGCGAAAAAAGGCGCACCCGAAGGTGCGCTTGCAGGGTATTTGCCGGGGGAACAAATCTATGGCGTTTCGCCAGGGCATTCCGCCCACCGATTCAAATGCGACGCGGCCTTTTACCGCCGCTTCTGGTCAGCCCATTGGACACACCGCCTTTCCGAAATTTTGAAAAACGTTTCCATGTTCATTGGACTCACCTCTTTCTTCCTTGCTTTTTCTCGTCTCTTCCCTGTTTCCATCCTTATTATAATATGGCGTCACGAAAAAATCTTGTTGCATTTGTAAACAAACTGTAACAAAACCATTAATTCGACGATTTTCGACCGCCAAAACACGCCAAGAATCGACAAATCGACGCCTTTTTTCACGCGCGTACCGCGTTTTCCGCATCCGGCGACGCCTTCGCGCGGCGGGAACGCCAGAGCAGCCATATCACGCCGTCCACCGCCAGCAGCGGAAGGAGGAACGGATACACTGTGATATACCCGATGATGCCGAACCGGACGACCTCCCGCACGGCGTAGACCGCGACGGCGAGCAGGATCGGCAGGTTCCAAACCAGCATCCCCTTCGCGAACCGGCACGCCGGGTGCGTCCCCTCCCGGAGCAGCCGCACCAGCCAAAGCGCACCGTCGAGCGCGAACAGCGACAGGGCGAACGCGCCGACGTACAGGAACGCGCCCGTCTCCCCGTCCGGGGTCGTCAACAGGCAGTGGACCGCGGTCCCCGCCGCCGCGAGCAGGGCCGCCGCGTGAACGGCGAGCAGGACCTTCGCGGTCTTGCGCCGCTTCGCCCGGAAGTCCCGTAAAACGTACACAATACCCCACACGGCGTCCAGCAGGAACAGAACAAGTCCGCCCAAATAGACGGCAAAGAAAAACGGCGTATACACCGGCAAACTGCTGAAGGCGTTCCGTTCCAGATACGTCCAAAGTCCGCCGCCCACCACGATCGCGGTCAGCACGGCGACGTTCAGCGCAAGCAGGAGCTTTGCGGAGACAGATAATTTCTTCATAAGGGCCCTCCCACGGTTTCGTCTGCCTTCAGTATACCAAATTTCGCGGGGGGGGGTAACATACTTTTTGTAAAACTGTAAACAAAATGTTAATTCTGCCGCAAAAAGTATGCCTGCGGATAGGCGCAGACCGGGCAGACCGACGGCGCCTGCGTGCCGACGTAGACATGCCCGCAATTGGCGCACTGCCAGACCGAGACCTCCTCCGTCACGAACAGGCGGCGGGTGTTCCATTCGTCCAGCATGGCGAGGTAGCGTTTCTCGTGCTCCTGCTCGATGGCGGCGACCTGCTCGAACCGCTTTGCGACCTCGTCGAACCCCTCCGCCTTAGCGGTTTTCGCCGCATTCGCGTAGAAGTCCGCCCATTCGTAGTGTTCGACGCCTGCCGCGTCGCGCAGGTTGGTGGACGTGTCGGGCATACGCGTCCCGTGGATCAGGCGGAAGAAGATGTCGGCGTGCGCCCGTTCGTTGACGGCGGTCCGCTCGAACAGGTCGGCGACGGCGTTGCTCCCCTCCGCCCGTGCCGCGGCGGCGTAGAAGCCGTAGCGGGTGTATGCGGACGCTTCGGCGGCGAACGCGTCGTGCAGATTCTTTTCCGTGCGTGTTCCAGTGAAATCCATGTGCAAATCTCCTTATATATTTATGTAGGAAATTTGCCGTCCCCGATGTTTATCCCTTGAACGGACGAAACATTTTCAATAAAATTCCGTCCCGTAAGCGGACAAGTGCCGCCGCGATTGCGTTTGCCACCCGAAAAGCTTTATTTGTTTTTTTCCTCAATTTGATCCAAAACCGCCTGCAGCGCCATATCCCATTCCCGGGCGCACGCCACGACGTCCTCGATGTCCACGCCCTTCCGTTCGAGTGCCTCGTACGCTTCGTCGCCCAGCCGTTTCCGCCAATCGGCGACGTATTCCGCGCGGACCTTGAAATGATTCTCCATGCCATTCTCCACCTTTCGGAAACCACTTTAGCACAGAACCTCGCCCTTGTCAAGACGTATTTTTCCCGTATTCGCCGGACGCTAACCGTAAAAACCGAAAAAAACCGCAAAACGCGGTTGCTTTTTCCCAAAAAGTATGCTATACTGAAAAAACAAATACCGACGAAAGGACCCACCCATGCTCGATAAAGAGATCGCGGAGCTGCGACGCCGCTTCCGCTACGAAAAGAACAACATCGCCTCCCTCTGCGGCTGCTACGTCAACGACAAGAAGGAGATCGTCACCACCTTCCGGCAGTCCATGCCCATGCTCGGCCCGGAGGAGTCCGAGCGCTACCTCGCGCTGTTCCGCCGGACCTTTTCCGGCTCGGTCGGCAAGCAATTGCTCGACGTGACCTTCCAGAACGAGCAGGTCGTGAACGGCGACGAGCACCGCCTGCTGTGCGCCCTGCGGGACAGCAAGCTCAAGGACGAGCAGGCGCTGAGCGACTTTTACGCCAAAATCATCTCGTCCTTCGAAACGGACGGGGCGTTCCTGATCCTGCTCGCGGAGGATACCTACGACGTGCCGACCTACGGCAAGGACGGCGACGTGCGGGAGGACGGTTCGGACACCGTGTTCTCCTACCTGTTCTGCTGCGTCTGCCCGATGAAGCTGAACAAGCCCGCCCTGCGCTACGACGCGTTCCGGCAATTGTTCCAGTCGCGGGAAGCCGAGCAGGTGGTCTCCTCGCCGGAGGTGGGCTTCCTGTTCCCCGCCTTCGACGACCGCTGCGCCAACCTCTACGGGGCGCTCTACGCGGCGCGGAACCTGCGGGACAACCACCCGGAGCTCGCCTCGGCGCTGTTCGGCGCACCGCTGCCGATGCCCGCCGACGAGCAGAAGGATTCCTTCCGGGACCTGCTTTCGGATTCCCTCGGCGAGGAATGCAGCTACGGCGTGGTGCAGACCGTGCAGGATTCCCTGCTCGCCCGCGTGCAGGCGCAGAAGGAGACCCCCGAGGAGCCGGTCCAGCCGGTCACCTGCGAACAGCTCAAGACCACCCTCGCCTACTGCGGGGTGTCGGCGGACAAGCTCGAGCAGTTTGAAAAGGACTACAACGAACGCTTCGGCGAACAAACCGCCCTGCCGCCCCAGAACCTGACCGACGGCGGTGCGGCGGAGCTGAAAACGGAGGACGTGCACATCCGCGTGGACGCCTCCCGCAGCGACCTCGTGCAGGTCCGCCTGCTCGACGGCAAACCGTGTGTCATCATTCGCGCGGAGGGGACGCTGACCGTCAACGGCGTGCCGGTGTCCATTCGCGCCGATGCGATATCAAAAGAAAGCGAGAGAACCGTATGAAACACTTCGCGAAATTCCTCCTGCTCCTGCTGACCGGGGCGCTCCTGTTCACCGCCTGCAGCGGTTCGACCGGCGAAACCTCCTCCGACGGCGACGTTTCGGAGGGCTCGACCCCGTCCGGGGAGCTGCGCAAGACGCTCGTCAGCGTCGGCAAGCCCTACAAGTCGTCCTCCGAAGCGAACGCGACCTATCCCGACGTGTACGGGCAGCAGCTGACCGACGGCCAGAAGGCCCCGGACGCCGCCACCGACTACCGGGACGTCCGCATGGTCGGCTACACGACGACCGCCCGCTTCGATATCGACCTCGGCGACGACGGCAAGCGGCTGACCGGCTTCTGCGTCCGCTCGCTCGACCTCGACCGGGACGGCGTCCGCCTCGCACGCGGCACGTCCTTCTACGGCTCGAACGACGGCGAGGAGTGGGAGCGTCTCGGCATCAAGACCTTTGAATCCAACGGCGTGCAGACCATCGGGACCTGCCGTCTCGACCTCGACGAGCCGGTGGATTACCGCTACGTCCGCGCCATGGTGACCATGGGCGTCGGCGGTGGGTTCTTCTTCCTCGACGAGATCGAGGTCTACGCCGACGTGCCGGAACCCGAAAAGACCGACACGGTCGCCCTCGCCTACCAGAACGAATCCGTCGACCGCACGGCGTGGAAAGCCCTCTCGACCGGCGAAGCGGTCGGCTCGGAGCCGTCGCAGAACGTCGCCCTGAACGCGACCTGCTCGCTCGACGGGTGCCAAATCGACGAACGCGCCCCGTTCGCGGACACGACGCTGGTGGACGGCGAACCGACGGGACGGCTGTTCGGCGAATCCGTCTGGGTCGGCTTCCGCCCGAACGAAGGCGAAACGGCGACGCTGACGCTGGACCTCGGCGAAACCCGGGACGACCTGTTCGCGTTCCGCCTGCACGCGCTCGGCGCCGGGCTGAACGTGGTCTACCCGGACGCGGTGGACGTCTACGCGTCCGAGGACGGGGAGAGCTACACCCTGCTCGGCCGCATGTACGCACCGCCCGCCGGGGACAACTACGCCTACACCCTGCTCCTGCCGGAGTACATTCGCGCCCGCTATATCCGCTATTCCTTCACCGGCGAACCCGACGGCTACTGGTGGTTCGAGGAAGCGGAAGTACTCGCGGGGACGGGAAACGAGGAGAGCGAGTACTATCCCGCCGTCTCCTTCCCGACCGTGACCGAGGAGCTGCGCTGGGACAGCAGCGAACCCGACTACCGCACCAGCCAGAACCTCCTGCTCGGTCTGCCGCAGCAGATGGCGACCTCCTTCTATGAGGACACCGCGACCGCCCACACCAAGGGGCAGTCCGGCGAAACCCCCGCCGATTCGCCGGTCCTGACCGACGGCGACATCACCGACGACCTCTACTGCTACTCCGACGGCTGGTTCTTCCACCGCGGAGGCGGCGCTCTGAACATCTTCTACGACCTCGGCAAGCTCTCGACGGTCGAAAACCTCCGCGTCTACCTGCTTGAGCAGTCCGAATGGGGCGTCACCCGCCCGACCCACATGACCGCCTTCCTCTCCGAGGACGCCGTGCATTGGTACCCGGTCGCCCAATACGACCGCGAGGACGGGCTGACCTATAATCCCGGCGCGACGCAGATGGAATTCGACCTGACGCCCGCTTCCCCCGTTGCGGCGCGGTTCGTGCGCTTCCGCATCGAATCCGCCATGCTCTTTATCGACGAACTCGAAGCCATCGGCACGAAGGAGGTCGCGGACGGCACGGCGCGGCTCGCCGGCCTCGGCGTAGACCCGGTGCTCTACTACGCGGCGGACGAGAACGAATCCTACGCGACGACCGAGAACACCCCGGTCAAGGCGAAGGACATCGCCATCGTCTACGGCGAAAAGGGGGACGAGAACACCCTCCTGCCCTTCGTCGCCTACCTCGACGAGCAGGGCAACATCGTCGACACGTTCATGGACGGCTTCCTCTACTGCCCGACCGGCGCGCTCCCGTCCGGCGCCGGCGCCCACGAAACCACCAAGAAGGTGGACTGGGACTTCCTCTTTGACAACACCTTCAACGGGGTCACGGGGCTCGACAAGCTCGACGAGGTCGTCGGGCAGGTCAAGTCCGCCCTCAATAAGCCGGACTACAAGGTCTACGTCTACTGCACCATCCTCTACCCCCACCCGAACGTCACGGACTTCGGCGACGTCGACGGGGACGGCGTGAGCGAATCCATGGCGACCGCGGAGGGGCGTGCGAAGATCTTCGACTGGTACCTGAACCGCTGCATCGACGAATTTGCCTCCCGCGGGTACGAAAATATCGAGCTCAACGGCTTCTACTGGGTCAGCGAGTGCGTCATCTGGGAGCGGGACGACGCGGACCTCATCAAGGAGGTCTCCGAGTACATCCACGCCGTGGATATGCCGTTCCTCTGGGTCCCCTACTACACCGCCAACCGCTACTTCCTCGGCTACGAGCTGGGGTTCGACATGGTCTGCATGCAGCCGAACTACGTCTTCCAGCTTGACCGCCCGCTCTACCGTCTGCCGGTCACGGCGGACCGCACCAAGGCGATGGGCATGTGCGTGGAGATCGAGCACACCTTCTACGCCCTCTCCGATTCGCGCTACGCCCGGCAGTACATGCAGTACCTGCACTACGGGATGCTGACCGGCTACGACGAGGCGATCCACGTCTACTACGACGACGTCAACAACTACGCCACGCTCGCGTACAGCGATTCCCCGCTCTGCCGGATGCAGTACGACGCGACCTACCACTTCGTCAAGCAGGACCTCGACGTCACCCCCGACGACCGCGAGGAGCTTCGCCTTTCCGCGTCCGCCGATGCCGTCACCCGCGGGACCCTCGTCCCCGACGGCGACGATACGCCTTCCCTGTACACGCTGGTCGGCTCGACCGCGCACGGCAGCATCACCCTGACGCTCGACGGGCAGTTCGCCTACTTCCCGGACAAGGGCTACACCGGCGAGGACAGCTTCACCTACACCTATAATCACTACCTCGGCGAGTCCTCCCCGTGTACGGTCACTTTTACGGTCGGGTAAACAACATATTACGCAACACACAAGGGCACGCGTGAAAACCACGCGTGCCCCCGTTTCAAAAGGAGCAACGCCCATGGAACCCGTCCGCGTCACGCACCCCTTTCCGCCGATCTACGACGAGCGCTCCCGCGCACTGGTCCTCGGCTCGTTCCCGTCCGTCCGCTCGCGGGAGGAGAACTTCTACTACGCCCACCCGCAGAACCGCTTTTGGAAGGTGCTTTCCTACCTGTTCGGCGAGCCGCTCCCGCAGACGCGGGAAGAAAAGACCGACTTCCTGCTCCGCAACCGCGTCGCGCTCTGGGATTCCGTCGCGTCCTGCGAGCTGCGCGGGAGCGCCGACAGCAGTATCCGCGACGCGCGACCGAACGACCTGTCCCCGCTGTTTGACGCCTGCCCGGGTTTGCGCGTCTTTACCAACGGCAAAGCGTCCGACGCGTGCTACCGGCGGTATATCCTGCCGCGCACCGGCGTGTCCGCCGTCTGCCTGCCCTCGACCAGCCCGGCGAACGCCGCGTGGACCCTCCCGTGCCTGTGCGAAGCGTGGAAAATCCTCGCCGAATCGGTCGGCGTTTCGTGAAATCGCCGTTTTTTGCGGTTTCCGCTTGCATTCCGCCCGGAACTGTGCTATACTGGACCCACCTACAGAGTAGGCGTTCGCGCGTACAGTGCCGGAAGGACGGGGAGTTGTCTTTCGGACGAAGGGGTTGCCGCCCCGCGGTGCGTTCGCCGCATCCCGCTGAAAAAATCCACGGGGCAATGGTTTTTGTCTCTTTTCTCGCAGGAGTTCTGTATGGAAAGGAGGCATTTTTTCATGCAAAAAACCGTCGAACCGCAAATCTGCCCGCACCCGTTCTCACGCGCCTACTGGAGGCAGGCGGCGGCCGAGCTGACGCACCTGCGCTCCCTCGTCACGGCGGCGCTGCTCTGCGCACTCGCCATCGCGCTCGAACGCATCTACATCCCCGTGCTGTCCAACAACCTCCGGGTCATGTTCTCGTTCCCGGTCGTCGCGCTCTGCTCGATGATGACCGGGCCGGTCATGGCGGTCCCCTGCGCACTGCTCGTCGACCTCGTGGGCATTACGCTGTCCCCCGACCCGTTCTTCCCCGGCTACACCCTGACCGCCGTCCTCACCGCCTTCGTCTACGCGCTCTTTCTCTACCGCGCCAAGCCCAGCTTCACGCGCGTCCTGCTCGCGAAGGGGATCATCAACGGATTTTGCAACGTCCTGCTCGGCTCGGTTTGGAACGTCCTGCTTCGCTACGACGGTAACTTCGGGATGTTCGGGTACCTCGCTGCGCTTTCCGGCGCGAAGAACCTGCTCCTGCTCCCGCTGGAGGTGTTTATCATCTGCGCGCTCCTGCGCGCCCTTCGCCACCCCTTGCGCCAGATGGGCGCCCTGCCCGACGGCGTCACGCTGTCCTACACCAAAACGCAGTTCGCCGTCCTCGCCGCCGTCTGCGTCCTCTCCGTCGCCTTGATCGTCCCGTTCGTCTACTGGTACGACCAAATCACCGCGTTCCTGAAGGGGTTGTTTTAAGGGGTACGAGGAGTACGAGGAGTACGAGGAGTACGAGGAGTACGGTGGGGGACGTCGCGTCCCCCACGCCCCCCGTAGCGCGAAATCGACCCTGTCGATTTCGGGGATAATTTTGAAACGCGTCGGCTGAAATTTGCACTTTCCTGCAAAAAGCTGTCACCCCCAAATTCGCGTCATTCCTATCGGAATGTGCGCCCCCAAATTTTCGTCAAGCAAAAACGTGCTTGGATTCGAGGCAGAGCGGTCAATTGGGGGCGCTGGTTGCGACAGCAACCGCCAGACTTTGGGGGTGATGGGAAGTCCGAAAAATACAAGAAAAGAAGGCTCAAATTCGAGCCTTCCTTTTATATACCCCCAGACTGCGGGGGTTTGGGGGTTGTCACAACCCCCAACGTACTCCTCGTTCCCCTCGTACTCAGCAGGTAAACAGCCCGTACGGACCGCGGTCGGCGTCGGGGAACTCGGTACGCAACACCCAGCGACCGCCGGTGAAATCGGGGATCGCGACGGGCGCGCCGCCCATCGCGGCGGAATCGCCGGAAAGCGGCGTAATGCAGAGCAGCGTCGCGGTGTCGTAGGTGTCGATCGGCGGCACCAGCCCGTTCAGAACGCTGTCGAAGAACGCGTTGTAGACCAGCCAGTCGATACCGTCGTGCCCGCCGATGGGGTCCTTGCGATACTCCCGCCAGATCGGGTGCTCGTACTGCTCGACGTAGCCCGCGGCGTTGCCGGCGACCTTGACGACGTTGTCGAACTCCGGCTCGCCGTCCATGTGGATGTAGTCCCCGTCCTCGCAGTACATACCTTTCGTGCCGCGCACGGTGAACCCACGCGAATACATCCGCGGCAGGGTCGTGTCCAGCGTCAGGACGATGGTCTGCCCGTTGGCGCACTTAATGACCGTCGTCGTCACGTCGCCCTGGTTGAAGGTCTTTTCGGCGAGCGGGCTGTCCGAACGGTGCTCGCGGACGTAGGCACGCATCCCGAACGCCCCGGACGTGACCGTGTTGAGCGTCAGCATGCGGTTGCCGTGGTTGATGTCCAGCACCGCCATGATCGGCCCAAGCTCGTGCGTCGGGTAGTTTTCGCAGTTGCGCAGGAGGTAGTTCCGCTGCCGGTAGTGGCGGTTGACGTCGCCGTTGGCGATCTCGGACCGCAGGTCGTGCAGGTAGCCCCCGGCGCAGTGGACGATCTCGCCGAACACCCCCTGCCGCACCATGTGCAGCGCCATCAGCTCTCGCCTGCCGTAGCAGCAGTTCTCCAAAAGCATGCAGTGCACGCCGGTCTCCTCGTAGGCGCGGACCAGCCGCCAGCAGTCCTCGACCGTGTAGGCGCCGCCGACCTCCATGCCGACCGGGATCCCCGCACGCATCGCCTCGACGGCGATCCCGACGTGGCTCTCCCACGCCGAAAGCACCAAAAGCGCCTGCGGCCCGGACGCGATGACCTCGCGGTAGTCCTGCGTGCAGAGCGGACGCACCCCGGTCTGCGCCTCCACGCGGTCCGCGACGCTCTTCGCGCGGTCGTCGTACACGTCGCACACGGCGGTCAGCGCGAGCTTCCCGCGTTTGACCAGCGGCAGCAGCACCGTGTCCACGATGCCGTCGCCCCGTACGCCGAGCCCGACCACCCCGACGCGAAGCGGTAAATGTTTCTGTTCCATAGGTAATTCCCTCTCTTTCGGATGTCAACACCCAAATGATAGCACATTCCGACCCGGTTTGTCAACCGTTTTTTGCATCCGACGTGCAAGAGAAAAATTTTTTGCCGAAAAATTCCGTTACCCCCTTTACTTTATCGCCGTTTTGATGTAAAATGGAAGATGTATAACTATTGAGAGAGAAAGAGAGAAACAGTCATGACGCTTTTGGTAATGGCGGCCGGACTGGGGAGCCGCTACGGCGGGCTCAAGCAGATGGACCCGGTCGGGCCGAACGGGGAATTCATTTTGGACTATACGGTATACGACGCGGTGCGCGCCGGATTCGACCGGGTGATCTTCGTGATCCGCCCGGAAAACGAGCAGGCGTTCCGCGAAACGCTCGGCGACCGCATCGCGTCCCGGCACGGGGGTCGTGTGGAAGTGCGGTACGCGTTTCAGACGCTTTCCGACCTGCCGGAGGGGTTTTCAGTCCCGGCGGGGCGGGAAAAGCAATGGGGCACCGCCCACGCCGTGCTCGCCGCGCGGGAGCTGCTGCGGGACGAGGGGTTCGCGGTGGTCAACGCCGACGACCTCTACGGCAAGGAGACCTTCCGCCTGCTGCATAACTTCCTTGCGAGCGGAACGGAGGACGCCTGCGGCTGTATGGTCGGCTTCCCGCTGCGGAACACGATGACCGAAAACGGCACGGTGTCCCGCGGGGTCTGCGTCTGCGACGAAAACGGCAGCCTGCTCGATATCCGCGAGCGCACCGAGATCGGCACGCGCCCGGACGGGAGCGCCGCCTACCGCGAGGACGGCGTGTGGCACCCGCTCGACAAGGACTGCATCGTCTCCATGAACGCCTGGGCGCTCGACGGCGGCTTTCTGCGTTCGGCGGAGGCGGGCTTTGCGGACTTTTTGCGGACGCTGCAGGACCCGCTGAAGCAGGAATACTACCTCCCGACCGCCGTCTGGGCGTACCGCAACGCGTGCGGACGTCCCCTGCGCGTCCTGCGCACGAGCGACCGCTGGTACGGCGTGACCTACCGCGAGGACCGTCCGCGGGTGGTCGAATACCTGCGCGAACAGACCGCGAACGGGGCATACCCCTTTTGAGGAACATCGAAAAGAAAGGAAAATTCTATGAAAATCGGCATTGACCTCGGCGGCACGAACGTCGACATCGGTGCGGTGGACGACAGCTACCGCATCCTGCACTCGCTGCAATTCCGCACGGCGGACTGCCGCACCCCGGAAGAACTGCAAACCATCGTCCTCGACGGCGCCCGAAAGCTCATCGCGGAAGCGGGGCTGGACGGGGAGCAGATCGACTTCATCGGCATGGGCTGCCCGGGGGAGATCGACACGGAAAAGGGCATCGCCCTCGCCGCAGACAACCTCCCCATCGACCGCATCCCGTTCGCGAAGCTGCTGTCCGACGCGTTCGGCGCCCCGGCGAAGCTGGACAACGACGCGAACTGCGCCGCCTGGGGCGAGCATATGGCGGGCGTCTCGAAGGGCTACCGCAACGTCGTGACGGTCACGCTCGGCACGGGCATCGGCGGCGGCATCATCGTCGACGGCAAGCTGCTGCACGGCAAGGAGAACCACGCCGGGGAGATCGGGCATATGGTCATCGACATCCACGGCAAGCGCTGCGGCTGCGGTCGGATCGGCTGCTGGGAAACCGTCGCGTCCACCCGTGCGCTGACGCGGGAGGTCGAACACCAGGCGCAGTACGCCCCGAACAGCCGGCTCGGCAAGCTGATCGCTGCCAACGGCGGGCGCGCCAACGGAAAGACCCTCTTCATCGCCATGAGCGAGGAGGACAACATGGCCCGCAGCATCTTCAACGACTGGATCCGTTCGCTGGAGGTCGGCATGTGGAACATCATCAACATCTTCCGCCCGGACATGATCGTCATCTCCGGCGGCATCAGCAAGGAAGGCGAGACCCTGCTGCAGCCGCTCCGTGCGGCGGTCGGGAAATGCTCGACCATGATCCGTGCCGGGCGGCTCGGCGGACAGGCGGGGCTGATCGGCGCTGCGGCGCTGGACGAACTGTCCATCTGACGCGTCCGCCACGCGACGTAGTATATAATAGGAAGGAATTTCCCTATGATCATCCTGCTCAAGCCCCGCGTACCGCAAAAGAAAACCGACGAGCTGATCGACTGGCTGCGGTCGAAGGAACTCGACGTGCACATCTCCGTCGGGCGGTACCAGACCGTCCTCGGGCTGATCGGCGACACGTCCCGCGTCGACGCGGACCTGCTGTCGGGTCTGGAGATCGTCGAAAAGGTCCAACGCGTGTCCGAGCCGTTCAAAATGGCCAACCGCAAGTTCCACGAAGCGGACACCTGCGTCGAAACCGGCCCTTTTCGGGTCGGCGGCGGGCGGTTCGCCCTGATCGCGGGGCCCTGCTCGGTCGAAACCGAGGAGCAGGTCCTGCAGGTCGCGCGGGCGGTCAAAAAAGCGGGCGCGACGGCGCTGCGCGGGGGCGCGTTCAAGCCCCGCACGTCGCCCTATGCTTTTCAAGGGCTCGGCGCGGACGGTATCGAGCTGCTGCTGAAGGCCAAGGCGGAAACCGGGCTGCCCATCGTCACCGAGATCATGAACGCCTCCCACCTGCCCCTGTTCGAGCAGGTCGATATCATTCAGGTCGGCGCGCGGAATATGCAGAATTTCGAGCTGCTCAAGGAGCTCGGACGCCTCCGCAAGCCGATCCTGCTCAAGCGGGGGCTTGCGAACACCGTGCAGGAGCTGCTCATGTCGGCGGAGTACATCCTCGCCGGCGGGAACGAGCAGGTCATCCTCTGCGAGCGCGGCATCCGCACGTTTGAGACCGTCACCCGCAACACCCTCGACCTCTCCGCCGTCCCGGCGCTCAAGGAGCTGACCCACCTGCCCGTGGTCGTCGACCCGAGCCACGCGACCGGGGTCGCCCGCTACGTCCCGCCGATGGCGCTCGCCGCGACGGCCGCCGGCGCGGACGGACTGCTGCTCGAGGTCCACAACGATCCCGCCCGTGCCCTCTGCGACGGGCCGCAATCCCTCACGCCCGAGCAGTTCTCGTCGCTCGCAGACCGCGTTTTCAAGCTGCGGAATGCGCTCGGAAACGCCTGACATTCCATCTCCACGGAGGTTTCCCTTATGAAAATCGGTATCGTCGGCCTCGGAACCATCGGCGGTTCCTTCGCCAAGACCATCAAAAGCCATACGGACCACGAAGTTTACGGGGCGGACGCCGACCCGGACGCCATCGCCTTCGCCCATTTCACCGACCTGATCGACGGCGAACTGGGCGAAGCGAGACTGCCGTCGCTCGACCTGCTGCTGCTCGCGATCTACCCGCAGGACGCGGTGGCGTACCTGCGCAAGGCGTCCCCGCGTCTGAAGAAGTCCTGCGTCGTGCTGGACTGCTGCGGCGTCAAGCGGGCGGTGTTCCCGGCGTTCTGCGCGGAAGCGGAGGCGCACGGGTTCCGTTTCGTCGGCGGGCACCCGATGGCGGGCGCGGTCGCGAGCGGTTTTCGCGCTTCGCGGGAGAAGATGTTCAAGGGCGCGAGCATGGTGCTAATCCCCGGCGCGAACGCCGACCTGGCGACGCTGGACATGCTCTGCGCGCTCTTCCGTTCGCTCGGCTTCTCCCGCATCGTCACCGCTACGCCCGAACAGCACGACCGCATGATCGCCTTCACGTCCCAGCTCCCGCACGTCCTGTCGAACGCCTACGTCAAAAGCCCGTCCGCACGCGACCATCGCGGCTTTTCCGCCGGCAGTTACCGCGACATGGCCCGCGTCGCCGGGCTGAACATCCCGATGTGGACCGAGCTGTTCCTGGATAACGCCGACTACCTGACCGACGAGCTGGACACACTGCTCGCCAACCTCACCGCCTACCGCGACGCGCTCGCGAACCGGGACGCGGAAACGCTGACCGCCCTTCTGCAGGCGGGCAACGACTGCAAGGCCGCCGCGGACGCGTCCGAATACGCCGACGGCTGAACGAAAGGAGCGCACCCCATGCCCACCATCACCGTCCGCACCGCCCGCCCCTACGACGTGACCATCCAAACCGGTCTGCTCGACCGCGTCGGCGAATGCTCCGCCCCGCTCCTGCCCGGCCGGACCGCCGCGCTGGTCACGGATTCGACGGTCGACCCGCTCTACGGCGACCGCGCACAGGCGTCGCTCGAAGCGGCGGGCTTCCGGGTCTGCCGGCTGGTGCTCCCGGCGGGCGAACAGACCAAATGCCTGTCCCGCCTCGGCGAAACGCTGGAATTCCTCGCGTCCAACCGCCTGACCCGCACGGACGCGGTGTTCGCGCTCGGCGGCGGCGTGATCGGCGACCTCGCGGGCTTCGCGTCGGCGGTCTACCTGCGGGGGATCCGCTACGTTCAACTCCCGACGACCCTACTTGCGGCCGTGGATTCCTCGGTCGGCGGCAAGACCGCAATCGACCTCGCGGCGGGCAAGAACCTCGCGGGCGCGTTCCACCAGCCTGCGGCGGTTTTTTGCGACCCGACGCTGCTTTCGACGCTCCCGGCGGAGACCTTTTCGGACGGGTGCGCGGAAGTCGTCAAGTACGCCCTGCTCGACGGGGAGCCGCTGCGCACCCTGCTCGCCGACCCCGCGAAGGTGGATTGGGAGCGCGTCGTCGCCGCTTGCGTCGCGGTCAAACGCGACCTCGTCGAAAAGGACGAGCATGACCTCGGCGAACGCATGCTGCTCAACCTCGGACACACGTTCGGTCACGCCGTCGAGCAGGCGTCCGCCCTGACCGTGACCCACGGCAAAGCCGTCGCCATCGGCATGGTCGCCGCGTCCCGGCTGGCTGCCGCCCTCGGGCTTTGCGGCGCTTCCCTGCCGGCGGAGGTCGCCGAACTGCTGACCCGCTACGGGCTGCCGGTCGAATCCCCCTATCCGCCCTCCCGCCTGCTCCCCGCGATGGGGACGGACAAGAAGCGTGCGGGACAGGTCCTGCGGCTTGTCCTGCCGGAGCGGTTCGGGAAGTGCGTCCTGCGCGAAACGCCGGTCGACGAGCTGCCGTCGCTGCTGCCGCTCGCGTTCCCCGGAAAGGAGGGCAACCCGTGACGGTCGTCGTCCCCCCTGCCCGGCTCGCCGGGTCCGTCCGCGCCATCCCGTCGAAGTCGCACATGCACCGTGCGCTGATCTGCGCGTCCCTCGCCGACCGGTCGACCGACCTGCTTTGCCCGGAAACCAACCGGGACATTCAAGCGACCGTCGGCTGTCTGCGTGCCCTTGGCGCGGAGATCGTCGAGCGCGACGGCGTCTGCACGGTCCGCCCGATCGCGTCCCGCCCGGCTTCCCGCGTCCTGCTGGACTGCGGCGAAAGCGGGTCGACCCTGCGGTTCATCCTGCCGCTCGCCCCGGCGCTCGGCGTTTCCGCCGCGTTCGTCGGGCGCGGACGGCTCGCCGAGCGGCCCCTGTCCCCGCTGTATGAGCAGCTGCTCGCCCACGGCGCGGCGCTCTCCCCCGCCGGGTCCTTCCCGCTGACGGTCGACGGGCAATTGGTCCCGGGCGAATACCGCATGGACGGCGGCGTCAGCTCGCAGTTCTTCACCGGGCTTTTGCTCGCCCTGCCGCTCTTGAACGGCGCAAGCAACGTCGTCGTGGAGGGGACGCTCGCGTCCGCCCCGTACGTCGCGCTGACGCAAGCGGTGCAGAGCGCTTTCGGCGTGGTCGTGCGGCGGGACGGCTCACAGATTTCCGTCTCCCCGCAATCCTACCGTTCCCCGGGGACGCTCGCCGTCGAGGGGGACTGGTCGAACGCCGCCTTCTGGCTGGTCGCGGGCGCTTTGAACGGCGACGTCACCGTCACCGGGCTGCGCCCGGATTCCGCGCAGGGGGACCGTGCGATCCTGCCGCTCTTACTTCAAATGGGTGCGGACATCCGCGCCGATGGCGACGCCGTCACGGTGTCCAAATCCCGCCTGCACGGTATCGAGATCGACGCGACGGACATTCCCGACCTCGTGCCGGTGCTGGCCGTCGCGGCCGCCTCTGCGGAGGGGGAGACCCGCATCGTCGGCGCGTCACGCCTGCGCCTGAAGGAAAGCGACCGCATCCGTTCGGTCTGCGGTCTGCTCCATGCGCTCGGCGCGCCCTGCTTCGAGACGCCGGACGGGCTGCGCATTCCCGGCGGCGGGCTTGTCGGCGGGGACGCGGACGCCTGCAACGACCACCGCATCGCCATGAGCGCTGCCGTCGCCGCCTGCGCCTGCACATCCCCCGTTCGCATCACCGGCGCCGAGTCCGCCGAAAAGTCCTACCCCGCCTTCTTCCGCGATTTCGAGTCCCTGCGGCAGGACGGGTAGAAGGGGCAACAAAGTACGAGGGGTACGTTTGGGGGTGCCAGCACCCCCAAGCCCCCCTAATGCGAAGTCGACTGCCGTCGACTTCGGGGTTGAGAAAGAAATTTTGCCTTCCTGCCTCGGAACGAGCGCCGGTGCGCCTGAGAATCCCGGTTTTCACCGGCTCCGACGGCTTTTCCAAGCCGTCCTCGCTCGCACCCAAGGTTGCGTTTTGCGAAAGTAACGTTTACATTTGCTTTGCATTAAAAATTTCATGCGACACGAAAGGATCGTGGAACCGTGTTCACCTTCGGAACCAAACTCAAACTGCAAATTTTCGGGCAGTCGCATTCGCCCTGCATGGGCGCGGTGCTGGACGGGCTGCCGTCCGGGATACGCGTAGACGAGGAAAAATTGGCGGCGTTCATGGAGCGCCGCGCCCCCGGACGCGACGAATTTTCCACCCAGCGGCGGGAAACCGACCGTGTCGAATTCGTTTCCGGCGTGCTGGACGGCAAAACGACGGGTGCGCCGGTCTGCCTGCTGCTGCGCAACGAGGACACGCGTTCCGGCGACTACGACCGCCTGCGGTTCGTCCCCCGTCCGTCGCACGCGGACTACCCGGCGTTCGTGCGGTTCGGCGAAGCCCGCGACCACCGCGGCGGCGGCGAATTTTCCGGACGGCTGACCGCCCCTCTATGCGCGGCGGGCTTCCTGTGCATGGAGCTCCTGCGGGAGAAAGGCGTGGCGATCGGTGCGCACATTTCGTCCATCGGTGTCTGCGAGGACGACCGCTTCGACCCGCTCGCCCCGGCGTTGGACGCGGCGAAAGCCAAGGCGTTCCCGGTCCTCAACGACGACAAAGGGATCCAGATGCAGACCCTCATCCGCGAAGCGCGGACGCAGGCGGACTCCGTCGGCGGCACGGTCGAATGCGGCGTGACCGGGTTCCCCGCCGGCGCGGGCGGCACGTCGTTCGACAGCCTCGAAGGGCGGCTCTCGCTCGCGCTCTTCGCCATTCCGGCGGTCAAAGGGGTGGAATTCGGCAGCGGATTTGCCGGTTCCCGCCTGCGCGGCACGGAAAACAACGACCCCTACGTCTCCGACGGCGAACGCGTCGTCACCCGCACCAACCACGCGGGCGGCGTCCTCGGCGGGCTCGCGACCGGCATGCCCATCCTGTTCCGCGTCGCCATCAAGCCCACCGCCTCCATCGGACGCGAGCAGGAAAGCGTCTCCCTGCCCGACCTGCACGCGGTCCGGCTGCAGATCGTCGGTCGCCACGACCCCTGCATCGTCCCCCGTGCCGTCCCGGTCGTCGAAGCGGCGACCGCCGTCGCGCTGCTGGACGCACTACTCTAAAAACATCCCGAAAGGAACCACCATGGAGATTCAAGACTACCGCGACGCGCTGGACGCGCTGGACGCGGAACTGGTCCGCCTGTTCTGCAAGCGCATGGAGCTCTGCGGCGGCGTCGCGCAATGGAAGCAGGCGCACGGCAAGCCCATCTACGACCGCAGCCGCGAACGGGAAAAGCTGCTGCAGGTCAGCGCCCTCGCGGACGAGCGGTTTTCCGCCTACACCCGCTGCCTGTTCCGCTCCCTGCTCGGATACAGCCGCGCCTACCAGCACGAATTGCTCGACGCCCCGTCCGAGCTGGCGGAGCGCATCCGTGCCGCACGCCTTGCGACGCCCGAGCTCTTCCCCACTCGTGCGACGGTCGCCTGTCAGGGCGTGGAGGGCGCGTATTCCTCGCTCGCCTGCGAAAAGCTGTTCGCCGAGCCGGAGATCCGCTTCTGCCCGACGTTTGAGGACGTTTTCGCGTCCGTCGAGCGCGGCGACTGCCGGTACGGCGTCCTGCCGATCGAAAACAGCACCGCCGGTTCCGTCCGGGCGAACTACGACCTGCTCGTCAAGTACCAATGCTACATCGTCCGCTCCACGCGCCTGCTGGTCGGGCACAGCCTGCTCGCCAAGCCCGGCACGGAGATCGCGGACGTGCGGGTCGTGTACTCCCACGAACAGGCGCTCGAGCAGTGCGCGAAGTACCTCGCGTCCCTGCCGAACGTCGAAGTCCGCCCCTGCGCGAACACGGCGCTGGCGGCAAAGCAGGTCGCCGAAAGCGGCGAACCCGGCGCGGCGGCGCTCTCCTCCCGCCATTGTGCGGAGCTGTACGGGCTGTGCGTGCTCGCCGAAAACGTGCAGGACGCCGGCGCGAATCGGACGCGCTTCCTCTGCATCTCCAAACAGCCGGAGATCTACCCCGGCGCCAACCGCACGACGCTCCTGCTCGTGCTCAAGCACCGCCCCGGCTCGCTGTTCGCGGCGCTGGAGCGCTGCAATGAGCTGGGGGTCAACCTGGTCAAGCTGGAGAGCCGCCCGATCCCCGAACGCGACTTCGAGGTGCAGTTCTGCTTCGACCTCGACATCGCTGCCGCCTCCCCGACGCTCACCCGGCTCATCCCGGCGCTGGAAGCGGAAGCGGAGGAGCTGAAATACCTCGGCAGCTACAGCGAAATCGTCTGACATATATACTAAGGAAGGAAACTACCGTTTTGAAGCCATACGGTCTGCTCGGAGAGAAGCTCGGGCACAGCTTTTCCCCGCAAATCCACTCCCGGTTCGGGTCCTACCCCTACGAGCTTTTCGAGGTGCCGAAGGACGGGCTGAACGCGTTCCTGCAGGAGCGCGGCTTCGCCGGTCTGAACGTCACCATCCCGTACAAGAAGGCGGTCCTGCCCTTCTGCGGCGAGCTTTCCCCGCTCGCGTCGCGCATCGGCAGCGTCAACACGGTCACGGTCGACGCAAGCGGCGGACTGCACGGCTACAACACCGACTACTTCGGCTTCCGCCGCATGCTCGAGGAAGCCGACCTCCCGGTTTCGGGTCTGCACTGCGTCGTCATCGGCGCGGGCGGCGCGTCGGCGACCGTCTGCGCGGTGCTCGAGGACCTCGGCGCGGGGCGCATCACGGTGGTGTCGCACCGGGAGAACACCCCGGAATACCTTTCCACCCTGTCCGACGCGGGGCTGCTCGTCAACACGTCCCCCGTCGGCATGTACCCGAAAAACGGCGAACGCCCGGTCGACCTGTCCGTATTTCCCGCCCTGCGCGGGGTCGCGGACCTGATTTTCAACCCGCTCAGGACCGCACTGCTCCTGCAGGCGGAGGAACGTGGCGTCCCCTGCGCCGGCGGACTGACCATGCTCGTCGCGCAGGCAAAGCAGGCGTCCGAGCTGTTCCAGGGGGGTTCCCTGCCGGACGCATCCATCCCGTCGGTCACGGAAGAGATCCGGCGGCAGTGCGAGAGCATCCTGCTCGTCGGTATGCCCGGCAGCGGCAAATCCGTCGTCGGCGGCGTCATCGCCCGCCGCACCGGCAAGCCCTTCGTCGATACCGACGCGGAAATCGAGCTTCGCGCCGGAAAATCCATCCCGGAGATCTTCGCGCAGGACGGCGAGGACGCGTTCCGGCGGCTGGAAACCGAAGTCCTGCGGGAGATTACGGCGAAAGGCGGCCAGGTCGTCGCGACCGGCGGCGGCGCCGTGACCCGCCCGGAGAACCTCCCGCTGCTGCGGCAGAACGGGCGCGTGGTGTTCCTCGAACGACCGCTCCGCCTGCTTGCCCGCCACGGTCGACCGCTGTCCTCGTCCGAGGACGCCGTGCGGGAGCTGTACAAAAACCGCCTCCCGCTCTACCGTTCCGTCAGCGACCTGCGCGTCAGCAACACCCGCAACGTGCACGACACGGTCCGCGCCGTACTGAACGCGCTCGGCTACCCCATCTCCAATCGGGGAAAATCGTCCGAGCGACGCCGGAAAAATCCGTAAAAAATTTTACATTTTCTCCAAAACCCATTGACAAATGGTCGGACGCGTGCTATACTATAGCCAGAACACAAAAAAGATAAAAAGGAGACATGCTATCATGAAAAGATTCCTCGCGCTTCTCTTGGTCGTGGCTCTCACGGCCTGCTTCGCAGTCGTCGCATCTGCGGCGGATCCCAAGTACACGGACAAGGTCAGCTTGTTGCCGACGGATCAAAGCAAGATCTCGCAGGTAGACGGCACGACCGACTACAAAGTTGAAAACGGCAAACTGACCATCGCTATGGCTGCCGGCTCCAACCCTGCGTGGCCGTCCATCGAAGTCACCGAAGCCGCGGGCAAGGAAATCGACCTGACCGCCACCCCGTACCTCCACATCAACGTTACGATCCCGGAAGGACAGGGCGAAATCGGTATCAACGGCATCATTGCCTGCGAAGCAGCCGACGGTACGGCGGCAGAGATTCAGCTCTCCGCGCTGCGGTATCCCGAAACAGACAACCATGCTCCCGGCACGGATTTCCCGGACAACAACAATGTCAACCCCGCTTCCGATGACTTCCGCACGTCGACCGACGTCTATCTCAACGTCGTCGATTGGCTCAAGGCCCGCACGGACATCAAGAATCCGGGCAAGATCAAGATCACGAAGCTCACGCTGAGCGTCTATGTCGGCAACGGCACCTGGAACGCCCTCGCGTTTGCGTCGGAAGGCGCTGGCGAACCCGCCGCGTCCGAAACGACCTCGTCCGAACCGGCGTCCTCCGCCCCCGCTACTTCCACGCCGTCCGAATCCGCTCCCGCGTCCTCCGCGCCTGCGGCTTCCTCCAACGGCCCGACGACCGGGGATTCCGGCGTTCTGGTGTTCGCGGTGCTGGGCGTCGTCGCTGTCGCCGGTGTGGCGATCGCGGTCAAGACCAGACACTAAGCGAACCTAAAACGGTCAAACCAATTTCAAACGGGTTAATGAAGGCTCCCGCCTGTCCTTGTGGAAAGGGCGGGCGGGAGCCGCCCTTTTTTCGGAAGACCGTTCCCCTGCAAAAGAAAAGAAAAAACATAGAAGCCATCACAAAAGGAGAAACAAGACCCATGAAAAGAGTACTGGCATGCCTGCTGGTTGCGGCGCTTGCGCTCAGCTTTGCGGTCGTGGCGTCCGCGGACGACAAAACGGCGACCACGGCGACCGCCTCGGACAACGTCGAATTCAACAATGACGACGTCGCGAAGCTGACCGACGGCAAGACCGATGAAGCAGTCGTTTTCACCAACAAGACAGACGACGCCGCGACGGTTGAAATCACCTTCGACCTCGGCGAAGCCAAGACCCTCAGCGCGGTGGACTTCACCTGCGCGGACGACGCGAAACCGTCCGCTCTGGACGTTTCCGTCTCCCTCGACGGCAAGGACTACTATGTCGTAACGGCGGAGGAAGGCTCCTGCAAGGTTGCCGCCGACGCGACCGCCGTGACCACCAACTTCGCGGCGCGCATCGCGGTCAACGCCCGCTACGTCAAAGCGAAGGTCACCTTCACCGGCAAGACCCTCTCCATCTCCGAAATCGGCGTGACGCCTGCCGCGGCCGACACGAAGAACTTCGACCCGAACCACGCGTTCGGCTACACGCCTGATTCCGCGCCCGGAACCCCCGGTACCGGTCTGTTCAAGACCCCGGGAGACTATGATCTCACGCTGACCGAAGAAACGAAGTATCTCAAGTCCTCGCAGATCACCGTCGCGACCTGGGACGATACCGTCAAAGCATACAAAGTTCGCTTCAACCTTGTCAACCCGTGGCCGGACGGACACACCGGGAAGGTCACCCTTGCGGAGAACGAGATCCTCCTCGCCATCCAGACGCAGGGCAACATCAACAAGGACAACGAAGACGATACGACCTACGCCGCCGCAAAATGGCTCATGCGCGGTGTGAAGGAAGGCGACTGGATCGTCCTGGACGAAAGCGCCAAGACCTACCAGATCCTCCCGGCTTCCCACGAATTCGCCAAGGCGGATACGCCGGCTTCGTCTGAACCGACGTCCTCCGAACCGGCTTCGTCCGAACCGGCTTCGTCCGAACCCGCGTCCTCTGCGCCGGCTTCTTCGTCCGCGCCTGCGGCCGGTGACAGCGGAATGCTGGTGTTCGCCGTCCTCGGCGTTCTCTCCGTCGCCGGCGTCGCCGTCGCTGTGAAGGCGAGACACTAAGCCTCCCCATTGCACGGTTTTAGTCGTCCGTCCCCCGCTTTCGGGGGCGGACGGCTATCCGAATAAAAAATCATAAGAAAGGATCCAAAACGCAATGAAAAAAACAGTCGCACTAATTCTTGCAGTGGTGCTGTCCGTGATTTCTGTCGTCTGCGTATTCGCTGCGCAAACGGCGGAAGCAGAACCACTAACTGTCACGTTTACAGGGACGGATGCAGTGATTGGCAATGCATCGGTCAACTACTACCCTGGAAACGCGGACTCCGTACGTACTCTTCAGTCGGATGATTGGAACTTCCGCTGGGCGTACATTCTCGTTTGCGACGCGGACGGCACGATCGTTCGCATCGCAGCACAGCTCGTCACCCATGCTACGCATCCGACCGACCCCGAGACCAACCCGTGGACCCGTTCTGTCGACGTTCCGGCGGGCGGTTTCGCCATCGCGTTCCACACCGGGGACGGGAACGCAAATCCCGAGCTCAAAGCATACTACGGGGAGCTCGAAGCCCTCGAAGGCGCCCTGTACAATGGCGTCCGTGATGTCACGACGGATTGGCAGATCGTTGTCAACGACGACGCGTCCGGCGCGACGCTGTATCGCGGTCCCGCTCCCGCGCAGGGCGGAGACGAGCCGGAAAACGCGGATGTCGTTTCCCTGCTCCCGACGAGCGAGGATCAAGTGTCGCAAGTTCCCAACTCGGGAGCAACCTCCAAAGTCGATTTCTCCATCGACAACGGCAAGTTGACGATGGCCAGAGCGGCAGATAGTGACCTTGCATGGCCGTCCATCAGCTTGGATAATGCCCAGGGCATCGTCATTGACCTTTCCGAAACGCCCTACCTGCATCTGGATTTCACCGTCCCGGAAACGACGGGCGAAGTGGGCGTCAACGGCATGATTTACTACACCGAAGAGGGTGGCACCGAAGAAAAGACCGCGCAGCTCTCTAATGTTGCGACGGGCACAGCGAACGATTTCAGAAATACATCGGATACCTACTATGATTTTGCCAGATATGCCGGAACCACCGGCAAGATCACGATCACGAAGGTCACCCTGAGCATCTACGTGTGGAAGGTCACTTGGAACGCCCTCTCGTTTGAGAAGGAACCCACCGTCAAGGAAGCGATCGCGATCGACGGCAAGCTGGACGATACCGGCTGGACCAAGACACCGCAGGTTTCCAAAACATACTGGCAGCAAAACAATGCTCCCGAGCCCAAAAACGTTACCGCGAAGTTTGAGACCCGTACGGATGACGAAAACGTCTATGTCGGTGTCGAGATCGACAACATCCCGGCTCCGTCCATCAATGAGGGCTATGCCCCCGATATGACGCCGAATGACGCCGGTACGCAGATCGTTGGGTACAACCAAACCGCGACTTCCATGCTCCGCGTCTGGATCCGCGTCAAGGACAATCTGCGCTACGCGATCGACATTCAGTACCTTGGCGAGGAAAAGGGTTGGACGGTCGTCCGTCTGATTTACAGCGACGCGGAAGTTTCTGCAAAACTGTCCGACTTCACCAGCGATAACTATGCGATCAACTATGCGGATAACAAGCTGACCGCGGAAGTTTCCTTCAAGAAAGCGATGTTCCTCGTGACCGGCGATTACCGTATGTATGTCACATACAGCACCAATCTCGAGCCGACCGAGGATCGCACGGCCACGTATCAGGCGCTGCATATCGCGAGCGAAAACGCCGAAATGGGCGATAACGGCTATATCACCAACTATTCCGGTGAAACCAATACCGCTCCATACGTCACGTTCAACGCAGACGAGATGAAACTTGATACGCTTGATGTGATCGAATTCGATGTTCTGTCCGCGCTGACGAACACCGAAACCGACGAATACACCATCAAGGTCAACAAGGACAGCTCTGTCACCATCACGTTCCATAGGAATGTGACGAATGACAACCGTCTTACGATCGTGGATACTATCGGCGCAAAGCTCGACCTGACCAGACTGAACCTGTATTTCGTTGCGGACGTTGTGAGAAGCGACGCGAATATCAACTTCTTCCTGCACTATGCGCGGTCTGACAAGAACCCCTATGCAGAAGCGTATTATGACAGCGGGAAAGGTGCCGCCGAAGAGAAGGGCGAAGATTGGTTCGTTTGGGACTTCAGCAAGTATGTCGGTAGTAACCGTGCAGTCGCGGGCGGCAGTGCCCTCGGCGACCTCACGTTCACCAATGCGAACGCTGGCGACACCATCACGTTCAACACGTATGCGTTTGTCAACGTGAAAGATGCGATGACAGTCGGCACCCCGCTCATCACCCGTGGCGATTATGTTGAGCCCAGCGGTGACACGTCCAGCGACACGTCCAGCGACACGTCCAGCGACACGTCCAGCGATACCTCCAGCGACACGTCCAGCGACACGTCCAGCGATACGTCCAGCGACACCTCCAGTGACACGTCCAGCGACACATCCAGTGACACGTCCAGTGACACGTCCAGCGACACGTCCAGCGATACGTCCAGCGATACGTCCAGCGACACCTCCAGTGACACGTCCAGTGACACGTCCAGCGAAACCTCCAGTGACACGTCCAGTGACACCTCCAGCGACGCGTCCAGCGAAACCTCCAGCACTACCTCCTCCAGCCAGTCTACGGCTTCCGGGACAGGCACGTCCTCTGCGGCGAGCACGTCCACGTCTCCCCAGACCGGCGACAGCAGCATGCTGGTGTTCGCTATTCTCGGTGTCCTCTCCACTGTCGGCGCCATCGTCGCAGTGAAAGTGAGACGCTAAACCCGAATAAACGGATCTGCGCCCGTCGATAACACGGGTCACGTGAAGGGCTGCAACCGAAAATTGCAGCCCTTTCGTTTCGCTGTTTGAAACCGCCCCCTACGGGGAGGAAGGCAAAACCGATGAAACTACTGCTTTTGAGCTGTCCGACCGGCGAGGGGCACAACAGCGCTCGCCGGGCGCTCGCGGAGGAACTGAAACGGCAGGGCGTCGAATACGTGCTGGCGGACCCGGTCGGGTTCCAAAGCAAGCGTGCGCGCGAGCTGGTCGCGGCAGCGTACAACGGGCTGATCCGCCGGGCGCCGACGGTGTTCGGCATGGTCTATCGCGCCGGCGCGGTCTACGAATCGACCGGGCTGCGCTCGCCGGTCTACTACGCAAACGCCCACTACGCGTCCACCCTGCACGACTATTTACAGGCGGAGCGGTTCGACGGCGTGCTTTCGACCCACCTGTTCGGGCTGGAAGCGGTCACGGCGATCCGCCGGCGGACCGGCGCGCACATTCCGAGCTTCGGCGTCCTGACCGACTACACCTGTATCCCGTTCTTCGCAGAGGTCGACGCGGACCTCTACTTCGTCCCGCACGAGCAGGTCGCCGCGGAGCTGGCCCGCAAAGGCATCCCGTCCGACCGCATCGTCGCGAGCGGGATCCCGGTTTCCCGCCGATTCCGCGTCCCGGTCGAGCCGGAAGCGGCGCGGATGACGCTCGGTTTGCCGCTTGACCGCAGGATCTACCTATTGCTGACCGGCGGCGTCGGCTGCGGGCACGTCTGCGTGCTGTGCGAGGAACTGCTGCAGCGGATCGGCGAGGACGGGTTCCTCTGCGTGCTGACCGGGCGCAACGACGCCCTGCGCGAGCAGCTGTCCGAGCGTTTCGGCTCGTTCCCGTTCCGCGCCGTCCCGTTTACCGGCGACGTCCCGCTGTTCCTGCGTGCCGCCGACGCGGTCATTTCCAAGCCCGGCGGTCTTTCCGCGACGGAAGCGGCGGTTTCCAACGTCCCGCTCGTGCATTTCGGGGCGATCCCGGGGTGCGAGACACGCAACGCGGCCTTTTTCGCCGACCACGGCATGTCCCTCTGGGCGAAAAACGTGCCGGACGCGGTGTCCTGCGCCGTCGAACTCGCCCACGACCCCGTCCGCGCCGAACAGATCCGGCAAAAACAGCGCGAAACGCTCTCCCCCGTCGCGGCGGAAACCGTCGTGACGCGTATCCGCGAACAACTCGGAAAGGAAGGTGCGCCATGCCCGACCGTCTGACCCTCTGGCTGCTGCTCTTTGCGGGCGGCTTCCTCAGCGGAAGTATCCTCTACAGCCGCATCCTGCCGCTGCTGCTGACCGGCAAGGACGTCAGCGCCGAAAGCGACGACCGCAACCCCGGCGCCGCGAACGCGTTCATGACCTGCGGACCGGCAATCGGGGCGCTCTGCCTGCTGCTGGACGTCGGCAAGGGGCTGCTGCCCGTGCTGCTCGCCCGCCGGTTCCTCGACCCCGCCGAGCCGCTTTTCGCGTTGATCGTAATCGCGCCGGTGCTCGGTCACGCGGTCGCGCCGTTCAATCGGTTCCACGGCGGGAAGTGCATCGCGACGTCCTTCGGCGTGCTGCTCGGGCTCTTGCCGCAATGCCTCGCGGTCGTCGCGCTCGCGGTCCTGTATATCGTTTTTTCGACGATCATCCGCGTCCGCCCGCACCGCCGGCGGAGCATCCTCGTGTACGCGCTGTTCGCGGGCATCATGGTGCCGTTGCTGCTGTACGCGGGCAAGCTGTCCTACGCGCTCGGCTGCGCCGGGATTTCCGTGACGGTCATTTGGCGGCATCTGCGTGCCCCGTCCGAAGCCCCCGCGCCGCAAACGGAACAACCGGCGGAGGAAGCGGCGGCAGAAACGGCAGAGAAAACCGCGGAAGCCCCGTCGGAAGGCACCCCTCACAATTGAGGGAAATTACAACCGTAAATTGCAGGTATCTGTTTTTCCTAAATTAGATATACTCTTGCAGAATTTGCCGCAATATTGAGGAATCATTCGCATGAAAGATTTTATTTTTATAACAGGCGCAAGCGGTATCGGGAAAAGTACTTTGGCAAACGGACTTCTCGATCACTATAAAACCACCTGTATAGAACAGCATATGGTACCCGAATTTATTTCACGGGACGGCAGCGAGCCGATGACGGGCGAGCTGGAAGAACTCACCTGCTGGGAAAATCAGGTTGCCATGCTGATGTGTTTTCATCGGCTGGGATATAAGAATGTCCTTGCTTCCGACATTGACGATCTCCGAACGGCGGACATCCCGATTGTTTTCAAAGGAACCGATTTTATCACCATAAAACTGGTATGCAGTGATTTGAACCAAATTCAAGAGCAAATGCGGAATCGCCCAAATCATGGATTGATAGATTTTGAACTGCAGAAAAAGATGAACGAAAAAAATATCAATCGAAGCCCGCTTATCAATGAAATAGAAATCGATATTGCCGGAAAATCGATCGGCGAAGTCCTTGAACAGGCCATAAAAATAATTGAAACCACGCCATCCCATTTGGATTACGCGTACACAAAACCCCCGAAAGAGCTGTTTTACTCATGGGTTTTTGCAAATGGACTCAGATAGATTTTTTGGCAGGATTTATTTGCATTCTATCAAAATACCCCCTACAAAAAAGCAGGATTGACAAGAATCAATCCCGCTTTTTTCATTGCACCCGCACGGACACCTCGCCGCTTTGCAGTGCGCGAAGCGTCCCGTCGCCGGGGTCGACCAGCAGCTCCCCGCGCGGACCGACGTCCACGGCGCGGGCGCAAAATTGCTCGTTCCCGCGAAAAACCGTCACGTCCTTCCCCAACACGAAGCACCGCGCACGGTACGCGTCCAGAAACGACCGCTCCCGCAGCGCTTCTTCCACGTCCGCGAACCGCCGCAGCAGCGCCGACGCAAACAGGTTCCGATCCGCCTGCACGCCGGTTTCCGTTTCCAGATCCGTCGCGACGGACGCGAGCTCCGGCGGCCATTCCCGCCTGCGCAGGTTGACCCCGATCCCGACGACCGCGTAGGAAAATCCGCCGCTCTCGAAGTCGACCGACCCTTCCGTCAGGATCCCGCAGACCTTTTTCCCGCCGACGTACACGTCGTTGACCCACTTGATCTCCGCCCATGCGCCGGTCGTCGCTTCGATGGTCTCGGCGACGGCGACGGCGGCGTAGGTCGTCAGCAGCGCCGCGTCCTCCCCGCGCAGCGACGGGCGCAGCACGCAAGACAGGTACAGCCCCGCCCCGGGCGGCGAAAGGAAGCGCCGTCCCATGCGCCCCTTGCCGCGCTCCTGCCGGTCGGCGAGGACGCAGACCCGCTCCGCCCCCTCCGCCGCCAACTGCTTGGCGCGGTCGTTGGTCGAACCGACGCAGTCGTGCACCTCCAGCGAAAACCCGCCGTTCCCGGCGCGGTCGATGACCGCCGCGGACAGCCCTTCGCAGGCGCACAGGCGGTACCCCCGGTTGGTCGCCGCTTCCACTTCAAACCCGTCCCGCCGCAGCCTGTCCACCGCTTTCCACACCGCGCTGCGCGACACGCCGAACCGCTCCGCGAGCGCTTCGCCCGAAAGCGTCTCCCCGCCGCGCAGCGCGTCCAGCACCTGCTCCTGCAAGCTCATCGCTGTACCCGACCCGAGCCGTCCCCGCCGCAAAGGGCGAGCACTTCCCCGACCGTCACGGCGTTGAAGTCCCCCTCGACGCTGTGCTTGAGGCAGGACGCGGCGACCGCGAATTCCACCGCGTCCGCGTCGTTCATCCCGGCGTCCAGCGCGTAGATCAGCCCGGCGGCGAAGCTGTCCCCGCCGCCGACGCGGTCGACGATCTGCATATCGTACTTTTTGGAAACGAACAGCTCCCCGCCGTCATACAGCAGACCCGAAAAGCGGTTCCGCGACGCGGAAATCGACTCCCGGAGCGTGATCGCCACTTGTTTCACGCCGAACCGCGCGACAAGTTGCTCCGCGACGCTACGGTAGCCGTCGAGGTCGATCTCGCCCTTCGTCACGTCGCTGTTCGCGGCGCGGATGCCGAACACGTCGGACGCGTCCTCCTCGTTGGCGATCAGCAGGTCGACGAACGGCATCAGCCCCGCCATGACCTTCCCCGCCTTCTCGCGGGTCCAGAGCTTCTTTCGGTAGTTCAGGTCGCACGAGACCGTCGCACCCGCCCGTTTCGCCGCTTCGCACGCTTCCTTCGTGACTGCCGCGACGCTGTCGCCGAGCGCCGGGGTGATCCCGGTGAAGTGGAACCACTCCGCACCGTCGAAGATCTTGTCCCAATCGAAGTCCCCCGGCGTTAGTCCCGCCGCGACCGACCCGGCGCGGTCGTACAGCACCTTCGACGGGCGCTGCGACGCGCCTTTTTCGCAAAAATACAGCCCCATCCGGCCCGGACGGCGCAGCACGAACCGGGTATCCACGCCCCACCGGCGCAGCTGCCCGACGCAGGCCGTCCCCAACTCGTTCTCCGGCAGACCCGTCACGAACCGCGTTTCCCGCCCGAAATTGCAGAGCGAGACGGCGACGTTCGCCTCCCCGCCGCCGAAGGTCGCCTCGTAGCTCCCCGTCTGCGTGAACCGCTGGTAGCCCGGCGGCTGCAGGCGCATCATGATCTCCCCGAATGTGACGATTGCCATAGAAAACCTCTCCTTTTTGCCTTCCTTTTCCCCTTCATCATACCACGTTTCCGCCCGTCTGTCAAGGGAATCCGCATATTCCCCGCCTTTTCCGCATACGCATAGAACACCAAACGAAAGGAAGGACTTCCCTATGAAACATTCCCCCGCCCGTTCCCCGCGTGCCGACCGCCGTGCCGGGGGCGGGAACCCATTGCTTCGCGCCGGGGTCGGCGGGTTCCTGCTCGGGCTTGTGATCCTGTTCGCCCTCGCGTTCGCGCTCGCGTTCGTCGCGTTGCAGATGTCCGACCCGTCGTCCGCGGTGTTCCCCGCCTCCCTGTTCTGCGCTGCCGCGGCGGGATACGGCGGGTCGCTCCTCGCCGCCGGGGTCGCGTCGTCGCGGGGGGTAAACCCGTTCCTCGGCGCGCTGGTCGCCGGGGGCGCGCTGACGCTGTTCGTGCTCCTGCTCTCCCTCGCCGTACCGGCGACCGGCGCAAGTCTGCTGCATCGCGTTTCCCCCTTGCTCCTGTTCCCGGCGTCCGCCGCCCTCGCTGGTCTGACCGCTTCCGCCCGCCGCCCCAATCGGAACCGCCGCCTGAAGAAACTGCAAAGGCGGATGCGGTAGAGGTGCGCGAAAGGGATTCGCGATAAGGGTACGTTGGGGGAACCGCAATTCGCAAGAAATCATTACGATTTCTTGCGAACGCCGAATTTTACACTTGCGGCTCAACCGCGAGCCGCATATTCCTCTCTGTGCAACGCACAGAGAGGAATACCGTGTAAAAGTTCGCACCCCCACGCCCCCATTCCGCAAAATCGACTGTCGTCGATTTTGATTGACTTCGGGCAAAAAACATAAACGCGTCGGCTAAAACCCACGCGTTTACGCAAAAAACCGCTCGCATCTCGCGCGGCTCCTCTCGGAGCCAGCCCCCGTCCCATATGCCGGCAAGAAAAACGAGAGACGCAAAAAATACAATCAAATATCGTTCCGTAGGCGGGCATGTACCGCCGGAGGAACACATCAAGAGAAAAATGGCGATGGCGGCGTCAGTATTGGCGCAAGCCGAGTCATTTTTCGATAAAAGGGGAGCATTCGGGGGGAAAAAACAGAGCAAGGAGGAGCTGCGACAAGGTCGCTAGCGACGCCGCCGCGATTGTGTTTACCCCCCGAAACCAAATACCTTCAAGCTCCGCTCCAGAATCCCGTGCATCTTCGCGATGGCGACGCCGTAATTGACGACCGGCACGCCGGCGTCCGCCGCACGGCGCAACCGGCTCGCGACCTCGGCGGCGTTGAGCATACACGCCCCGCAATGAATCACCAGCGAAAACGGCGAAAGGTCCTCCGGGAACTCCCCGCCGGACGTGAACGTATAGACCGGTTTTGCGCCGGTATACCCTTCCAGCCACGCGGGCAGTTTGACCGTCCCGATGTCCCCGCACTGGCGGTGGTGCGTACACCCCTCGGCGATCAGCACCCGGTCGCCGTCGCGCAGGTCCGCGAGCGCCTCGGCACCCCGGACGAGCTGTCCGAGCTCGCCCTTATAGCGGGCGAACAGGATGGAAAACGACGTCAAAAGCTGCTCCGGCGGCAGGACGGACGCGACCTTCCCGAACGCCTGCGAATCCGTCACGACCAGCTTCGGCGGGCGCGAAAGCGCACAAAGCGTCTCCCGCAGCTCCGTGTCCTGGCAGGCGGCGAACGGCAGGTGCGCGTCCAGCAGTTCGCGCATGACCTGCTGCTGCGGCAAAATCAGCCGTCCCTTCGGCGCGGCGGCGTCGATGGGAATGACCAGCACCGTCACGTCCCCCGGAGCAAGCAGGTCGGCGACCAGCTTCCTCGGGTTTTCCAGCGTTTTGGCGAAGCTGCCGAGCTTCTCCTTCAGTTCATGCACGCCCTCTCCCGTCACCGCGCTGACGTACAGCCCGTCCGGCGGCAGCGGCGGTCGTTCGGCGAGCAGGTCCGCCTTGTTATAGGCGACCACATACGGCAACCCCCGCTCCCGAAAGAGGGAAAGCAGCTCCGCGTCCTCCGGCGAAAGCCCCGCGCACGCGTCCACGGCGAGCACGGCGAGGTCGGTCTGCGCCAGCATCTGCTTCGCCTTGCGGACCCGCAGCTCGCCCAGCTCCCCCTCGTCGTCCAGCCCGGGCGTGTCGATGATCAGCACCGGCCCGAGCGGCAGCAGCTCCATCGCCTTCTTGACCGGGTCGGTCGTCGTCCCGCGCACCGGCGAGACCACCGAGAGCGCCTGCCCCGTCACGGCGTTGACCAGGCTGGACTTCCCGGCGTTGCGCTTCCCGAAAAACCCGATATGCACCCGTTCCGCCGAAACCGTTTCCTGCAAACTCATAATTCCTTCCCCTTTCCGACGTCGTTCCTACGCTTTACAAGTCCCAAAAGGGACTTTCAGAAGCGAAAATCTCTTTTCCCATTGTTCCGAATCTCCGCGATGTTCCGCCGCGCGATCTCGCGGACCTTCTCCTTCGGGATGCGCTCCAGCTCCCGCTCGATGAGCTTGTCCCCGACCGCCTTGGTTTCCGGCGACGCGTAGTCCTCCAGATACTCGGCGAGGGTCATCAACGCGTTCGGGTGGCAGCAATTGAGGATCTGCCCGCTCTTGCACAGGCTCATGAATCGGTCGCCGGTGCGCCCCTCGCGGTAGCACGCCGTGCAGAAGGACGGGATATGCCCGTTCTCCATCAGCCAGCGGACGACCTCGTCGAGCGTGCGCTGGTCGGACACGTCGAACTGCTCCGTATCGTGCGGGCGCTCCTCCTCGGCGTACCCGCCCACGGACGTCCGCGAACCGCCGCTGACCTGCGAAATGCCCAGCCGCAGCAGCTTCTCCCGGACCGCCTGCGTCTCGCGGGTGGAGATGATCATGCCGGTGTACGGGACGGCGAGGCGAATGCAGGCGGTGATCTTGGCGAACGTCTCGTCGTCGATGCCGTTGTCGAACGCGTCCGGGTCGATGTCGTCGGCACGCTTGACGCGGGGCACGCTGATGGTATGCGGCCCGACGCCGTGGACGGCCTCGAGGTGTTCGGCGTGCATCAGCAGACCGGCGAACTCATACGCGTACCGCTCCAACCCGAACAGCACGCCCAGCCCCACGTCGTCGATCCCGCCGTCCATCGCACGGTCCATCGCCTCGGTGTGGTAGTCGTAATCGTGCTTCGGCCCGGTCGGGTGCAGGGCGAGGTAGCTCTCCTTGTGGTAGGTCTCCTGGAAGAGGATATAGGTCCCGATCCCCGCCTCCTTGAGCCGGCGGTAGTTCTCGACGGTCGTCGCCGCGATATTGACGTTGACCCTGCGGATGTCGCCGTTCTTGTGGTGGACGCCGTAGATCGTGTGGATGCAGTCGAGGATGTACTCGATCGGATTGTTGACCGGGTCCTCCCCCGCTTCGATGGCGAGCCGCTTATGCCCCATGTCCTGCAGGGCGATGACTTCCCTGCGGACCTCCTCCTGCGTCAGCTTGCGGCGGGGAATGTGCTTGTTTTTCATGTGGTACGGGCAGTACACGCACCCGTTGACGCAGTAGTTCGACAGGTAGAGCGGCGCAAAGATGACGATGCGGTTGCCGTAGAACGCCAGCTTGGTCTCCTCGGCGATGCGGTAGATCTCCTCGATCTTCTCCGGCAGGTCGCACGCCAGCAGCACGGACGCTTCCCGGTGGGTCAGTCCGGCGCAGGTGTACCCGGTTTCTCCCTTCTTCGGACGCGCCTTCTCCAGGATCGCGTCGATCAGCGGGAGGTTGTGCTTGTTTTCCTCCGCGTAGGCGAGGGTTTCGCGAATCTCCGCGTCGTTGATGAATTCCTCCGCCTTCCGGGAGGTCGGGTCGTAGATTGCCATAACGATTCACCTTTCTCCTTTTCTGATGTCGCCCCGGTCTACCGTCAGGCGGTAGCCGATGGATTCCATGCGACGCGCAAGGCAGCCGCGGCATTCCGCCGCTTCCTCGCCCGTGCAGATCTTATTATCGTAAAGTTCGTATTTTTTCCGCACCGAGACCGGGGACAGATTGGGCATGACCACGTTCGCCCCGGCGAGGATGCCCAGCTCCCGCCCACGCGGATGCAGCGTCCCGAGCGCCGTCGTCGCGGGCAGCAGCACCGGCGGGTAGACCAGCCGGATCACCGAAAGCAGGAAGCAGGTCAGTTCCACCGACCCGGCGCTCTCCCCCCGGAACGGGGTGTCGCGGTGCGGGATGAACGGTCCGATACCGCACATATCCGGACGGAATTCCTGCACGAACAGCAGGTCCTTCGCCAGTTCCGCCTCCGTCTGGAACGGCGACCCGACCATGAATCCGCACCCGACCTGATACCCGATCTCCCGCAAATCCCGCAGGCATTGCATGCGGTTGTCGAACGACAGCTCCGGCGGATGCAGGCGGCCGTAGTGCGTTCGGTCCGCCGTTTCGTGCCGCAGCAGGTAGCGGTCCGCCCCCGCGTCGAACAGCGCCTGATAGCTCTCCCGCGAACGTTCGCCGAGCGAAAGCGTCAAAGCGCAGTCCGGGTGCCGCCGCTTCAATTCCCGCAGCAGACCGCACATCCGCTCGTCGGTGTCATACCCGTCCTCCCCGCCCTGCAGGACGAACGTCCGAAAGCCCAGCTCGTACCCCTCGTCGGCGCAGGACAGGATCTCCTCGTCCGTCAAGCGGTAGCGCTCGCAGTTCGCGTTGCTCCGGCGAATGCCGCAGTAGTAGCAGTCGTTGCGGCAGATGTTGCCGATCTCGATCAGCCCCCGCGTGAAGACCGCGTCGCCGTAGATGGACTTCCGCACTTCGACCGCTTTTTCCGCGAGCGCCTTCGCCGTCGCGTCGTCGCGCCCGACGAGCAGTTCGCGGAATTCCGCCTCGGTCAGCCGCTCCCCCGCCGTCAGCTTCTCAATCAATGCCGACAGGTCACCCATTCCCGGTCACCCCCGACAGGGCGGTCTTTACGCTCACGCCGGGCAGCTTGCCGATCTGCCCCGCCAGCGCCGAAATGCGGTCCTGCGGCGCGTCAAAGGCGATACTGATGATGTGAATCCCCTTGTCGCGGCAGGGAATGCCCATGCGCCCGAGGATATACTCCCCGTACTCGTGCAGCAGCTCGTTGAGCCGCCCGACCGAATCGCGGTCCTCGACGATGATGCTCATCACGCCGACCCTCGTCTGCACCGTTCACCCTTCCCTTCCGTCCCCGATTTTTTTCCGCGAAAAAAGCCGCGTCCGTTTCCGGCGCGGCAAAAAACACGGGAAAAACCCGCTTTTTTCCAAAGATACACCGCACCTTCCGCTTCAGAACGCTCTTTGCGTCAGGAACACCTATAGTATACACGCGTTTCCCCGAAAAGTAAAGGGGTTTCGCGTATTTTCCGCAAATTTCTAAATCCGCACGGCGGTCTCCAGCCCCAGCCGCAGCATATCGGTGAACGACGTCCGCCGCTCGTCCGCGCCCAGACGCTCGCCGGTCAGCAGGTGATCGGACACCGTGAACAGCGCAAGCGCGCGCTTGCCCGCGCGAGCCGCCGTCATGTAGAGCGCCGCCGTTTCCATCTCGACCGCCAGCACGCCCATCTTCCCCCACATCGCCGCCTGCGTCTGCGCGGGCGTCGGCGCCTCCTCGTCTGCGTAGAACGCGTCGGTGGAAAGCACGTTCCCGACCCGACAGGGCAGACCGAGCGTCTCCGCCGTCGCAACGCAGGTCGAAAGCAGTCCGTAATCCGCGATCGGCGCGAAACACCCGTCCAGCCGGTACTGCGACGCGAACGCCGAATCCGTACACGCCCCCATCGCCAGCACCACGTCCCGCAGCGACACCTGCGCCTGCAAGGCGCCCGCCGAACCGACCCGAAGCAGGTTCTCCACCCCGAAATGCCGGAACAGCTCGAACGCGTAAATGCCCATCGACGGCATCCCCATGCCGCTCGCCATGACCGAGACAGGCTCGTCATGATAGAACCCGGTATACCCCTGCACGCCCCGGATGTCGTTGACCAGCACGGGACGGTCGAGGAAGTGCTCGGCGAGGAAACGGCTCCGTAGCGGGTCGCCGGGCATCAGGACGGTCCGCGCGAACTGCTCCGGCGTCGCGGCGATGTGCGGCGTAGGCATGGAAAACCCCTTCTTTCCTGTTTTCTCGCCTTATTGTAGCACACTTCCGTTCCCTTGTCAAGACGGGAATTTTTTTCCAAAAAACGTTGACATTCCTTCCCCGTCATGCTATAATTCGATTGAAACCAATACCATTTGGAAGGGAGCAATCTTTCATGAGCAAAATCCGCGTCACCATCTGGAACGAATACCGTCACGAAAAATCCAACGACGCCGTCCGCGCGCTCTACCCGAACGGCCTGCACGCCGAGATCGGCAAGGCGCTTTCGGAATGCGGCGACCTTGAGATCACCCTCGCCGCCCTCGACGACCCGCAGAACGGTCTGCCGGACGAGGTGCTGAACAACACCGACGTCCTGTTCTGGTGGGGTCATATGGCGCACGACGAAGTGCCGGACGACCTCGTCGAGCGCGTCCGCCAGCGCGTCTACAACGGCATGGGGCTGGTCGTCCTGCATTCCGGGCACTATTCCAAGGTCTTCCGCTCCGTCGTCGGCACGACCGGCAACCTGCTTTGGGGGGATAACCTCCACGAGGTCGTCTGGAACATCAATCCGACCCACCCGATCGCCGCAGGCGTCCCCTCGCATTTCCACATCGAAAAGGAAGAGGTCTACGCAGAGCCGTTCCAGATCCCGGACCCGGACGAGCTGGTCTTCCTGTCCTGGTACGAGACCGGCTATGTGTTCCGCTCCGGCTGCGTCTGGAAGCGCGGCGCTGGCAAGGTGTTCTACTTCCAGCCGGGTCACGAGACCGTCCCGACCTACCATAACCCGGTCGTCCGCCGCATCCTCCAGAATGCCGCCCACTACTGCGCGAAGCGGGAAACCGGCTACAACTGGCTGACCGCCGGCAACGCGCCGTATATCCGCAGCGACTTCGCCCCGGAAGGCGAGCTGGACTGCCTCAAAAAAGGTGATCATTAAAAAAATCTAAAAAGCCCTTGACATTTGCTGCCTGTTGGACTATAATAGGAGACGGTTTTTCGAGCGGGTAGGGGGAAATTTCCTGCTCGGAGGACGGAAAACAAAGCAAATGAAAGGGGGAAACCATCATGAAGAAGGTACTTTCCGCGATCCTCGTCGTCGCGCTGCTGGTCCTTTCCGCGACCTGCGTGCTCGCAGTTTCTGCGGACGAGCCCGCTGCCGACGACAGCAGTGCCGCTTCGACTGAAAGCAGTGCCGCCTCGACCGAAAGCAGTGCCGCCTCGACCGAAAGCAGCGCCGCCTCGACCGAAAGCAGCGCCGCCTCGACCGAAAGCAGTGCCGCTTCGTCGGCTGCCAGCTCGACTGCTCCGACGACCGGCGACACCGGCTTGATCGTCCTTGCGGTCCTCGCGGTCCTCTCCGCCGTCGGCGGCGTGGTCGTGGCACGCGCAAGACACTAAACCCGTTTTGCACGAGCGCCCTTTCGCGGGGGCGCTCTTTTTTATCCATTTTCGCGAAAAAATGCCCCGAAAAAGGTCGAAAGCGACGAAAAACAAAATTTCCTGAAAAAATTTCCAAAACCTCTTGACAAGCCCGCCCGCATTTGCTATACTGAAAGTGGTTTTGAATCGGTTCCTTTGCAAAAGCCGATGCAAACCGCCAAACAAAAAAGAAAAACCGAAAGGGGAAAAACAGCAATGAAAAAGTTACTCTCAGCGCTCCTCATCGCGACGATGCTGATCGCTTCCGTCACCTGCGCGCTCGCAGTTTCCGCGGAAGAGACCAGCCCCGTCATCTACAACTTGCTCAGCGAAATCAAGGCGGCCGACACGGCTGACGTCACGGTCGTCGTCAACGACAACGGCACCGTCACCGTCACGCCGAAGCGTGACATCGATGCGAATACCCCCGCCACCATCGTCACTGCCTTTGAAGGCGGCAAGTTCGACGCGACCAAGCAGACCTATCTCGCTGTGGACATCGCCTGCGAAATCACGGACATCGATTTCCGTCTTCACTACACCCGCAAGGATAAGCTTGCCGACCAGTTCTGGACCGGTATGCGTACCGATGGAAACGCCGCTTACGCCGCTGCCAAGACCGAAACCTCCGTTGTCTGGAACGTCACCAAGTATCTGACCGATAACGACAAGCTCAACGCTGACAATATGCACCAGTACACCGATCTGGTGATCACGGTCGGCAAGAAAGACAAACCGATCACCTTCAACACCCTCGCGCTGATTTCCGACGCGTCCGCGCTGAAGCCGGGCGAACCGCTTGTGAAGCCTGCCGCGACCGAGGATCCGACCGAATCCACCACGACCGAAACTACCACGACCGAAGCTACCTCCAGCGAGGCTTCTTCGACCGAGACCACCACGACGGCTGAAAGCTCCAGCGAAGCTCCTGCTTCCAGCTCCAGCGAAGCTCCTGCTTCCAGCAGCTCGACCGCTCCGGGAACCGGCGACACGGGTATGATCGTGTTCGCAGTTCTCGCGGTTCTCGCGGTTGTCGGCGGTGTTGCGGTTGTCCGTGTAAGACACTAAGCATCGCAAACTCCATAAAATCTGAACGCTAACCGTTCAAATCGGGCGCTCCTTCGCGGGGCGCCCGCATTTTTTTTGTAAAATCGGGAATACTTGCTCATGGAACGCAAACAAATAGAACGCAATCAAACCCAAAACTATGATCTGCTGAAAGGGGAAAACAAATTCCATGAAAAAGTTCATTTCCGTTCTGCTGGCGGCGGTACTGCTGTCGCTCGGCGCGGTCTGCGCGATGGCGGCGGACAGCAAGCCGGTCAGCGGGGAGCCGTCCTCGGTCGTGATCGTCGACTTCCTCGCTTCGCTGCAGGATACCGACAACGAATCCGTGACGGTCAAACGCAACGAAAACGGCTCGGTCACGCTCACGTTCAAGAAGGACGCGTCCGAGGACACGCCGATCCACCTCGCGGACTACACGGGCGCACAGGTCGACCTGTCCAAGCCAACCTTCGTCGCCGCCGATTTCGTCAGCGAAAACAAGGACGTCGACTTCCGAATCCACTACACCCGCAAGGACAAGGACGGCGGGAACGCGGACCTGTTCTTCACCGGCATGAAGAAAAACGCTTCCTATACCAAGCGTTCGACGGACACGTCCATCGTCTGGGACCTGCCCGCCTACGTCACGGGGGACAAGCGGTTCGAAAACAACGTCCACGAATTCAAGGACCTTGACATCACGGCGGCGAAAACCGGCGACGTCGTCACGCTCAACACGCTCGCGCTGGTCAGCGACGAGAACGCCATGGTCGTCGGCACGCCGCTCGTGAAGCCGTCGACGGGTTCCACGTCCAGCGATTCCTCGTCCGCCGGTTCGACGGATTCTTCGTCCACGGATTCTTCGTCGACCGATTCCTCGTCGACCGACTCCTCGTCGACGGATTCTTCGTCGACTGATTCAACCGGCTCTACGGGCTCGACCGACTCCTCGTCCACCGATTCCACCGGGTCTACTGGTTCGACCGGGTCCACCGATTCCACCGGCTCGACAGGTTCCACTAGCTCCACGGGTTCGACCGGCTCCACTGGTTCCGCCAGCTCCACTGGTTCCACCGGCTCGACGTCGTCCGGCGGAGTGCAGGCGGGTGACACGGGGCTGCTCGTGTTCGCGGTGCTTGCGATCCTCGGCGCGGTCGGCGCGGCCGTAACGCTTCGCATCAGAACAAGATAAAAGCTTTTCCGAAGGGGGACCGCAATCGTGTCGCCGGTGCTATGCACCGTCTAACTCTGCGTTCCCCCCTCGGAGGCTCCCTCCCTCGGAACGTGCCGACTTTGTCGGCACGTTTGAAAACCCGGCTCGGCTTGCGCCAATTCTGACGCCGCCTTCGCCGGTTTTCTCTTAAGGAGCCCCTCCGGCGGCGCATGTCCGCCTGCGGGGCATTATTTTATTGTATTTTCGCTTTCCCCTGCCGTTTTCTACAAATCGGCGGAATATTTTTCTGCCACCTCTTGCAATTTCGACGGATTTCCTGTATACTGGGAGAAAAGAAACAGAAAGGGGAAAACGACCCATGAAAAAAGCCACCGCGCTGCTGCTGACCCTTCTTCTGCTCCTGACCGCCTGCGGCGGAAGTACGAACGACGCGTCCGAACCGGCGGACGACACGTCGAGCGCCGAAACGACGGCGAGCGAGGAACCGAAAACCCCCGACCCCCGCGCCGATGCCGTCTGGTCGTCCGACTACGCCGACGAAGCGCACGGACTGACCGCCCCGGAGACCATTTTCCAAGCGACCGTCTACCAAAACGGCAACGCGACCGACAAAAATCCCGCCCCGGCGGCGGATAACGACGTGCGCCTTCTGTTCACCGGCGCAGACGCGACCCGTGCGGTCGTCCCGGCGGAGGGCTACTGCGTCACGCTCCCGGGTGCGCCGGAAGCGGACTTCAGCCTCGGCAGCCGCCGCTCGCAGTACCGCACCGACGACTACTGCCTGACGCTGACCTACGAGAACCAGAACCCCTATTCCAAGGACGAAGCCGGGTACAATATGTACATCACGGGCTGGCTGACCGAGCACATCGACAGCACCAAATACCTCGCCGACAACCAACTCATGCGGACGCGCCCGCTGCAGGAGGTCGAGGTCGGTCCCTACACGGTCAAGACCTACTGCATGCAGATCAACCTCGCGAGCAATATCGACATGCCCTTCTACCAGATCGCCATCATCCGCCCGACGGAGAGCTACACCTACTTCTACCTGATCGTCATGAAGTCCCAAAAACGCATGAACGACGAACTGGACGACATCGTCGCGTCCTTCCGCGAGATCCCGATGGTCGGTACGCCGGCGGACGGCATTTCGTCCTACGAATGCAAGGAAAACCCCAACTGGTCGGAGGAAACCAAGGCCTACTATGAATACCTGCAGAACCGCACGGACGTCGGCTTCGGCGCGTTCCACGAGCGCAACAGCGACGAATATACCGAATGGCTCTGGGGCCCGGAAGCGCTGGACGCAACGCCGGACGTCTACATGACCTACTTGGCAATGGGCTGGTACGGCGACCCGCAAAGCCCGGAGGAGACGTTCGACCGTGCCGACACCTACGCGGGCGGCAACGGGTTCGACGGCAAGCCGGTCTTTAACCTGACCTACCAGTTCACCGAGACCAACAACGCCACCGGCGCGTACACCCCGACGTTCGACATCCTGCGCGGTCGGCTGGATAACCAGTTCCGCGAGCTTGCGGGGTACATGAAGGACTACGGGAAACCCATCATTTTCCGGCTCAACAACGAGATGAACACCGACTGGACCGACTACTGCGGCATGATGACCCTGCTCGACCCGGACCTGTTCCAGATGGCGTGGCGGCACCTGTACGACCTGTTCGAGGAGGAAGGGGTGGACAACCTGATCTGGGTGTTCAATCCCATCGCCATCACCTGCCCGTACTGCAACTGGGGGGAGACGGTCTGCTATATGCCCGGGGCGGACTACGTGCAGATCTTCGGGCTGACCAACTACGAGGCGAACAACGTCGACATCGAGTATAAGACCTTCCGCGAGCGGTACACGCTGGCGGAGACCAACGCGCTCCCCTACTTCGCGGACTACCCGTGGATGATCGGGGAATTCGCCTGCGGCGGGGGCGGCGTCGCCTACTACGATTACGGCGTCAACGGCTATGTGGCGACCGAATTCGGGCGCAACGTCGACCGGCAGACCCAGTGGGTCGCGGATATGCTCGACTGCTTCCGCAACAACCAACTGCCGGAGAACGAGTTCTGCCGCCGCATCAAGCTCGCCGTCTGGTTCTCCAGCAACGACTACGCGGACGTCGACGGCGACGGGAAATACAACGAGATCATCACCTCCTACATGCTCGACGAGAACGCGATGGGCGTGCTCCGCGAGCTGCGGGAGTACCTGAACGAGACTTCCTGACCTGTTTTTTGCCTTTTTTGCAAAAGAGTCTTGCTTTTTTGCGGATTTTCCTGTATACTGTTCCATGAAAAAGAAACTGCAACGAAAGGGAATTGATTTGCGATGAAAAAACTGCTACGAACCATGCTCTGCCTGTTCCTGACGCCGCTTCTGCTGCTCGCCGGCTGTGCGGGCGGGAACAACACGTCGTCGGAAAACACCGAGCCTGCCGACCCGTCCGATACGCCCAGCGAGGAGCCGAAAACCCCGGATCCCCGCGCGGAAGCCGTCTGGTCGTCCGATTACGCCGACGAAGCGAACGGGCTGACCGGCCCGGAAAGCATTTTCAAGGCGACCGTCTATGAAAACGGCAACGCCACCGACGAGGATCCCGCTCCGGCGAGCGACAACGACGTGCGTCTGCTGTTCACCGGCGAAGCGTCCACGCGTGCGGTCGTCCCGGCAGAGGGCTACTGCGTCACGCTCCCGGGTGCGCCGGAAGCGGACTTCAGCCTCGGCAAATTCCGCTCGCAGTACCGCACCGAGGACTACTGCCTGACCCTAACCTATGAGAACCAGAACCCCTACGGCAAGCAGGGCGACGGCAGCACGAGCAAGGACGGCTACGACCTGTACATGCGGGAATGGCTGGTCGAGCAGATCGACGACACGCAGTTCCTGTCGAACAACCAGATCATGCGCACCCGCGCCGTGCAGGAGGTCGAGGTCGGGGACTACACGGTCAAGTCCTACTGTATGCAGATCAACCTCGCAAGCAAGATCGAAATGCCGTTCTACCAGATCGCCATCATTCGCCCGACGAACACCTATAACTACTTCTACCTGATCGTCATGAAGTCCAAAAAGCGCATGAACGACGCGCTGGACGACGTCGTCGCGTCCTTCCGCGAGATTCCGATGGTCGGTACGCCGGCGAACGGCTTTACGTCCTACGAATGCAAGGAAAACCCGAACTGGTCGGAGGAGACGAAGGCCTACTACGAATTCCTGCAGAACCGCACGGACGTCGGCTTTGGCGCGTTCCACGAGGGCAACAGCGACGAATACACCGAATGGCTCTGGGGCGAGGAGGCGCTGAACGCGACGCCGGACGTCTACATGACCTACCTGCACATGGGCTGGTACGGCACCTACGCCGACCCGAAGGAGACCTTTGACCGCGCCGACGCCTTCGCGGGCGGCAACGGGTTCGACGGCAAGCCGGTTTTCAACCTGACCTACCAGTTCACCGAAACCAATAACGCCACCGGCGGGGTCTATACCCCGATGTTCGACATCCTGCGCGGCAGGCACGACGATTACTTCCGCAGCCTCGCCGGGTTCATGAAGGACTACGCCAAGCCGATCATCTTCCGCGTCAACAACGAGATGAACACCGACTGGACCGACTACTGCGGCATGATGACCCTGCTCGACCCGGATATCTTCCAGATGACCTGGCGGCACGTCTACGACCTGTTTGAAGAGGAGGGCGTGAATAACCTGATCTGGGTCATCAACCCGATCTCGACGACCTGCCCGTACTGCAACTGGGGCGAAGCGCTCTGCTACATGCCCGGTGCGGACTACGTGCAGATGCTCGGTCTGACCCATTACCAGATGAACAACGAAGGCGCTCCGGCGAGCTTCCAGACCATGTACACCGAAACGGCGAATAAGATGCTCCCCTACTACGAGAACTACCCGTGGATCCTCGGGGAATTCGCCTGCGGCGCGGGCGGAAACGCCGTCTATGACTACGGCCTCAACGGCTACCGCACGACCACGCTCGGCAGGAATATCGGCTACCAGACCCAGTGGGTCGAGGGCATGATCGACTGCTTCGAGCATAGCCAGGACCCCGGTTACGAATTCTGCAGCCGCATCAAGCTCGCCGTCTGGTTCTCCTGCAACGACTACGCGGACGTCGACGGCGACGGGCAGTACACGGATATCATCAACTACCTCAAGCTCGACGAGGCGTGTATGCCGACGATCGAGAAGCTGCGCGACTACCTGAATCGGTCGGATTCCTGAGCGAAGAAAGGCAAACGTTATGAAAAAACGCATCTTTTCCCTGTTTCTCTGCGCGGCGCTGTCCTGCGCGTCCCTGCCGTTCGCGGCGGGGGTCGTTTCGGCGGCGCCTGCGGCGGACGCCCTGCTGCTGGACGGGTGCCGCCTTGTGACCCTCGGCGACAGCCTGACCGCCATGGGCACCTGGACCAAGACGCTCGGAGAGGAGATGAACCTCTACGCCATCAATTCCGGCGTCGGCGGCGACACGACCGAGGACGGGCTCGCCCGGTTCGACTGGGACGTGACCAAGAAGGACCCCGACATCGTCATCATCGGCTTCGGCACGAACGACGACGTCCGCCCGAACGCGGGCAGCTCCGTGCCCCGCGTCTCCCCGGAAAAGTACCGGGAAAACCTCAAAACCCTCATTTCGCAGGTCCGTGCGCTGGACGCCGACCCGATCCTGCTGACCCCGCCCTATGTGCGCGAGAACGCCTACGGTCCCGCGGAAAACTACGCGAGCGCCGGCGGGCTGAACGCCGCGCTGGACGTGTATGTGGAGATCGTCCGCGAGGTCGCGAAGGAAACGGACACGGGGCTGATCGACATCCACAAGATCTGCGACCAGTATAAGCTGGAGGAGTTCCTCATCGCGGACGGCGTGCACCTCGCCGACCTCGGCAACCGCGTCTACGTCGATTCGATCGAGGAATACCTGAAGGCGCACTACCGCGTCGACCCGGACGCGCCCCGCATCGAACTGCCCCAACCGCCGGACGTCGAGGAAGGGTACTGGACCAAATCCGTCATCCCGTTCGACGCGGACGGCTGGCGCATCCTCAAGCCCGGCACCGTCGTCGCCACCGAGGAATCGGACGGCTCGATCTCCTTCGCCAACACGAACGGGCTCTGGCCGGAGGCGCACTACTCCCCCGAGATCCAAAACACCATCGCCGTGCCGGTCGAAAACAGCTACCTGACCGTCAACTTTGAAACGGCCGCGATCACGAACATGGTGCTCTACCTCAACGGCTCCACCCCGACGGTCGCCTACGACCAGAACTTCGTCGGGCTGATCCCGCACTTCGTCGAGCAGGACCCGACGCTCAAGACCGAGGAAGTCGGCGACCTCTCCGCGAACCAGAAGGTCAACTGCAAGCTCAAGCTGTCCGACATCATCCCGGACAACATGGTCCGCGAGGACGGCACGGTGCTGCTCTCCGGGCTGAAGCTGTACGTCGTCGGTGCGGCGGGACGCAAGATCACCTTCCACGAATTCAGCGTCACCAACCCCGACCCGGCGACGCTCCCGAAGGAAGCGGTCTACGAGGACGTCGTCAGCCTGCTTCCGACCGACGAAAGCCTGATCTCCCGCGTCGCGGGCGGCGTCGCCGACTATTCCGTCGATACGGACGGCAGCCTGCACCTCTCCCGTGCGCAGGAGGACACGCTCTCCTGGCCGTCGATCGACATCCAGGTCAACAAGGAGGTCGACCTCGCCGAAACGCCCTTCCTGCACGTCGTTTTCACCTGCGACGGCGGTTCCGCGAACGGGTTCCTCTACTATACGGTCGACGGCGGTGCGGAGCAGTCCATGCAGCTCTCCACCCTGCTCACCGGCACGGTCAATGACTTCACGTCCGGGCAGAAGCTGTACTTCCCGCTGGAAAACAAGCTCGGCACGACCGGGAAGCTCACCGTCACGCACGTCTCGCTCTCGGTCTACGGTGCGCCCGGGAATTCCCTGCATTGGACCGCTCTCGCCTTCTCGAAGATGGTGCGGGAGGCCGAGCCTGCGCCCGAACAGCCCGGCGAAACCTCCGACGTGTCGGATGCGTCGTCCGAGGCGTCCGAACCGGCGTCCGAAGAACCTTCCGACGAACCCTCTGACGACGACGCAAACGCGTCCGCGGACGAAAGCTCCGACGGGCCGCACCTGCTGACCGGCACGGACATCGCGCTGATCGTCGGCGGCGTCTCGGTGCTGCTGTTCGCCGCCGCCTGCGTCATCGGCGTCGTGGTCAAGAAGCGAAAGAAGTCCTAACGCGGTTCGCACGGTTCGCGCGGAGAGCGCGTCGGGGCGGGGAGGGCATTTGCTTCCCCTTCCGACCGGCGTTCCCCCGTTCGCGTCCCCCTTTCCGACCCGCAAAATAGAAGTCCCGGCGACCGCCGGGACTTTTGCTTTGCCGTTTTGCAGCCCTTTCGACGCATTTTTTCGTGCTTCCGATGATTTTTTCGTAAATTTTCCTCGAAAAGCATTGGCAAGAAGCGGATTTTATGATACAATAGAGGATGGAAAAGAATCGGGAAGGCGGTGACGGGGCGCATGGCGTACGGGCGGACGGCGGACGGCGGTCTGGACGAGCTGAAAAAACGGCTGAAGGACGGGCGGACCGGCGGCGCGTTCCTGCTTTGGGGCGCGGAGGAGTACACGAAGGACCACTACGCGGAAAAACTGCGCAAAGTCGGGAAGGACGCCCCGGTGCCGGATTTCAACTACGCAGTGTTCGACGCGGAGACGCGGGACGCGGACGGCTTTGCCGAGGAGGTGCTCGCCCCGCCGTACCTTTGGGAAAAGCGGGTCGTCGAGCTGCGCGGCGTGTCGCAGACCCGCAAGGGCAAGCTGAAGCCGTCGGACGCGGAGAAATACGTCCTCGCGCTGGAGGACCTGCCGGACTACACGACCGTCCTGCTGGTCCTGCGTGCGGGCGAAAAGGAGAAGTCCCGCGACAAGGGCATGGAGGGTCTGCGGACGCTGGTCGACGGGTTCGCGAAGCGCGGGCTTTCCGTCGAGTTTGAGCAGCCCCGCACGTCGCAGCTTTACGCGTGGATCGCGAAGCACTTCGCGGCGGAGCGGACGGACATCGCAAGCGACCTGCCGCAGACGCTGGTCGGCTACTGCGGGACGGACCTGTACACCCTGCAGGGGGAGATCGTGAAGCTGTGCGCCGTCGCCGGCGGTCGAACGCTCGGGGCGGCGGACGTGCGGACCTACTGCTGTCCGAACGAAAGCGGCGTGTTCTTTGAAGTCGCCGACCGCATCCTGGCGGGCGACCTCGCGGGCGCCGTGCACACGCTGTCCGTCCTGCAGATGGACCGAAACGGCGTGCAGCCCGCCATCGGCTACCTCGCGTCGAGCTACCGTCTGCTGCTGCTGGCGGACGCCGCGCGGACGCAGGGCATTTCGCAGGGGCGCGTCGCGAAGGAGCAGAACCTGCAAAGCTGGCAGGTAAGCCGTGCGTTCGCGAACCTCTCGAAGCTGCGCCGGAGCGGGATCTGGAAGTCCCTCGCGGAGATTGCGGAAACGGATATCGCGATCAAAACCGGTCGCGCCGACCCGGTCCCGGCGCTGGAACTGCTGCTTTCCAAGCTGGCGTCGTTCGCGGGGACCGCCGAATGAGCGCCAACGGGCGGCTCCGACTGCGCTGTCCGATCGTGGTCGAGGGCAAATACGACAAGATCCGGCTGGCGAATCTGGTGGAAACGCCGATCATCGCGCTCAACGGGTTCGCGGTATTCAAGGACAAGGAAAAGCTGTCCCTGCTGCGTCGCGCTTCCTGCGACCGCGGACTGCTGCTGCTGACGGACAGCGACCGTGCGGGGCAGTTCCTGCGCGGCAGGCTGAAAGGACTGCTGCCGCCGGACGCGAAGATCCGAAACGTATACATTCCGGCGGTCGCCGGGAAGGAGCCGCGCAAACGGAAGCGCTCCGCGGACGGACTGCTCGGGGTCGAGGGCATCGACGACGGGATTTTGCGGGCTTTGCTCGCGCCGTTCGAGGCGACGGACGCGGTCGTCGGCGACGTCAGCCGCGAGGAATGGTACGCGGACGGGTTTTCCGGCGGGCAAAACAGCGCAGAGAAGCGGAAACGGCTGGCGGAAGCGCTCGGACTGCCCGCGACGCTGACGTCCGGCGGACTGCTCGAAGCGGTCAACTGGCTCTGCGGGCGCGACGCCTACGAGGACGCGAAGCGCCGCATCGGATAGAAAAAGGAGCGACACATGGGCAAACGGGTGTGCATCCAAACGCTGGGGTGCCGGGTCAATCAGTACGAATCGGTCGCCATCGCGGAAGCGCTGGAGAAGCGCGGATTTGAGGTCCAGCGGGACCCCGACGGGGCGGACTGCTTCCTGCTCAACACCTGCGCGGTCACGGCGGAAAGCCAGCGGCAGAGCCTGCAGCTCGCCCGACGGCTGGCGGCGAAGGGTCCGACGGCGGTGCTCGGCTGCGCGTCGCAGAACTGCAAGGAAGCGTTCCTCGCCCTGCCGGGCGTGTTCTACGTCGGCGGCTGCGCCGGGAAAATGGACGTCGTGGAGCGGTTCGTGTCGCTGAACGGGCGGACGGACGCGGTGACGGACGTGCGGAAAGCGGGCTACGAGCCGATGTCGCTCGACGGGCGGAGCCACTGGTTCTCGACCTGCCGGGCATACCTGAAAATTCAGGACGGGTGCGGCGGGAACTGCGCCTACTGCCTGATCCCGGCGCTGCGGGGCCCGTCGCGGTCGCGCGGAGCGGACGAGGTCGTCGCGGAAGCGCGGCGGCTGGTTCGCGCCGGCGTGCGGGAGGTCGTGCTGACCGGGGTCGAGGTTTCGGCGTTCCCCGGGCTGCCGTCCCTGCTGGAACGGCTGGGCGAGCTGTCCGGCGAAGGGCTGGAGCGGGTCCGCGTGGGGTCGCTTTCGCCCTGGTCTTTGCGTGAACCGTTCTTCCGTGCGGTCGCCGGTTCGGCGAATTTCATGCCGCACATCCACCTGTCCCTGCAATCCGGCTCGGACCGGGTGCTTCGCGCGATGCGCCGCCCGTATACGGCGGACGAGGTCGCCACGCGGGTCGCCGCCCTGCGGGAGGTCCTCCCCCGGGTGCAGCTGAGCGCGGACTTCATCACGGGATTCCCGACCGAAACCGACGCGGAGGCCGCCGAAACCGTCGCGTTCGCCCGGAAATTGGGCCTGTTCCACGTCCACGCGTTCCCGTATTCGGTGCGCGAAGGGACGGACGCGGCGAACATGGACGGGCAGGTCCCGCCGTCCGAGCGCAAGCGCCGCTGCGCCGCATTGCTCGCCGCCGTCGACGAGGTGCGGGACGGGATCTTCGCGTCGTTTCGCGGAAGGACCGTGCGGGTGCTGGTCGAACGCGTCCGGGATGGCTGCGCGGACGGACACACGGAGGAATTTTTCGCCTGCCGCTTCCCGGTCGGGGCGTGCCCGCCGGCGGTCGGGGAAACCCGGACGGTCACCGTTTCCGGGCAGGACGGAAGCTCGCTGCTCGGCATGGATTTGCAAACAAACGCCACAAATACAGAGGAAACTGTGTAGGAAAGGACGACAAAAAATGGACGAAGTCACACGAATGGATACAGAGCAGCCGGTTCGACCGGGGACCTACCTGCGACAGGCGCTCGGCGAAAACGGCTGGTGCGGACGGCTTTTGACGCCGATCCGGCGCGCAGCGTTCGCGGAGCAGGAACCGGCGGAAGCGTTCAAGCTGTTCACGAAACGGATACGAATCGGCGAATCCTTCACGCTCACGGATCTTTTGCTCGGGCCGGAACTATTCTACGGGCGGGAGGTCGTCGGCAAGCCCGGCGACGGGATCTACCTGCTGCGGGACGCGGTTCGCGATCCGCGGCTGGGCAACACGCTGTTGGGGCGGTCCGTGCCGGGTATTTACGGTCTGCTGACCGCCGCAGGGGGCGCCGATCTCGAGCTGCCCGGCGGCGTGACCGAGGAGCAGGTCGCCTTCGAGCGGCTGTTCCTCCTGCGCGAACGGGATGGCAAGCAGCTCGCGGAATCCGGCGTCGCGCCGCTTCTGCAGGTCGGGACCGTCGTGCCGGACCGGCTGCGCGTCTCCGCCGGCGGGGATTCCGCCGACCTTTCGGACCTGCTGCCCCGCCACGCGACGGCGGTGCGGGTCGGGGCGGAGGAATCCAGGCTGTTCACGCTCGGCTACCACGCCGTTTTGGGGTACAACTGCTGCATCGGCTTCCCGGGGAAGTATTATGTAAACCTCGCGTCCGGCGAAAACGGGCTCGCGGGCATGCTGTCCGGCGGGCTGGGGATGTTCGCCGCGATGATGCAGTATCGGTTCCCGCTGCCGTCCATGCGGTGCAACGCGAACGGCGGGATAGCGCTGGCGGTGCCGCGTCCGCACCTGTACGCGGGCGACAGCATCTATGTGTTCCAGCCGAAGGGACCGGGCGGGCAGCCGCTGCCGATGGAATACGGGAAGCTGCGGCTGTTCCTGCAGGACGCCGTCCGCACCAAGAAGATCCGTGCCGTCCTGCCGCTCAAGCCCAACGCGGCGGCCATGCTCGCACGCATGGGCGGCGATAAGCTGCGCTACGCGTCGGAAGGAACGCCGCCCGTGGGGTCGTTCGCGATGCTCGGCGTGCTTCCCGCCGGCGAATCCGGCCCCGGCACGCGTATCGGCCATTACGAGCCGTTTGAAACGGAGGACGAAGGGGTTTAGTGGGGCTTCACCCCACACCCCATTCAAGGAACTTTTTGAAAAAAATCCCTTGAAAATCCTCAAAAACTTTTCGGTTTGGGGCATAAAAAATGACCCGTTCATATGGGTCAGTCAGGCACAAAAATGTTTCCCAACAAAAAAAGGGCGGAAAGCCCGCCCTCTCTGCGTCTTTACGAAAGATAATTCAAGATCTCCCCGATGTTCTCGAGGATCACGTCGGGCGCGTTGTCCGGCGTGACGTCCGAACGCGCCGTTTCGCCGGTGAGGACGAGGACGGACAGCAGACCGTTGTTCCGCCCGAGCGCGATATCCGTGTAGAGCCGGTCGCCGACGACGGCGATCTGTTCCGGCGGGACGTCGCAGAGATGCGTGATCATCTCCGCCGTTTCGCGCTCCGGCTTGCCGAAGAAGCGCGGCTTGACGCCCGTGCAGGCGGTCAGCAGGGCGCAGATCCCCCCGCAATCCGGCTGTACGCCGCCCTCGATCGGGCAGACGAAGTCCGGGTGCGTCGCGTAGAATTTCGCCCCGTTTCGGATCAGGTTGCAGGCGATATGCAGCTTTTCGTAGGTCAGCGTGGTGTCGAATCCCGCGACGACGATGGAAACCGGCTCGGTCGGGAATCCGCCGTCGGCGCGATTGACCAGCCGGATGCCGTCGGCGCGGAACGCCTCCTCAAGGGCGGGCGTACCGACGAGATAGACGGGCTCGCCGGGGTGGTAGAGGTTGAGGTACGCGGTCGTGACGTCGCCGGAGGTCAAAACGTCCTCGCGGGTGACGGGAAAGCCCATTCCGCACAGCCGGCGGACGTAAACGTCGGGGTTGCGGGAGGAATTGTTCGTGAAGAAAAGCACACGTCGCCCACCGGCGCGGACGCGCTCGACGAACCGAAGCGCTTCGGGGAAGACGCGCTCGCCGAGGTAGATCGTGCCGTCCATGTCGAGGACGAACAGGCGGATATCGCGGAGGTTGTTTGCGTTCATAGGGTGCTCCTTTGGTAAATTCAAGACAGTATACCACATTTTTTCGGAATTTTCAAGAGGGAAAGCGAGGGCATGTGCGGGATGGGCAAGAAATTTTACGTCTGCGTCGATCTGGAAGGGGTCGCCTGCACGATTGGGCGTTCCGGGCAGGGACTTGCCGCCGGGACGCCGGAATACGCGTTCGCGTGCCAGCAGGCGACGGACGAGACAAGCGCCCTCCTCGGCGCGCTCCGGCGGTGCGGTGCGGACGACGTGATCGTCTGGGACTGCCACGGGAGCGGGTATAATCTGGACTACCATGCGCTCGAAGGCGCGTTCGCCGGTGGACATCTTCGGTTCGCGCTCGGCGCGGGGAGCCGCAAGCGGCTGCCGGGGCTGGACGCGTCCTGCGACGGGCTGTTCTTCCTCGGCTACCACGCCTGCGACGCGAAGGACGCGACGCTCTGCCACGTGTATTCGTCGGCGACGTTCGCCGGGATGCGGGTCAACGGCAGGCCGGTCGGGGAGCTGCAGATCGACGCGGCGGTCGCCGGACGACTGGGCGTGCCGGTGAAGCTGGTCGCGTCGGACGATATTTGCGTCGCGCAGGCACGGGAAACCTTCCCGGACGCGGAATTTGTGGTCACAAAGCAGTCCCTCGCGTGGAATAGCTGCCTGTCGGAAGCGCCGGGCGCGGTGTGCGGTGCGCTCGCGGAAGCGGCGTCGCGGGCGGTCGACCGGGACGGGACCGTGTTCACCTTCCCGTCGCCGTTCGAGCTTGCGGTGTCGTTCAAGCGCATCGAGTACGCGCAGGGGTGCGCACTGCACGACGTCGACGGGAACCCGTTCGGCTGGGACGGGGCGTACACCCGCGTCGGTCAGCTGCGGCAGGCAGAGGATATTTTCACCTACATTTGAACAAGGGGGCGGAAACGGTGCACGGCGTATACGGCATGCAAGAGAAAACCGAAACCAGGCGGAGGGCGGAAAAGCGGCTCCGGCGGGACCGGCTGCGCCCGCTGCGGGTGGTCGAAGCGCTGGAAAGCGGCGGCGTGTTCGCGAAAAGCCCGGTGGAGGTCAAGGAAGGGTACGTCGTATCCGACCGCGACACGGGCGAGCTGTTCGTGATGCTGGTGTTCCGCTGCGTCGCGGAAAAGCCGCTGCTTTCGCTGGACGTGCGGCTGCTGCTCTTCGACGAGCGGATGCAGACGCCGTATGAAAAGCTCGCCCTGCGGTACAGCTGGGAAACGGCGACGCTCGGCGAGCGGTCGATCCACGGGCAGGTCCGCCGGGAGCGGGATTCCCGCCGGATGCCGGAGATCGAACCGGGCGAGGAGTTCGGGCAGGGGGTGTTCCTCCCGCTGCCGGAGAACTACTTCCACCGCATGCAGGTCGAGCTGGTCGGCGTGACGTATTCCATCGGCGGGTACGAGCCGCTCGGACTGCTGTACGACCCGTTCGACCGCCGTCGCGCCGCGAAGCGGTTCACCGATATCGACCTGTCCCTGCGCTCGTCCTACCACTCGCTCAACATCTTCGAGCGTGCCGAGGAGGAGCACCCGATCCGCGTCCTGCCGCAGGCGGGGGAGAACGCGTGGCTCTGCTGCTGCGGGCAGAAGAATCCCGCGTCCGCCGAACTTTGCGAATCCTGCGGGCGGGACAAGGCATGGCAGCTCGAAAACCTCTCCGAACAGCACCTCCGCGAGGTCGAACAGGAAAAAAGACCCGCGGTCGGGCGCATTCTGCACGATACGTCCGCCTTCCCGCAGAACCGTCACCTCGAAAATGACCGGGAGAAAGCGGAAAAGGTCCGGCAGTGCGACGAAGCGCTGCAGCGGCTCGCCGCGCAGGAACGCGTCCGCCGGCACCGCAGCCGCATGATCATTCCCAAGCTGCTCCTGCTGGTCCTGCTGGTGTTCCTGATCTGGTTCGCGTACCAGCTGATCTCGAGCGGCCACCTTATGGGGATCTTCGGAGGAGAATAATATCTTTCGGGTGGCAAACGCAATCGCATCGTCATCGCTAGCGACTTTGTCGCAGCGCTGCCTTGCTCTGCGTTTTCCCCCCAAACGCCCCCCTTTCATCGAAAACACGGCTCGGCTTGCGCCAATTCTGACGCCGCCATCGCCGGTTTTCTCTGGAGGTGCCCCTCCGGCGGCGCATGTCCGCCTGCGGGGCGATATTTTATTGTAAACGCTTCGCGTTTTGAAGGGCAAACGCCCGATGCGCTCGGACGACGCACGGAAAAAGGGCGTCCCCCGTGGTATGCCCTATCTGTCAAAAAAATATCGAAGTTAGAATAGTTTCGTAAGCAATTTGCAGAACGTGCGGTTTGCAAAAAAGCAATTTGCACAAACGCCGTTTTCTGATGCGCACCCAAGCTCTGCAAAAACCTTCCCCGCACAAAATGACGTCAAATCTGCGGACATGTGCCGCAGATTTGACACCTTAAGAGAAAACCGGCGATGGCGGCGTCAGAAGTGGCGCAAGCCGAGCCGGTTTTCGACGAAAAAGGGGAAAACGGGGGAAAAACGCGGAGCAAGGCGACGCGTAGCGGAGTCGCCGCGATTGCGTTTGTCCCCCGTCCTTTAACACAGCGGCGTGAACACCCGCAAGATCCCGTCGGCAAGCCACTTCCAGAACCCGTGCCCGATGCCGTCGAGCGTCAGTTCCCGGCAAAGCGCCTGCGTCGAAAGGTAATCCTCCCGCAGACGGTCGAGCAGCGACGAACGGTAGAACAGCGAATTGTTCTCGAAGTGCAGGAACAGGCTGCGGTAGTCCAAATTGACCGTCCCGACCGTCCCGACGACCCCGTCGACCAGACACGCCTTCGCGTGGACGAACCCCGGCTCGTACTCGTACAGCTTGACGCCCGCCTCCAGCAGGACCCGGTAATAGCTCTGCGCCATGCGCTGGGCGAGCTTGTTGTCCGAAATGCCGGGCAGGAGGATGCGGACGTCCACGCCGCGTCTCGCCGCGAAGGTGAATGCGTCCAGCAGGGCGTCCCCCGGCATGAGGTACGGCGTGTAGAACCAAGCCGTTTCCTTCGCCTGCCCGAGCAGTTCGATGTACAGCCGGTTGCTGACCGCGTCCTCCCGCAGCGGCGAATCGTAGTAGCTTAACACATACCCGTCCGGCGTCCCGGACGGCGCGGACGGCGGCAAATGCAGCTCGTCCGAAATGCGGTCATGGGTGAACGCGTTCCAGAATTCCGCGAACATCCGCACGTAGTTCCCCACCGCGTCGCCGGTCAGCCGGAACCCGATGTCCTTCCAGTGCCCGTATTTCACGATCCGATTGACGTACTCGTCGGCGAGGTTGATCCCGCCGCTGAACGCGACCCGACCGTCCACCACCAGCATTTTGCGATGGCTCCGGCAGTTCAGCGTCCCCTTGACGAACACCATCGGGTTGAACGCCTCGCACCAGATGCCCTTCCGCCGCAGGTCCTCCGCGTCCCTCTTCGTGAACGTCGAGATACTGCCCAAATCGTCGTACAGCACCCGCACGTCCACGCCCTGCTTCGCTTTCTCCGCGAGCGCTTCGGTCAGCTCGTCCCACAGCGACCCGGTGTCCACGATGAAATACTCCAAAAAGATGTACTTCTGCGCACCGCGGACCGCTTCGAGCATCTGCGGGAACATCTCGTCCCCGAGCGGGTAGTAGTCCGCCCCGGTGTTTTCATACAGCGGAAAGCCCGTCACGTCCTCCACCCAGCGGAAGGTCTGCGCCAGACGCGGTTCCTCCGCCCGCAGCGCGTCGTAGAGCGGCGCGGTATCCGGGTTTTGCGGTTCGCCCGCCCGTTTCCGCTCGGCGTCCAGCTTCTTCTTCAGCGGACGGGTCGTGCGCCGGTTGCCGAACAGCAGGTACAGCAGCGCCCCGGCAAGCGGAAAGGTCAGGATGACCAGCAGCCAGAGCATTCGGTAGGTGCTTTCCTGCCGTTTCGTGATCAGGTAAAGCACGAACAGGAACGCCAAAACCGAAAGGGCGAAGTTCAGGACCGCCGCCCACGGCGCAAGCCACACAAGCAGAACACAGATCCACAGCGCCTGCAGGCACACGGCGGGCAGCAGCGCGAGGACGCGACGCAAAATTTTCATAGGAGAACCTCCCTTCTTTCCTTCAGTATACACATTTCCGCCGCCCCTGTCAAGCCCCGCAAAACAACAAATGCCGCAAGGGGTCCCCTTGCGGCGGATAGGACACGCGAAACGAATTTCCTTGTCCATTTTCTTCGGGCGGGGCGTTATTCTCCTTTCTTTACCCGCCTACCTCATCGGCTTGCAGACTACCTCATAAGTGCCCTCCCGGTTCTGACCGCCGATGGCGGCGAGGTCGAGGTAATTGACGGCTTCAACGTCCGGCTCCGGTTCCGACGACGGATAGTTGATGCGCACCAGATTCTCGCCTTCGTACCCTTTGCGGTCGTACGCCTGCCAATGGGTGTCCGATCCGCTCGGATTCTTGACCCGCACGGTCAGCGTCCCGTCCTGCTCCGTTTCCACCGCAAAATAGTGCAGGAACACCGGGTCGCCGACCGCCTCGATGCGGATCCTTTCCTCCCCCTTTTTTGCCTCGCCCGCGATCACCCGGCAGGGGTTGCCGAGCAGGATGCGGATAAACCTCGCCGGCGGGAATTCCCTCTGCCAGACGCACGCTTGTGTCATTGTCTCCATCGGACCATCCTCCTTTTTCGTTGCGGCGGACGAGAGGGTGCGTCCCGACCCGTCCGCTTCTCTTTCCTCCCCGAACAGCACGCCGATCGGTACCTCCAACACCTCCGCCAGCAGCGGGAATAGCGTCACGTCGGGATAGCCGACCCCGCACTCCCACTTGGAAACCGACTGCGGGGAGATGCACAGCCGCTCCGCGAGCGCGGTCTGCGACCACCCTTTCGCCTGCCGTAGAGCGGAGACGATATTGCAGAATTCTTGCATATGAAACATATACCTGCTTCCTCCTTTCCTTTCTGTGCCTATAGGATACCACAGTTCCCCGCCGAACGCAAGAACCGCGCAGTTGTAACCTCTAAAAAACTCTGCGGCACCCTCTGTAAAGAAGGTGCCGCAAGAATTTATATTTGACTTCTGTGGTGCCACGATCCGATGCCCGCTATTCCTGCGGACACGTCGGCACGCCGAGCGCCGCCACCCGGCGCATAAGGTCGTATTCGCTTTTCTTTCCGTCATACTGTTCCATCGGGGAAACGCGAAGCAGAAATGTATTCCCCTGCTCGTCGGTAACACGGTATTTTTCATCGTTTGACCAGCCCTTATCAATTGGCTGCCTTGTGACAAACGCGTATGGTGACACGATTCTTCCTCCTTTCGCACTCGCACCGCTTTTCCCCTCTGGTTCAAGAAAAAGCAAGAGAAACACCTCGTTGCGAAGTGTTTCCCTTCATTCTTATGTGGAAAACCGTCTTACTTGATCGTGACGGTCGCGCCAACGTCCTCAAGCTGCTTCTTGATGGACTCGGCCTCTTCCTTGCTGACGCCGGACTTGACGGTCTTCGGGCAGCTGGTGACGAGGTCCTTCGCTTCGCCGAGCGACAGGCCGGCGATGTCCTTGACTTCCTTGATGACCTTGAGCTTCTTGTCCTCCGCGTAAGCGGTCAGTTCGACGTCGAACTCGGTCTTTTCCTCCTCGGCGGGGGCAGCGGCAGCGGCGCCCGGCGCGGCGGCGACAGCGACCGGCGCGGCAGACACGCCGTACTTCTCCTCGAGCGCTTTGACCAGGTCAGACAGCTCCAGGATCGTCAGGGTATCGATGATATCGAGAATCTGTTGAATCTTTTCCATTTTACATAATTCCTCCAATACAGTATTTTTTGTTTCTTACTCCGCAGCCGGAGTCGGTTCTTCGGCGGTTGCTTCGCCGTTCTTGTCGATGATCGCCTGGATCGCATACGCGAATCCATACAGCGAGGATTGCAGCGAGCCGAGGATGCGTCCGATCAGGACTTCCTTCGGCGGGATCGCCGCAAGCGACTTGACCTCGTCGGCGGAAAGGATCCGCCCGTCCACGAAGCCCGCCTTGATGACGAAGTTGTCGTGGTCCTTGGCAAAGTCGTTGAGGATTTTCGCAGGTGCGACCTGGTCGTCGCTCAGCGCCAGCGCCGTCGTGCCTTCCAGCACCCCGCGCAGTTCGCCAAAGCCGACCGCTTCGCACGCACGTGCGCACAGCGTGTTCTTCACGACCGCGTAGCTGACCCCGGACTTGCGCAGGTTCGCACGCAGTTTCGTGTCGTCCTCGACCGTGATGCCCTTGTAATCGACCAGCACGCCGCTCGACGCGTTCTTCATCTGCTCCGCAAGCTGGTTGACGACCTGTTGCTTCTGCTCGATAATCGATGCGTTTGCCACAAATTTCACCTCCAATGATATAGAAATGCTCCCCGCCATGCAGCAGCGAAGGAGCATCGAACAATTCCTGTTTTCCGCGCCTTCCTCGGCGAGACTTACGCGCCATTCCCGCATTCGGGATCGACGCCGCTTGCTGTCTACGGACGGTTCTTTGTTAGGATAGCACATTTTTCCGCCTTTGTCAAGGGGTTTTGGGAATTTTTTCGGGTTTTTTTGTATCTTTCCTTCGGAACAGCGCTTGACAAGCCGCCTTATTTTCTGTATACTGTTCAAAAAACAGGGAAGGCGGTCGGTTCACACGATGAAGTATTTCCTTTCTATCTTTCTATCCGTTCTCGCGTTGACGCCTCTTCTGGTGCCCTTCGGCGCGAAAGCCGCTGAGGAGATCTCCTTTTCATTGATTGTGGATGGGTGCGACACGACCGTGACCGCAAGCACGGTGGTCGTTTATCCCAACGAAACGGATGCGCCGCGTGTGATCTCCGCATCGACGTATAACTTCCGCAACGCCTATTTGCTGATTTTCAACCGCGAAGGCAAGCTCATCGAGGCGGGCGAAAACCTGCTCGCCAACGAGGATGGCACCAACGGCAGTCCGCAGACCTCCGTCACCGTGCCGACCGGCGGTTTTCTGGTCGCCTTCGGGACGGGCGCGAGCGCCGACCTGCGGCAATGCTATGACACCGCATTTGAGGGCGCGGTGCTCTACAACGCCACGATGTCCATCCTCTATGACGTCAACGGCACATATGACCCGGCGACGGGCAAGCTCTCGGTCTCCTACCTTGCGCCGGAGCCAAAGTCCGCGGATGCGGTGACCTTCCTGTTCGTCGGCAACAGCACGACCTATTTCAACGGCACGCCGATCAAGTTCCGGGGGCTTTGCCGGGACGCGGGGGTCGACGTCGACGTGCTCTACTGCACCTTCGGCAGCGCCTATTTGAGCCAGTTTGCGGATGAAACGCATGAATACGGGAAAGCGCTGCGCCAGAAGCTGGCGGAAAACAAGGTGGACTACGTGGTTTTGCAGGATGCGGGGACGGCCGCTCCGGGCGCGACGGGGGCGGCGGTGGACACGCTGGTCCCGCTGATCCGCGACAGCGGTGCGGAGCCGGTGCTGTATATGCGGTATTCGACGGATACGAGCGTGGATGGGCGACGCGCGAACGCGGCCCGCCATTACGCCACCTACACGACGATCGGGGAGAAGTACGGTTTGAAGGTGGCGCCGGCGGCGATAGCGTTCCTCTACTGCCTGGAGGACGGCGTAGACGTGGATCTTTATGCCGACGATCGGTCGCACCATTCGGCGGCGGGCAGTTATCTGATCGCCTGCACCTGGCTGCGCAGTTTTCTGGGCATTTCGCCCGTCGGCAACGGGTATACGGCGAACCTGGACGAAGATACCGTTCGGACCCTGCAGGAAATCGCACTGCGCAGCTGCGATACGCCGTTCGAGTACGAAGAGGGGCAGCCGGACGGTTTCGTCGACGGCGACGGAACGGAATATCCGAACGTCACCGTCGGGAGACCCTACACCGTCGTCGGCGACGTGTACAGCGGAGCGTGGACGGACTCGGCAGAGAACGGCAGCCCGCTTGGAAAGTTTACGGACGGCTACGCCGTCAACAACGGCGGCGACGCGCTGGCGGGCTGTTACAAGGGCAGTCCGGTCGAGGTGACCATCGATTTGGGCGGACGCGTCGCGCTCAAACGCGTGGAAACCGACCTGTTCGGGAACGCCGACTGGGGGATCGCCGATCCGTCGAAAGCGAAGGTGCGCTTCCTGGTTTCCGAGGACGGAAAGACGTTCGTTCCGTTCGGCGAAGCAACCGCCGAGGACGGAAAAGGCGAGGGCGTATGGCAGCGGACGCTGTTCACCCATACCGCCGAAAGCGCGGTGAATGCCGCGTACGTCAAGGTCGTATATCAAATTGAAGGGAACTTCTGCTGGGTGAGCGAGATCTCCGCGTATGGAAACAGGAGCGAGGACGACGTTTCCGCACCCGAAAGCGTCGAATCGGCGCCGGCGGACCAGACGACGCCGGCGGAAAAGACCCCGTCCGCTCCTGCCGATGCGGGCGCCGGTTGGCCGACGTTCCTATGGATCCTGCTCCCGCTGGCGGTCATCGCCGCGATCGGTATCGCGATCGCGGTGGTTCTCAAAAAGCGGACGTGATCGGTCCAGAAAAGCAAAAGCGGCGGGGAGCGATCCCTGCCGCTTTTCTCTTTGATGAAAAATACGCTGCAGCGCCATTTTCGGCGGGATTTTTCGCATTCTCAGCCGATGGTGCACAGCTTTCCCCGCAGAACATAGCCGATCTTCTCGTAACAGGCGTTCGACGCGACGTAATCGGCATCCGTGTAAAGGATCGGCAGATAGCCCGCGTCCTTCGCGATTTTTGACGCCTGATACACGAGATTCTCCGCGTAGTGCCTTCGCCGGTACGCCGCACGCGTATACACCAGCCCCACGCTCGCCAGATTTCCGCTCGGTCGGAAGCAGCAGACGGCGACGTTTCGGCCCGCCGCGTTTCGCCAGAAGAAATGGTTGCCGCTTTTGACCGCATCCTCCGCCTTGCGGCGGTACGCCTCGGTGCTGTCCTGGTCCACGCCGGTTTCCGCATGGAAAAGCTCCATCAATTCGACCAGCTCGTCCAGATCCGCCGCCGTGCACCGATGGAATTCGCCGTCCGCCGCTCTATGCGGTTCCTTCAAATTCGGGCAGTCGTAAGCGAACAGGTTGGTCTTGACGGCGAGCGCCGCTTCGCCCTCCGACGACCTGCCGATGAAGTACGCCGCCAGATCGTATTTCAGATTGAACGTATGGCGACCCGTGAGGAGACCGTTCTCTTTCGCAAGCGCATAGGCAGTTTCCTTTACGTCCTCCGCCGCCCCGTCCGGCGTCCAGATCCATACGGGATGCGGCTCGCGTGAAAAGCAAACGATTAGCTTTTCGTGGTCCGTCAGAAGCAGCGTGCATTCCCCGCCCATAACGCGGGCGAGCACGGAAAACGTGTATCTGTCCTTCTCTAACAGCTTGTAGTCCCTTTCGTCCACAAAATGATCCATCATATCCTCCTGAAATTCCGCGTCGGCGCGAGACAAGGCGGAAATCGGGAGGCGTCCTCCCGCCTTTCAGCCCGCGTCGATCGTGTTGTAAAGTACGACCGGCTCGCCGTCGCTCGGTATATAGGTGAACGTAATCGAGTTATACACTTCCAGCCGTTCTTCTCCCACGCCGTCCAGCCAGTAGACCCGATAATCTATGCCAAATCCCCATCGGTGGTCCGGGAACACCTGCTCCTGTTCCAGTTGTTTGGAAACGGTTTCGCCGTCGGTATGCTTTTCCGCCGCGTCCGCAAGGATCCGCTTTGCCGTTTCCGCGTCCAATCGGTGCGCGTCCGGCGCGAGCTCCCCGCTCGCCACCGCCTGCAGAAACGGATAGAGCGAATAGGGGTCTTCTGCCTGAAGCGCCTGCAGTCGCGTCTCCGCTTCTTCCCGGCTTTGCGCGGGGTACTCCGCATTCGACGGAACGTTAGAAGGTTCTTCCGCCGGTTCCTGCGAAACGGTCCCCGTGACGGTCCCGCTTCCCTCCCCGGCGTCGCTCACGGAAGCGTCCCCGGCGACATTCCCGCCGCCGGCAGTCCTGCCGGCTGAACACCCGCCCAACAGCGCCGCGCACAGGAAGAATACGATCCACATTCGTTTCATAAAGATCCCATCCTTTTCTGAATGTTTCCTAAATTTCATATCTACATGTTAAAACAATTTTCAGAAAAAGTCAAGTGTTCAGCGCGGGAGTTTACAGTTTGTTTACAAATTTTCGCCGACCGAAAGGCAAACTCCCCCGTTCGCGGCAAGCTCCGACCGAAAAACGAAAAAGAGGACGTTCACAACGTCCTCTCTTTTGCGCTTTTACCGATCCGCTTAGTTCGCCAGACGAGCGGTGTTGACCCGGATACCGGGGCCCATCGTCGACGTGACGGAGCAGGACTTGATATACTGCCCCTTCAGCGCTGCCGGGCGAGCCTTGACGATCGCGCCCATGAGCGCGTCGAAGTTCTCGCTCAGCTTCTCCTTGCCGAAGCTGACCTTCCCGATCGGGCAGTGGATGATATTCGTCTTGTCCAGACGGTACTCGATCTTACCGGCTTTCGCCTCGGACACCGCACGCGCGACGTCCATCGTGACCGTACCGGCCTTCGGCGACGGCATCAACCCCTTCGGGCCGAGCACCTTACCCAAACGACCGATGACGCCCATCATATCCGGCGTCGCGATGACCACGTCGAACTCGAACCAGTTCTCGCCCGTGATCTTCTGCACGAGGTCCTCCGCGCCGACGTAATCCGCACCGGCGGCCTGCGCCTGTTCCGCACGGTCGCCACGCGCGAACACCAGCGTCCGAATGGTCTTGCCGGTGCCGTTCGGCAGAACGACCGCACCACGCACCTGCTGGTCCGCGTGCCGCGAATCGACGCCCAAACGGACGTGCAGCTCGACCGTTTCGTCGAACTTCGCCTTCGCGATCTCGCAAACCAGTCCCAGCGCTTCCGCGCTTTCGTACAGCTTGGACTTATCCACCGCGGACGCCGCGGCGGTATACTTCTTGCCTCTCTTCATCTCTCCGGCCCTCCTTTAGTCTACCACGACGACGCCCATGCTGCGCGCCGTCCCGGCGATCATACGCATCGCGCTTTCGATCGACGACGCGTTCAAATCGGGCATTTTGGTCTCCGCGATCTTGCGGACCTGTTCCTTGGTGATCTGCCCGACCTTCTGGGACTGGGGAACGCCGGAACCGCTCTCGATACCGATCGCCTTCTTGATCAGCACGGCGGCAGGCGGCGTCTTGGTGATGAACGTGAACGAACGGTCTGCATAGACCGTGATGATGACCGGGATGATCAGACCGATGTCGTTCTTCGTGCGTTCGTTGAATTCCTTCGTGAACACCTGAATCGCGACGCCGTACTGACCGAGCGCCGGACCGATCGGCGGCTGGGGAGTCGCTTTCCCCGCCGGGATCTGCAGCTTGATATAACCGACAACCTTCTTTGCCATGAGAATTACACCTCCGAATGTGGTAAAAATCTTTTTTCGGGACCGTCGTCCCTCCCACGTTTCGCCCCGCCGCTTGGCAAGGCGGCAGGAACGTTTCTTTGCGAATTGTTACACGGTCTCGTCCAGCGGACTGACCTCCATGGAGCCGAGCTCCACCTTCGTCTCCCGCCCGAACATGGACGCCGTGACCTTGACGGACTTCTTGTCCGCCGAAATTTCATCGACGACGCCGATGAACCCGGAAAGCGGTCCGGCGCAGATGCGCACGTTGTCCCCGACCGCGAAGCGGACCTCGATGACCTTCGGATCCACCCCCAGCTTCTCCACTTCCTCCTCGGAAAGCGGGACGGGGCGCGAACCCGGGCCGACGAACCCGGTCACGCCGGTCGTATTGCGGACGATATGCCACATCTCATCGTTCATGATCATTTTGATGAAGACGTAGCTCGGAAACAGCTTCCGTTCGATTTCCTTTTCCCCGTTTTCGGTCAGCTCCGTGACCGTCTCCGTCGGGATGCGAACCGCTTGGATCAAATCGCTGATCCCACGGTTCTCGATGATTTTTTCCAGATTGCTCAGAACCTTGTTTTCATACCCGGTATAGGTGTGCACCACGTACCAAAGCGGGGTGCTTTCCTGCGGCAAGCTCATCTGTCAACCAACCTTTCAGTTGCCGAACGACAGCAAACCGACCAAGAACGAGAACAGGAGATCCAGCAGCCCGATCACGATCGCGGACGCCACAATGACCGCCAGCACGACCAGCGTGCTCCGAACCAGTTCGTTGCGAGGCATCCACGAGATCTTGCTGATCTCGCTCTTGTAATCCTTGAAGAATTTCGCGATCCGCTGCCCGAGCTTGCTGTTGGTCTTGGCGAGGATGAACAGGATCGCAACGATCGCGACGATGACGATCAGCGAAATGATCAGCTTCCACGGGATGCTGCTCCCTGCTTCCTCTTCCGTCGCGTCGCTTTCCGCGTCCGAGGTCGCTTCCTCGTCCGTAGACGCTTCCGATTCCCCGTCGGTAGACGATTCTTCCGCAACCGCTTCCGAGGACGCGTCGGACGAAGCTTCCTCCGAGGTCGCTTCCGAGGACGTATCGGACGAAGTCTCCTCCGAAGCTGCTTCCGAAGAAGTCACCTCCGAAGTGGTCGCTTCCGAGGACGTATCGTCCGGCTCAGCGAACGGCGCAAAGACCGAAGCGGAGAAAACCAGCAGAAGCGCAAGCAGAACCGGCAAAAGCCTCAGGAGTCTGTTCTTCGACATGGCTTCCACCCCTCACTTGCTTTCTTTGTGGACCGTGTGTTTGCGGCAGAATCTGCAATACTTCTTCATTTCCAACCGGTCAGGGTCGTTTTTCTTGTTTTTCATCGTGTCATAGTTTCTTTGCTTGCACTCCGTGCAAACCAGAGTGATCTTCACCCTCATGTTTCGGCACCTCCAATGTTCCTTGTTGGGAATTTTTACCTCCCTCTATCCACGCGAGCGGTCGCTTTTGCCGTCGGCCGCCGGGAGCGGAAATCGAAAATTCTCCCGAAAACCCACAACAAAAAGACCTCACGTTCAGAGGTGTTTCTATTATAGCAGAAGAAACAAGCCTTGTCAAGAGGAAATTTCCGTTTTTTGCAAAAATTTTTCCGTTTTTCTCCACGTTCGGCTCCTGCCAAACGGGAGCGAAAACGTAAAACGTCGGTGTTGGGGAAGCCAACATTCAATCTTTCGCATACCTCGCCCCAACACTGTCGACTTTTACGCGTTTTTCGCGCCAGCGAAAATGCGGGACGCGGTTGTCCCGCAAGCGTAAAATGTCGGTGTCGGGGAAGCCAACATTCCGTCTTTCGCATACCTCGACCCGACGCTGTCGACTTTTACGCGTTTTTCGCGTCAGCGAAAATGCGGAGCGCTTCTGCTCCGCAAGCGTAAAACGTCGGTGTTGGAAAGAGACGCTCAGTCTCTTTCCAATATCCCGAGGCGCTCGACTTTTACGCGTTTTTCGCGCCAGCGAAAATGCGGAGCGCTTCTGCTCCGCAAGCGTAAAACGTCGGTGTCGGGAACCCAGACGTTCGACCTTTTGCATACCTCGACCCGACACTGTCGACTTTTACGCGTTTTTCGCGTCAGCGAAAATGCGGGACGCGGTTGTCCCGCAAGCGTAAAATGTCGGTGAAAAACAGCTATGTTGGAAAGAGATTTTCAATCTCTTTCCAACATAGCGATTCGTTTTTCATGCCGCCCACCGTCGAACGGCGTAGAAAGGAACAGCTTCGCGAGGGAAACCGCACGCTCGCTGTCGATGACCCGACCGCCGAGGCAGAGCACGTTCGCGTCGTTGTGCCGCCGGGTCATTTCGGCGCTGAACGGGTCGGACAGGACCGCCGCACGAATGCCCTTGTGCTTATTCGCGGCGATGGACATGCCGATCCCGGTGCCGCAGCAAAGGATCCCGAAGGTCGCCTCGCCGTTCTGCACCGCTTCGCAGACCTTGTGGGCGTACACCGGGTAATCGACGGAATCCGCCGTGTAGGTCCCGAGATCGACGAAGGAAACACCGTCGGCTTCGAGCGCCTGCCGGATCGCGTTCTTGATCTCCAGCCCGCCGTGGTCACAGCCGAGCGCCACTTGATAGGTTGCCATTTTATCAAAACCTTTCCTAATTATATAAGTAAGAGCGCTATTGCGTCTTTTCCTTTGCTCTTCGTTCCCGTTCCGCCTGCGGGACGCGCAGGTAAACGGGGCGCAGCTCCTTGCCGGACACGGCGCCCCCGGCGCGAAACGACCGCTCGGCGCAGAGCGCGACGGCGAGCGCGTTCTGCTCGCGCACGGCGGGGTGCACCACGCGAACCGGCAGATCCGGCGCGGCGGACGCGAGGACGGACGCACCGTCACCGCAAAGCAATACTTCCCCGCAGGCGGCGGACGCAAGCAGACTTCGCACCTCGTCGGCGGACAGACAGGCGTCCGGCGAAAGCCGAACCGGCCCGGAACCGACCGAACCGGACGCGAAAAGCGCCGCGTAGAACTGCCCGCGCCGGGCGTCCATCGCGGAAAGGATCGGCAGACCCATGCCGACGAACGGCTCGGCAAGCGACGCGAGCGTCGAAACCCCGACGCACGGCAGGTCACGCGGGAACGCCAGCCCCTTCACGGTCGAAACGCCGATGCGCACCCCGGTGAACGACCCGGGTCCGACGTTGACCGCGAGCAGGTCCACGTCCGAAAGCGCCGCACCGCACAGGGAAAGCGCCCGCTCCGCCATCGGCAGAAGGGTTTCGCTGTGGGTCAGGCGGTATTTGCCCGTAAAGACCGCGTGCCGCGTGAGCGCGCCGTCCTCCACCTCCGCGACGGCGGCGGACGCGACCAGCGCCGTCGAATCCAACGCAAGGATCAGCATACTTTTATCCTCCTGCTCCCGTCCGGCAAGACGTCGAAATGCAGGTGCAACGTCCCCGCCGGGAACACCTCCGGGAAGCGCTCGCTCCATTCGGTCACGACCACCCCGCCCCCGTCGAGGGCTTCAAAGAACCCCGTCGAATAGAGGTCGTCCTCGTCCTTGAGGCGGTAGAAATCGAAGTGATGCACCGTGCAGCGCGTCCCCGCGTACTCGTTGACGATCGCGAACGTCGGCGAATGCACCAACGGCAGGCATTCCGGGCAGAGCGACGCGACCAACCCCCGCACGAACGCGGTCTTTCCCGCGCCGAGGTCCCCGTACAGGGCGAGCACCCCGCCGTGTTCCAGCCGTTTCGCGAGCAGGGCGGCGACGTTCTCCGTCTCCCCGACCGACCGGGTCACCCAAGCTTCCATCAGAACAGCCCGACGACCTTGCCGTCCACCACGTCCACCTGCTCGGCGGCGGGGTGCAGCGGCAGCCCCGGCATGGTCAGCACTTCCCCGGTCAGCACGACGACGAACCCGGCGCCCGCCGAGACGCGCGCTTCCCGCACGGTCAGCCGGTACCCGCTCGGCGCACCGAGCTTTTTCGGGTCGTCCGAGAGCGAATACTGCGTCTTGGCGATGCAGACCGGCAGATTCCCGTAGCCGAGCGCTTCCAGCGCGGCGAGCGACTTCTTCGCGCCCGGCGTGTAATCCACCCCGGAAGCGTGGTAGATCTTCGTCGCGATCGCCTCGATCTTCTCGGTCAGCGGCGCATCGAGCGGATAGGTGAAGCGGAAATCCGACGGCTGCTCGCACAACCGGCAGACCTCCTCCGCCAATTCGAGCGAGCCCTTTCCACCCTCCGCGAACGCCTTCGAAACGATCGCCTTGACCCCTTTTTCGGCGCAATACGCCTTGATGTAATCGAGTTCCGCCTCGGTATCCGCATAGAAATGGTTGATCACCACCGCGAGCGGCAGACCGAACCCTTTGAGGTTGTCGATGTGCGCACCGAGGTTCGCGATGCCCTTTGCGAGCGCATCGAGGTTCTCCGCGGCGGTTTTCTCCTTCGGCACGCCGCCGTTGTACTTCAGCGCACGCGCCGTCGCGACGAGCACGACCGCGTCCGGGTGGAATCCGCCCGCACGGCACTTGATGTCGAGGAATTTCTCCGCCCCGAGGTCGGCGCCGAATCCGGCCTCCGTGACCGTGTAATCGGCGAGCTTCCGCGCCGTTTTGGTCGCGATCAGCGAATTGCAGCCGTGCGCGATGTTCGCGAACGGACCGCCGTGGATCAGGCAGGGCGTGTTTTCCAGCGTCTGGACGAGGTTCGGCTTGACCGCGTCCTTCAGCAGGACCGTCATCGCGCCGGCCGCGCCGAGCTGACGGCAGTAGACCGGCTCGCCGTCATAGGTGTAGGCGACCAGCATATTGCCGAGCCGCTCCCGCAGGTCCTCCAGCGAGGAGGACAGGCAGAGGATCGCCATGATCTCCGTCGCGACCGTGATCATGAACTTCTCCTGCCGCGTCACGCCGTTCTTCGCTTCGCCCAGCCCCACGGCGACGTCCCGCAGAACGCGGTCGTTGACGTCGAGGCAGCGGGCGTGAACCACCCGCTTCGGGTCGATCCGCAGGGCGTTCCCCTGGTGGAGATGGTTGTCCAGCATGGCGGCAAGCAGGTTGTTCGCGCTCGTAATGGCGTGGAAGTCCCCGGTGAAATGCAGGTTGATGTCCTCCATCGGCATGACCTGCGCGTATCCGCCCCCGGTCGCGCCGCCCTTCAGCCCGAACACCGGCCCCAGCGACGGTTCGCGCAGGGCGATGGCGGTCCTTTTGCCCAGCCGACGCAGCGCGTCGCCCAGTCCGATGGTCATCGTGGTCTTTCCCTCGCCCGCAGGGGTCGGGGAGATCGCGGTGACGAGGATCAGCTTCCCGTCGGGCTTGTCCGCAAGCCGCTCGACGGCTTCGGGGAGCAGTTTTGCCTTGTAACGCCCGTAGGGTTCGAGTTCTTCCTCCTGCAGTCCGATCTGCGACGCGACCTGCGCGATCGGAAGCATCGTGGCTTCCTGCGCGATTTGAATGTCCGATTTCATGCGTGTTTCCCCTCTCCGTATGTGGTTTTCCTGTGTGAAAAAAGGAAGGGCGGTCCGTTTCCGGCGCCCTTCCCGCGAAACCATCGAAAGCGCCGACGCCGCGCCATGCACGCGGCAAACCGGCTTTACGCTTCTGCAGACGGCTGCAGATACCCCTGCCGATACAGCAGCTCGGCGGACAGCACCGCGCCCCCGGCCGCGCCCCGCAGCGTATTGTGCGACAGGCAGACGAACCGCCAATCCAGCAGCGGGTCCTCCCGCAGGCGACCGACCGCGATGCCCATGCCGCGCGCCAGACCGCGGTCCAAACGGCTCTGCGGACGGTCCGGCTGGTCAAAATAGGTCAAAAACTGCTCCGGAGCGGACGGCAGACGCAATCTTTGCGCCTCCCCGCTGTACGCGTTCCACGCCGCGAGGATCTGCTCCCGGCTCGGCTTGTCGGTAAACTTGACCGAAACCACCGCCAAATGCCCGTCCTGCACCGGCACACGCGTACAGGTCGCCGCGATGACCGGCTTTTCCGCCGGGACGATCTCACCGTTCCGCACGCTGCCCCAGATCTTCAGCGGCTCGCGCTCGCTCTTTTCCTCCTCGCCCCCGATGTACGGGATGACGTTGTCGAGGATGTCCGGGAACGTGTCAAACGTCTTGCCCGCCCCCGAGATCGCCTGCAGGGTGGTCACGTTGACCGCTTCGACCCCGTAGGACAGCAGCGGCGTGAGCGCCGGGACGTAGCTTTGGATCGAGCAGTTCGGCTTGACGGCGATGAAGCCGCGCGTCGTGCCGAGCCGCTTGCGCTGGGTCGCAATGACCGCCGTGTGGGCGGAATTGATCTCCGGGATCAGCATCGGCACATCCGGCAGACCACGGCAGGCGGAATTGTTGGAAACCACCGGGATCTCCGCCTTCGCGTAGGCTTCCTCCAGCTCGCGCACCTGCGCCTTGGGCATATCGACGGCGCAGAAAACGAAATCCACCAACGGCTTGATCCCCTCGACGTCGCTCGCGTCGCGCACGACCATGCCCTTTACGCAGTCCGGCATCGGCTCGGCGAGCTTCCAGCGCCCCTCGACCGCCTTCTCGTACGGTTTTCCGGCGGAGGACGCGCTCGCGGCAAGCGCCGTGACGGTGAAATACGGGTGATCGGCGAGCAGGGTCAGAAACCGCTGCCCCACCATCCCGGTCGCGCCGACGACGCCGGCGCGCAGTTTTGTCTGGTTCATGAAATTGCTTCTTTCTGATAGAATCTCTTACAGCAGGTCCTTATAGATGCCCGGCGAGCTTTCGGGGATGACCTCCGCACCGCACACCTTGCGGTAGAAGTCCACCGGCCCGGCGGACCCGATGACGGCGTATCCGTACCCCTCCTCGCGCAGGGCTTCGAGGCACTTCAGCAGCAGCGCGCCCCCGATCCCGCGCTTCCGCGCGGATTCGTCCACGCCGGTCGGTCCGAAGAAATCCGGCGCCGTGCAGTCGTAGGCGGCAAAGCCCAGGATCCGCTTGGTCTCCGCTTCCACGGCGACGAAGCAGGACACCGGCGTATGCGCAAACGCCGTCGCCGTTTCGCTCGCCCAGCCGATCCCGAACTGCGCTTCGATCCATTGCAGCACCTTGTCGCGGTTCGGCGTCATCGGGCGGAACAGGCGCACTCCGTCCCGCTCCAGCCGTTCGTACGTCGCGCGTCCGTCCGGCAGGTCGTACAGTTTTACCAGCAGATCCGGCATGGCCCGACCGTCCTTTCCTTATTTCGTCTCGTCCTTGTTGACGGTCATATTGCCGTACTCGTCGAACACTTTGTACACGTCATCGGGATGCTCCACCCCGGTGCAGCCGGTCAGCGTGACGGTCATCTTTTTGGTCGCGTCGAACTTCAGGTCGGCGTCCTTGTCGTCGGTTTTCGCCGTGCCGAACGCTTCCTTGATGGAATCGTCGGTCAGGGCGGTGCTCTTCGAGAGATCGACCGTCGTCAGAGCCGTCAGCGACGACAGGACGGAAATGTCGGCCAGCTTTTCGCATTCCGTCAGCGTCAGGGTCGTGATCGACTCGTTGCCCTCCAGCCCGGCGAGGGACTCGATGGCGGTCTTGGACAGGTTGACGCTCGTCAGGCTCTCCAGCTCCTTCAGCGACGGCAGAGCGGTCAGCCCGGTTTCGGACACATTGAGGGTGGTCATCGCTTTCAGCGTCGAAAGGCTCGGCACCTCGGTCAGCTTGTCGTTCTCGCTGATATTGACGCTCGCGAGCGCGTCGCACCCGTCGAACACCAGCGTCCCGCCGTCCTCGCCGAGGGCGTTGTCCGAAACGTTCAGCGTCGTCAGCATACTCGCCGTCAGCTTGAGCGACGTCAGCTTGTTCGCGGAAAGGTTGAGCGTGACGGTCGGCGCGTCGGTATGCGTTTCGCCGTCCTCGTCCTCGTGCTCCTCTACCTCATAATCGGTCGGGTCAAACTTTTCCAGACCGCTCGCGTCGGTCAATTGGTTCTCGGACAGGTTGACCGACGTGACCTTCGTCAGCGCCGACAGGTCCGGGACCGCCGTCAGCTTGTTGTCCGACAGGTTGAGCGTTTCGAGGTCCTTCATGCCGGACACCCCGCTCGCGTCGGTCAGCTCGTTGTCGGACGCGTCCAGCGACGTGACCGCCGTCGCCGCCTTGAACGCGGACAGATCGGTCAGCTTATTGCTGGCGAGATAAACGTTCTCGATCTTCTCAAAGCCGTCGACCGCCGAAACGTCGTTCAGCAGGCACCCGGAGGCGTACAGCACCTTCAGGTCCTTCATATTCTCCGCCCCGTTGAGGGAGGTGATCGGGTTGCTCGCGACGGACAGGTACTTGATGCTGTTCATCGCCGAAAGCGGCGACAGGTCGTCGATGTTGTTGTACGCCACGTCGAGGTAGACGAGGTTCGGCAGCTTTGCGACGATCGCAAGGCTTTCCGCCGTCAGCCCGGTTTCGTTGAAGGTCGGCTCCTCCTCTTCCTCCTCCGCTTCCTCGTCGTCGTCCGAGGAAGTGTCCGACGAGGTATCGCTCGACGACGCGTCGGAAGACGCTTCCGAAGAAGTATCCGACGACGTATCGTCGGTTTCCGCCTTCGCGGGCTGGACGTTCAGGCTGCTCAGCCCCAGCGTCCGCAGACCCGTCGCGGTTTCAAGCCCGGTCAGGTCGGTCAGGGAGGTATAGGTCGCATCGAGCTTGGTCAGATTCGGGAATTGGTCGATCCCCTCCAGCGAGCGGATGCCGGTGTAGCAAAGCGAGACCTGCTCCAACTTGGTCAGCGCAGAAAGCTGGTTCAGGCTGGTCAGCTTGCTCAGCCGGCTCGCCGAAATCAGCGTATCCATGCTGTAGCCTTGAATGCCCGAGCTGTACATCGCATAGATCTGCGTCGTCTGGCAGCTTTGGGACATCTGGTTCAGCTCCGTGATGTCGAACATCCGCAGCAGGCGCAGGTTCGGGAACAGGTTCAGGTCGCTCGGGTCGGAAAGAACGTACGGGACCGCCGTGATATGTTCGCTGTAATCCGGCGTTTCGGTCTGGTCCTCCGGCGCCTCGTAATCCGGGTCGCTCTGCTCGATGAGCACGTCAGTGTATTCCCCGTCGCAAAGCATGACGACCGGGTACGCATAGGACGAAGCATAATCGTCGCTGATGCCGACGTCCCAGAAATAGACCAGGCCCTCGACCTTATCCAGGTCCTCCTGCTTCAGGTCGTACCGGGACGACAGGTCCATCGCCTGCGCGATCGCGGTCGCGAAATCCTGGTCCGCGAACTGCGACGCGGTGGACGAGCGGTGCAGCAGCCCGACAATCAACGTCGCCGCCAGCAGCGCGAGCACCAGCACGCAGCAGACGATCGCGACGATCAGCTTTTTTCTTTGCTTTTGCTTGTAATTCGATGCCATATCCTTTTATCCTCCGGATTTTTCCGATTCGTTCCGCTTGGGTCAAAAAATGCTCCCCGAAAGGGCTTTGCGATGGAAAAACGGTCGCGTTCCCGCCGTCCGGCGACGCGGGGACAAAGCCGTGCGGCGGAACTCAACGGATTCCATTATAACAGATTCCGTTTCAAATTGCAACCCTTTTTTTCATATCCGCCCGAAAAAACCTATTTTTTCTCTTTCGCCAGCTCCAAAAAGACGGCTTTCGCCCGTTCGTACGCCTCCGAAGTGCGTCCGTACGGCTCGGCTTCCGCCGCCGGGTCCCGCCGCAGGCAGAGGTAGGCGCTCCCGTGCAGCCCGCAGAAGCCCTCCTTCCCGAAGCAATCCAGCGTGTAGAGCTTGACCGCCAGCCCGTCGACGGCGGTCTCGCGTTCGGCGAGCTCCGTCGGCAGCTCCGCGAGCAGTCCGCGCTCCTTGGCGTACGTATACGCTTCCTCGTCGAGCAGCCAGAGCATACTGTCCCCGGTCACGAGCTCGGTGCGGACCTCCTTCGCCTGCAGCTCCCGCGCCGCCGCCGAACCGCTCCGCAGAATGGTTTCCATTCGCCCGACCCGCTTCCCGTCGCCGTTCCCGTCGCGCACAAGCTTCGAGAGCGCCTCGTCGACCGGGCGGCGCACGCTCCGGCAGACCGGGGACTCGCACACGACCAACAGCGTCACGTCCGCATCGCTTCCCGCGTTCACCACGTCCGCCGCGCCGTCGTCATACCCGAGCAGCCGCAGGAACAGGTCCCGGTGATACGTCCATTCGTCCTCTTCCCGACCGTAGTTCAGATCCTCGTCCGCCGGCGACCGCCGCAGGCAGACCACCGTCTCCGCCGGCATACGCGAAAGCCCGTCGAGCGCATACGCGTCCAGGTCGCCCAAATATACGCCATATCCGTCAAAGCTCTTCGCGGCATATTCCTCGCTGATGTCCGCGATGCGCTGCAGAACGCCAGCGGACTTCGCGTCCCAGTAAAAGGTCGGTTCGAGGAAGTAGAGCATCGCTTCCCCGGCGGTCAGCTCGGTATGATAGCTGCCGAGGGCGGTATTCCCCTCGTCGACGGTAAGCCTTTCGCCCTCCGCGTCGGTCACGATCGAGACGGTGACGTCCCGAAAACGGACCTTGTATTCCCCGTCGCCGTTGCAGTCGCCCGGCAGGTCCTCGATCCCGCTCAAATCCGCGAGCGTGCTTTCGAGCTGCTTCTCGTAATTCGGCGCGAGGTACGGCGGACCGACGTATAAAAGCGCGTAGTCCGGGTTCGCCGCGTCGCGGATCTGCGAAACGCCGACCCCGATCCCGACGAGGATCACAAGACAAATGACGATCGGCCAGCGATAGTATTCAAACAAATAGGAAACCCAACCCTTGAACCCCGGTTTGCGGTGGCTGTAGCGGTCCTTTTCCCGTTCCGGCGCGGCTTCCTCGCCGCTTTCGTCCGTTTTTGCGCGTTCCGCTTCCTCCTTTTCCGCCTGCTCGCGCAGGCGCTGGATCTCCTGCATCTGCTTATAATCTCTCATGTCCGCTCTTTCACGTCCTTTCGGTCTGTTCCTTCCATTCCTTATATAGTATAGCAGAAAACCGCGTCAAGCGCAAGCGGTTGCTCTGTAAAATTTTTCTGCATTTTTTTCGGACTTTTCGCGCATACTAAAAGCAAAAAAGGAGGTGTTCCCACCGTATGCTGAAAGACCCCGTGCTTGAAAAGCTGCACAAAAACGCCCGCACCGGGCTGTATACGCTCCCGAAGGTGCGCGGGATGTCCACCGACCGCCGCTTCCGGCAGGAGCTTTCGATCCAGGAGACCGACTACCGCAACCTCTACACCGCCGCCGAGGAGCAGAACGGCGGACCCGCCGCACAAATCGGCGCTTTCGCCAAGATCCGCGCCTCCGCGATGATCCGCATGAGCGGCGACGACACGTCGAAGCTCGCCCAGATGCTCCTGCTTGGCAGCACCATGGGCATCGTCGACGTCACGCGTGCCCTCAAGCAGCACCCCGACACCCCGCCCGAAACCAAATCCCTCGCGGGCGATTTCCTCGCCGCGCAGGAGCGCAACGTCGAGGTCCTCAAGCAGTTCCTGTAAGGATACAGACACGCCGAACGGGGCGTTTCGGCGGCTTCGGCCGCCGGGCGCTCTTTTTCGCCGTCAGCGGTTCATGTCCAGATCGACGATGTACGAAAAATTTTCGTCGGCGCAGCGGACGGCGGCGCAGGGATACCCGATCGGTATCGACGCGTCCGGCCAGATCCCACGGTTCGCCGTGAGCGCTTCCGACCAGCCGACCGTCTGCCCGTCCCGGAGCAGTCCGCAGTTTTTTACCCGCAGGTTGCGCAGATACAGCCCGCGATCGGTGTTGCCGAGCGTGATCTGTACCCAGTCGTCGGACGGCGCACCGTCCGGCCCCTGCTTGACGTCGTCCGGGTAGTCCAGCGCGAAATCGGTGAGGTAGGCGGTGTTCGACCCGTCCGCCTTCGCCCCGCGCAGCTCGAACGTCGCCCGGTCCGCCGCCTTTCCGGTCGTCAGGTCCGTCACGGTCAACACGGCGACCCCGTCCTTCTCGTCGCTGCGCAGCGTCAGCCGGTAGTCGCGGTCGGGGCGCAGGTGCCGGGCGGATTCGTACCACGTCGGCGTGTTTTCCGGGTCCGCGACGCTGTAAAGGTTGTAAAACACGTGCCAGCCGGCCTTGTCCGAATACACCAGCCCCGCGTCGGCGCAGTTGATCCAGTAGCCGCCGTCCGGGTCGTACACGTCCGCGCCGAGGAACACGTACGCGTTGATATGCCTGCCGTCCTCGCGGTAGATGCTGACCTCCGCCTGCGAAAGCTCGATTTCCATTTCCGCGCCCTGCGTCCCCTGCACGGAATACACGCAGTACGCCGGTCCGTCCGCGTCCCCCATCTTCCCGTCGCCGTTGGAGAACGTCGTGCTGTCGAACGCCTCTGTTCCGTCGTAGGAGAAGCTGACCGTCTCCGCGCTCGACGCGTCCGACGACGAACTTTCCGCCGATTCCCCGCCGGACGACGATTCCGTCCGCTCCGCGCCGGCGCACCCGCACAGCAGCAGCGTCAGCGCGAGCAGCCCCGTCCGTATCCGTTTTCTTTCCATACCGTTACACGCCTTTCGCAGTTCTTCCGATCACGGTACAGTATACCATATCTCGCCCGCAAATGCAAGAGCAAACGGAGCTTCCGCGTCGGGATTTTCGGGTGTTTTCGCAAAAACCCCTTGACAATCGGACGCGGACGTGCTATAATGACGGAAGCAAGCGAAGGAAAGGGTGACGGTGGAATGTCCGGCAAACCGCAAAAGAAGCAGAGCGGAAACGACGGCGCGTCGATCGGCGTGATCCTCGTCATTCTCGCCGTGGCGGTCGTGCTGATCGGCGGCGTCATCGCGGCGGTGCTTCTGACGCGTGGCGGCGAAGGCGAAAGCAGTTCCGCCGCAAGCGGTGCGGTCTCGCCAATGGAGGAGCCGACCGGCGACGCGTCGCACGTTTATGTGCAGATGTCGTTCGACGGGTTCGGGGATATCGTGCTGGAGCTTGCGCCGGAGGCAGCGCCGGTCACCGTGCAGAATTTCGTCGACCTGACGGAGGACGGCTTCTACAACGGGCTGACTATCCACCGCATCTCGAAGAATTTCGTCATCCAAGGCGGCGACCCGAAGGGCGACGGCACGGGCGGAAGCGACCCGATCAAGGGCGAATTCCTGTCCAATGGATACGATAACCCCATCCCGCATAAGCGCGGCGTGATCTCCATGGCGCGCCGGAGCGGCGACAATAATTCCGGCTCGAGCCAATTCTTCATCTGCCTGAGCGACGCGACGGCGTCCCAGCTCGACGGGCAATACGCGTCGTTCGGCTGGGTCTACAGCGGCATGGACGTGGTCGACGCGATCGCGGCGGTCGAAACGAACGCCCAGACCGAGCGCCCGAACCAAACCATCACCATCACGGAAGCGAAGGTCCTGCCGGGCAGGCCGGATTGACGAAAAACGGAGGAAAAGCGATGTACACAGCCGAACTGACCATGAAAAACGGCGGCAAGGTCCTGCTGGAGCTGGACGAAACGGTAGCCCCGCTGACGGTCGCGAACTTCGTTTCGCTCTGCGAGAAGCATTTCTACGACGGGCTGATCTTCCACCGCGTTATTCGCGGGTTCATGATCCAGGGCGGCGACCCGACCGGGACCGGGACCGGCGGTCCGGGGCATACGATCAAGGGCGAATTTGCCGCAAACGGCGTGAACAACCCGCTTCGGCATACGCGCGGCGTGCTCTCCATGGCGCGGACGATGGATCCGAACTCCGCCGGGAGCCAGTTCTTCATCATGCACGCGGACGCCCCGCACCTCGACGGTCAATATGCGGCGTTCGGTCGCGTGACGGAAGGCATGGACGTGATCGACCGCATCGCGGAAACGCGTACCGACCGTTCCGACCGCCCGCTGGAGGAGCAGCGCATCCGCACCCTGCGGATCCTGTCCCGCCCGTAAAGCCGTGTCGCAGTCGGACGGGCGCCTCGCCCGGTTGTACGGCCGCCGTGCGTTGCTTTGCAAGGCGTGCGGGGAATTGCTGCTGCCGGTGCTGGTGCTGCTGATGCTTTCGCGTGATACGGACGGGGACCCGCTCGTATGGCTGTACGGCACGACGCTGCTCGTCGGCTGCCTGTATACGCTTCCGTTCTGGTGCACGCTGGTGTGCCTGCGGGCGAGCAAGACCCGCCTGAAGATCCGCCGCTTTGTCGCGCTGGACGCGCTGAGCTGCCTGCTGCCGCCGTTCGCGTCGGTTTTGACGTATGAAACCGTGCAGGCTGTGCGGGACGTGAGCGCTTCCTCGCTGAACGGGTTGTATACCCTGCTGCTCGGCGGGAGCCTGCTGTTGATCTCCTGCCTGTTCTGGGCGATGTACTTCTTCGCCGCCCGGTTCGGCAAGAAATAACGTTTCAAAAAACCAACCCGACCACCGTTCGGTCAGGGAAAAACTCTTTCAGATCCGCCCTTAGCCCAGTTGGATAGAGCGTCAGATTCCGATTCTGAAGGCCGAGGGTTCGAGTCCCCCAGGGCGGGCCACGTCGGAGCGAAGTTCGCTTTGCTCCGACGCTTTTTTATGCCTACGGCAAAAAAAGCATCATCCGCCCGCTTCCTTGCTCCTCCTTTTCCCCACAAAGTCTTGCGACTTTGCGGGGGCCCCATATTTATCGTCCACAGCGCGGGTTCACTCTTATGCAATTAGGCGTCCATTTTGGTCTGTCCTTCCAAAAATCGGCAAGGTTCTTCCGAACCTTGCCGATTTTTAACTCTTCACTCTTCACTACGTCGCGACAAGCCCTTTTGGCTTGCCGCTTCTTTTTTCCGCATTTCTGTAAAAACACCGGCTTCCTCCTCACTCCCCCAAAAAAAGGACGCCCGCACAGGCGTCCCTTCTTTTATTCGTTCTTCTATTCGCTCTTGCCCAGCTTCGCGGCGCGGTCGGCGGTCGCGAGGGCGTCGATCATGGCGTCGAGGTTGCCGTTGAGGAAGGACGGCAGGTCGTACAGCGAAAGCCCGATGCGGTGGTCGGTCACGCGCCCCTGCGGGTAATTGTACGTCCGGATCCGCTCGGAACGGTCGCCGGTGCCGATCTGACTGCGGCGAGCCGTCGACTGCGCCTCCTCCGCCTTCTGCTTCTCCATCGCCGAAAGCCTCGCCTTGAGGATCTCGATCGCCTTCGCCTTGTTCTGCACCTGGCTTCGCTCGTTCTGGCAGTCCACGACGATCCCCGTCGGCTTGTGCAGGACGCGGATGGCGGATTCTGTCTTGTTGACGTGCTGTCCGCCCGCGCCGGAGCTCTTGTGCGTCGTGATCTCGAGGTCCTCCATGTTCAGCTCGTAGGAACTTTCCTCGGATTCCGGCAGCACCGCCACCGTCGCCGTCGAGGTCTGGATCCGCCCCTGCGATTCCGTTTCCGGCACCCGCTGGACGCGATGCACCCCACTTTCGTACTTCATGCGGGCATAAACGCCCTCGCCCTTCATCAGGAAGGACACTTCCTTCATGCCGCCGAGCTCGGTTTCGCTGCAGTACGCCAGCTCGAACCCGAACCGATGCGCGTCCGCGTACATACTGTACATGCGGTACAGCACGGCGGCGAACAGCGCCGCCTCCTCCCCGCCGGCGCCCGCGCGGATCTCCACGACGACGTCCTTGTCGTCGTCCGGGTCCTTCGGGAGCAGAAGCAGCTTCAGCTCGTCCTGCAGGTCCGCCATACGCGTCCGCGCGTCCGCCGCCTGCTCCTCCGCGAGCGTCCGCAGCTCCGCGTCGCTTTCGCCGAGCAGCTCCTCCGCTTCCCGCAGGTCGTCCTCCGCCTTGCGGTAGTCCGTGTACTTCTCCACGAGCGGGGAGAGTTCCTTGTATTCCTTCGCGAGCGCTTTGTAGCGCTCCATGTCCGACACGACCCCCGCATCCGCAAGCTGTGACGCGACCTCGTCGTACCTTTTTTGGATTTCCCGGAGCTTTTCTATCATACGTCGTCCCCCGTTTTCATACAATGCAATACAAACGAAACAAGCCTACGGCGCCGTCCGCCCGCCGGACACGCCCGAAAGGAACGACCGAACATGAAACAGCTCGACCACCCCTATGTCTGCGAAGGCGGCTTCCTGCAAACCGAGGAGAACCGCTTCTATACCTCCAGCGCCGAGGGTCTGCGCGCCGCCATGGAAAACGGCGTCATCCTCGAAGGGCGCAGCTTCCTCTGCGACAGCGACCGCAATCTGCACGTCGCCGTCGGTCCCTTCCGGGGCGTCATGCCGCGGGAGGAATGCGTCTACGCGAAGGACGCGGAGGTCAAGGACATCGCGATCCTTTCCCGGGTCGGCAAGCCGGTCTGCTTCCGCGTCACCGACCTGCGCACCGACGGGGAGGGGCGGACCGTCCCGATCCTCTCCCGCCGGGAAGCCCAGCGGGAATGCACCCACCGCTACGCCGAAAAACTGTCCGCCGGGGACGTCATCGACGCGAAGGTGACCCATCTCGACCCGTTCGGGGCGTTCTGCGACATCGGCTGCGGGCTGGTCGCGCTCATGCCGATCGACTGCATGTCCGTTTCCCGCATCAACCACCCCCGCGAGCGGTTTGCCGTCGGGCAGCGCATCCGCGCCGTCATCCGCCGTCCCGCCGACGAGACCGGGCGCATCACCCTCTCCCATCGGGAGCTGCTCGGCACCTGGGAGGAGAACGCTTCCGCCTTTTCCCCGGGGCAGACCGCTGCGGGCATCGTCCGCAGCGTCGAATCCTACGGCATCTTCGTCGAACTGACCCCGAACCTCGCCGGGCTCGCCGAATACAAGGCCGACGTCCGCGCCGGACAGCACGCCGCCGTCTACATCAAAAGCATCCTGCCGCAGAAGATGAAGGTCAAGCTTGCGATCATCGACGTGTGCGAGGGGGACGGCGTGATGAACGCCTACCGCTACCCCGACGCGACCCACCTCGACTACTGGCGCTACTCGCCCGACTGCTGCGAAAAGGTCATCGAAACCGTGTTCGAGGACCAGACGGTCCCGAACGGTTAAAACACGAAATCGAACTCCACTCCGTACATCCGCACGGTGTTCCCCTCGTCGACGCCCGCGTCCTCGAGCGCCTGAATGACGCCCTTCTCCCGCAGGACCTTCTGGAAGTACTGCAGGGACTCGTAGCTGTCGAAATCCGTTCGGTCGATAAGCTTTTCCATCCATTCGCCCGTGACGTCGAACAGGTCGCCGCTCCGCCGGACCTCGACCCGGTAGTCCTCCCGCTTCGGGGCCTCGGGGGTGAATTCCGGCTCGTAGACCTTGATCGGGGGCAGTTTTTCCAGCTGGCGGACGGTCGCGAGCATCAGCTCATCCACGCCCTCGCGGATCTCCCCGGCGATCAGGTGGAGCTCCCACCCCTGCGCGTCGGCGTAGGCGCGGATCTCCGCGAGCTTCGCTTCGTCGTAGCCGAGGTCGAGCTTGTTGCCGACAAGGATCTGCGGGCGGGACGCCAGCGACGGGCTGTACTTCCGCAGCTCCTCGTTGATGCGCAGGATGTCCTGCAGCGGGTCCTCCCGCTCCGAGCCGGAAACGTCGAACAGGTGCAGCAGCAGCCGACAGCGGTCGACGTGCCGCAGGAAATCGTGCCCCAGCCCCGCGCCCTCCGACGCGCCCTCGATCAGCCCCGGAATGTCCGCCGCGACGAACGTCTTGCCGTAGGCGGAGATCACGCCGAGGTTCGGGGAAAGCGTCGTGAAATGGTAGTTCGCGACCTTCGGCTTGGCGCTGCTGATGACCGAAAGCAGGGTGGACTTCCCCACGTTCGGGTAGCCGACGAACCCCACGTCCGCGAGCATTTTCAGCTCCAGCTTCAGCTTCCGCTCCTCGCCGGGCAGCCCCTCCTTCGCGAATCGCGGCACCTGCCGAGTCGCCGTGGCGAAATGGGTGTTGCCCCAGCCGCCCCGACCGCCCTTCGCGGCGACGAACCTCTCGCATTCGCTCATGTCCTGCATGACCAGCCCCGTTTCCGCGTCCCGGATGACGGTTCCCGGCGGGACCGGGATCACCAGGTCCTTCCCGTACTTCCCCATGAACTTGCGGGACGCCCCGTCGCACCCGTCCTCGGCGAGGAATTTGCGGTGGTAGCGGAAATCCAGAAGCGTATTCTTCCCCTCGTCCGGGACGAATACGACGCTCCCGCCCTTTCCGCCGTCCCCGCCGTCCGGCCCGCCGTGCGAGACGTACTTTTCCCGCCGGAAGGAAACGCAGCCGTTCCCGCCTTTTCCGGCTTTGACAAAAATTTCCACCTGATCCATGAACATGGCGCGTTCCTCCCGTTTTCATCAAAAAATCGCCCTTGCCTTAGCGAAAAGGGCGATTTTTCCGTCTGTTTTCGGTTGCTTTCAGTTCGCGTCGGCGGAAAGCACGCAGACGCTCTTCCGTCCTCCGGCGATCGGCTTGAATTTGACGACGCCGTCGACGAGCGCGAACAGCGTGTCGTCCGAACCGCGTCCGACGCCTTCGCCCGGATGGATCGAAGTCCCGCGCTGGCGCACGATGATGTTGCCCGCGACGACCTTCTGACCGTCCTGCTTCTTCACGCCGAGCCGCTTGGACTCGCTGTCACGACCGTTCTTGGTCGAACCGACGCCCTTCTTATGCGCAAAGAACTGCAACGATAAGCGAAGCATGAGAATCAACTCCTTTTCATTTGATGGACCTGTAAACCGTTTCCCGCCGCCTCACCGGCAGCGCACCCGGACGTTCTCCGGGTATTGCTCTTCCAATGACCGCAGCTCCGCGCAGAACGCGCGAAGCAGCGTTTCCGCTTCCGCACACCGATCGGTCAATCGGTAGGAAAGCGCCGCGCCCGCTTCGTCCGCAAGGACTTCCGCCTTCGCGCCGAAGGCTTCCGCAGCGTTGCAGACGAGATTCGCCATCGCGCTGACTGCGGCGCAGACGATGTCCGCCCCCGCGTCGGCGAAACCGGCGTGCCCTGCAAGGCTAAAGCCGGTCATATCCTTCGCGAACTCCGCACGGATCATGGTGCGCCCCGCTCAGCCGTTGATCGCAAGGATCTGGAGCTTGGTGTAGGGCTGGCGGTGACCGATGTGCTTCTTTTCGTTCTTCTTGGGCTTGTACTTCAGCACATGGATCTTCTTGCCCTTGCCGTTCTTGACGACGTTCGCCGTCACCGTCGCGCCCGCGACAGTCGGCGCACCGACCTTGAAGCCGTCGGCGCCGGAAACCGCAAGCACCTGATCGAAGGTGTAGGTGCTGCCTTCCTCCACGCCGAGCTTCTCGACGAAAATCACATCGCCTTCGGAAACCTTATACTGTTTTCCGCCGGTCTGAATGACTGCATACATTTCAACTTTCCCTCACTTTCCGGAAATCTCGCTGCCGGGGGCATACGCTTTTTCGCGTAGTTTGAAAAGCCTCCTCACAAGCGGCTCTCTATTATACCACGTCGAAAACGGGTTGTCAACCCCTTTCGGCAAGGTTTTTCCCGATTTCTTCTTGTCTGTGTTACAATGATGTGTGACAAAAAGCAAAAAAAGAGTGGCGAATAGGAGAAACCTGTGGTAAGGTTAAGT
>CANRIX010000004.1 GCA_947630765.1 uncultured Clostridia bacterium | reverse complement strand
AACCTTACCACAGGTTTCTCCTATTCGCCACTCTTTTTTTGCTTTTTGTCACACATCATTGTAACACAGACACGGTCATACTGAAAATATTTTCGTTATCAATTGACAACTATTGAAAATTGTGGTAAAATAATAGAAATAACGGCAGAAGCGGGAGGGGAAAAAGCGTGCAAGGCACCGGGGAGGCGGTAAAGGCGTATAAAGCCGCGTCGGCGCGGCAGGCGACGTTCGCCGTGACGGCGGCGCTGTTCGCGGGACTGCTGATGCTGGCGACGAACCTGCTGCTCTCCGCGTTCGGCGGACGGCTGCTGGCCGCCCTGTTCGGCGAGGACCTGTTCCAAACCGACTGGAAATACGAACTGGCGAATATCGCGCTCTACGTCCTGCTGCAATTGTTCCCGGGGCTGTTCCTGTTCTGGACGATCCGCCTGCTGCGCGGGAAGGCGGTCAACCCGTTCGCCGGCCCGGTCGGCGCGCCGCCGTACCCGTTCTACTTCCTCCCGATGTGCATCGGTGCGCTGTACGCGCTCAACCTCGTCGTGCAGCTGCTGTTCGGCGACCTGCTCCTGCCGTTTGAAGCGGCCGGGGGCGACCCGCTGCCGACCTCGGTCCCGGGATTCCTGCTGCACCTCCTGCAATTGGCGGTACTGCCGCCGCTGCTGGAGGAAGGGCTGTTCCGGGGGCTGATGCTGCGCATGCTGCTCCCGGCGGTCGGAAAGACGCCGGCGGTGCTGGTGAGTGCGCTCGTGTTCGGGCTGATGCACCTCAACCCGGCACAGTCCATCTTCGCGTTCGGGTTCGGCTGTCTCGTGGGGTTCGCGTTTGTGCAGACCGGCTCGATCTGGTTCGGGGTGCTCCTGCATTACACGAACAACCTGCTTTCCGCCTGCGCGGGCTACTGGACTTCGATGCTCCCGGAGGATTCCCCGGCGCTGTTCACGCTCGGCGAATGCCTGCTCCTGCTGCTGGGGTTCGGAGCGGCTACCGCCTACCTCTACCCGGAACTGCTGCGGCGGAGATGCCCGAAGCGTCGTGCGACGCCGGCGGAGCGGCTGCTCCCGCGGCGCGGGGAGGTCGCGAAGATCGTGTTCTGCAACCCCACGCTCTACCTGCTGGCCGCCGGATACGTTTGGCTCCTGTGGCTGCTGTATTTCGCGCCATGACGGGGATGGACGAGCGCTGGATGCGCCGCGCGATCTCCCGCGCGAAGGCCGCCGCGAAGGCGGGCGAAGTCCCGATCGGGGCGGTGCTGGTGAAGGACGGAGAGCTGCTCTCCACCGGGCGGAACCTGCGGGAAGCGCGGCGGAACGCCCTGCTGCACGCGGAGATCGTCGCCATCGACCGGGCGTGCCGAAAGACCGGCGCGTGGCGGCTGGAGGGCTGCACGCTGTATGTGACGCTCGAGCCCTGCCCGATGTGCGCCGGGGCGATCCTGAACGCACGGATCCCGCGCGTGGTGTACGGCTGCCGCGACCCGAAGGCGGGGGTGTACGGGAGCGTGCTGGACCTGCGGGACTACCGTTTCAACCACTACACGGACGTGACCGGCGGGGTGCTGGAAAGCGAGTGCGCCGGACTGCTGACCGATTTTTTTGCCCAACTCCGCAAACGGAAAACGGATACGAAAGGAATGACGTTTTGATGAAAGAAAAGTTCTATCTGACCACCGCGATCGCCTACACGTCGCAGAAACCCCACATCGGGAACGTGTACGAAGCGATCCTCTCCGACGCGATCGCGAGGTTCAAACGAATGCAGGGATACGACGTGTTCTTCCTGACCGGCACCGACGAACACGGCGAAAAAATCGAATCGGAAGCGAAAAAGAACGGCGTGACGCCGCAGGAATACGTCGACAAGGTCGCCGGACAGATCCGGGCCATCTGGGACGATTTCCACATCAGCTACGACAAATTCATCCGCACGACCGACGAGGACCACGTGCGGATGGTGCAGAAGGTTTTCCAGAAGTTCTACGACCAGGGGGACATCTACAAGGGGTTCTACGAGGGCAACTACTGCACGCCCTGCGAATCCTTCTGGACGGATTCCCAGCTGGTGGACGGCTGCTGCCCGGACTGCGGGCGCCCGGTCGCGAAGAAGCGGGAGGAGGCCTACTACTTCCGTATGTCCAAGTACGTCGACCGGCTGATCAAGCACATCGAGGAGCACGAGGACTTCATCACCCCCGCCTCCCGCCGCAACGAGATGCTCAACAATTTCCTGCGCCCGGGTCTGCAGGACCTGTGCGTTTCCCGTTCGACCTTCCGCTGGGGTATCCCGGTGCCGTTCGACGAAAAGCACGTCGTCTACGTCTGGGTGGACGCCCTGCACAACTATATTTCCGCCATCGGCTACGACCCGGACGGTCCGTCGGAGCAGTTCCAGAAGCTCTGGCCGGCGGACCTGCACGTCATCGGGAAGGATATCGTGCGGTTCCACACGATCTACTGGCCCATCTTCCTCATGGCGCTCGGGCTTCCGCTGCCGAAGAAGGTGCTCGGGCACCCGTGGCTGCTGTTCGACCAGGACAAGATGTCCAAATCCAAGGGCAACGTGCTCTATGGCGACGAGCTGATCGAGGAATTCGGGCTGGACGCCGTGCGGTACTACCTGCTCGCCGAAATGGGGTTCTATCAGGACGGGAACATCTCGTACGAGCTGCTCATCCAGCGGACCAACGCCGACCTCGCCAATACGCTCGGCAACCTGGTTTCGCGCACCGTCGCGATGGTCAAGCAGTACTTCGGCGGGGTCGTCCCGGCGTACAGCGGGGCGGATGCGCCCGCCGCCGAAACGCTCAAGCGGTCGGTTTCGGAAAAACTGGCGAACGCGTATCGGCTCATGGAGGAATACAGTGCGGCGGATGCGCTCGCGCAGGTGTTCCTCGCGCTCAAGAGCTGCAACAAGTATATCGACGAGACCACGCCGTGGGCGCTTGCGAAGGACGAATCCAGGAAGCAGGAACTCGCCGACGTGCTGGCGAACCTCGTCGAGAGCATTCGACTGTGCAACCTCATGCTGTCCCCGTTCCTGCCGGATGCGGCGGAACGGATCGACGGGATCCTGACGGCGGAAAAGCCGGAAATTTGCGACGGGAAGTTCTCCTACGACTACCCGTGCGCAGGGCATACGCTCGGCGACGCGCCGATCCTGTTCGCCCGGATCGACGAAAAGAAGTTCCTCGCGGAGCTGGCGAAGAAACGGGAGAGCCAAAAAACGGAAAAGAAACCCGAAACGGAGGGCGTGCCGGGGGTCATCGGGATCGAGGACTTCGGGAAGGTCGCGCTGACCGTCGGGGAGGTGCTTTCCTGCGAGCCGGTCAAGGGGTCGGACAAATTGCTGAAGCTGCAGGTCTCGCTCGGCGCGGAGACGCGGCAGATCGTTTCCGGCATTTCCCAGTGGTACAAGCCGGAGGACCTGGTCGGGAAGCACATCGTCGTGGTCTCCAACCTCAGGCCCGCCAAGCTGCGCGGCGTGGAAAGCCAGGGGATGCTGCTGGCGGCGGATACGCCGGACGGGGTGAAGGTGCTGTTCGCCGACGGGGTCCCCGCCGGGAGCAGGGTGCGCTGATGTTCGATTCCCACGCCCACTACGACGACCGGCTGTACGACGCCGACCGGGAGGAGCTGCTCGGACGGCTGTTCGGGCAGGGCGGGGTCACCGGCGTCGTCGCCATCGGGTGCGACCTCGCGAGCTCGCGTGCGGCGATCGCCCTCGCGGAAGCGCACGGCGGGATGTACGCCGCCGTCGGTCTGCACCCGGAGCACGCGGAAGCCCTCTCCCCTGCGCTGCTCGCGGAACTGGAGACCATGCTCGGGCAGCAGAAAGTGGTTTCCCTCGGGGAGATCGGGCTGGACTACCACTACGAGACCCCGTCCCGCGACGCGCAGAAGGCCGCGTTCCGCGCACAGCTTGCGCTCGCGGAAAGGACCGGCATGCCGGTTTCGATCCACGACCGGGACGCGCACGGGGACGTGCTGGCGATCCTGCGGGAGTTCCCGAACGTGACCGGGGTGCTGCATTCGTTCTCCGGCTCGGTCGAACTGGCGAAGGAACTGGTCAAGATGGGGTGGTACCTCTCCTTTTCCGGGGTCCTGACGTTCAAAAACGCACGGCAGGCGCCGGAAGTCGCCGCGTGGGTGCCGTCCGACCGCTACCTCGTCGAGACCGACGCGCCCTACCTCACGCCGGTCCCCCACCGCGGGGAACGCAACGACAGCGGCATGCTGCGGTATACCCTGCAAAAGCTCGCGGAGGTGCGGGGCGTGCCGTTTGAAACCGCCGAGCGGGAGACCGAAGAAAACGCAAGGAGGCTGTTTCGCATTGAAAGCTGACACCTACGCCTATCGCGTCGGCGATGGGATCTACCTCAACCTGACCAACCGCTGCACCAACCGCTGCACGTTCTGCATCCGCAACAACGGCGACGGCGCCTACGGGAGCGACAGCCTGTGGCTGAACCATGAACCGTCCGCGGAGGAGGTGCTCGCCGCCGTGCAGGACCTGCTCGGCAAGGGCGGAACCTGCAAAGAATTCGTCTTTTGCGGCTACGGCGAACCGACCATGCGCATGGACGTGCTGCTGCAGGTCGCCGCGAAGCTGAAGGCGACCTATTCCCTGCCGATCCGGCTGAACACCAACGGGCAGGCGATGCTTTACGGCGCAGCCGACAGCATCCCCCGCTTCGCGGGACTGCTCGACTGCGTGTCCGTCAGCCTCAACGCCCCGGACGCGGCGGACTACGTCGCGCTCTGCAGGCCGGAAGCCGGGGAAAAGGCGTTCGACGCAATGCTCGCGTTCACGGCGGAATGCACGAAATATGTGCCGAACGTGGTCATGACCGTCGTCGGCGAAACGCTCGACAAGTACCGCCTGGCGCTCTGCCACGCCGTCGCGAGACGCTGCGGGGCGACGCTGCGCGTGCGGACGTACATCGGGAAAGCGTGAAACCGCCCTTTTCATCAGGGTGAACAAGAAATTTACGCAAAAAAGCGAGAAAATTTCATCAAAAACCCTTGTTTTTTTCCGGGAATTGGTATACAATATAGAATGGTAAAAAAAGGAAACCAAGAAATTCATTTTGGAGGTACAATCATGTCTGTCAAAGTTGCCATCAACGGTTTCGGCCGCATCGGTCGTCTCGCGTTCCGCCAGATGTTCGACGCCGAGGGCTATGAGGTCGTCGCCATCAACGATCTGACCAGCCCGAAGATGCTCGCGCACCTGCTCAAGTACGATACCGCGCAGGGCGGTTTCTGCGGGAAGTTCGGCAAGGATCCGGCGCACACCGTCGAATGCACCGAGGATTCCATCGTCGTCGATGGAAAGGCCATCAAGATCTACGCGGAAAAGGATGCCGCGAACTGCCCGTGGGGCGCTCTGGGTGTGGACGTCGTGCTGGAATGCACCGGGTTCTACACCGACGTCGCCGACGCCAACAAGCACATCCTTGCGGGCGCCAAGAAGGTCGTCATCTCCGCGCCGGCTTCCAATAAGAAGGCCCCCGACCAGTTCGAGATGCCCAAGACCATCGTTTTCAACGTCAACAACGAGATCCTCAACGCGAAGGATACGGTCATTTCCGCCGCGTCCTGCACGACGAACTGCCTCGCCCCGATGGCGAAGGCGCTCAACGACAACTTCCCGATCCTCTCCGGCATCATGACGACCGTCCACGCCTACACCGGCGACCAGATGATCCTCGATGGTCCGCAGAGAAAGGGCGATCTGCGCCGCTCCAGAGCCGGTGCGATGAACATCGTCCCGAACTCCACGGGTGCCGCGAAGGCGATCGGGCTGGTCATTCCCGAACTGAAGGGCAAGCTGATCGGTTCCGCCCAGCGCGTTCCGACCTCGACCGGCTCGACCACCATTCTCGTCGCCGTCGTCAAGGGCAAGGACGTCACCGAGGAATCCGTCAACGCTGCGATGAAGAACGCCGCGACCGAGTCCTTCGGCTATAACACCGATCAGATCGTCTCCTCCGACGTCATCGGCATGACCTACGGCTCGCTGTTCGACGCGACCCAGACCATGGTCAGCAAGGTCGGCGACGACACCTATCAGGTGCAGGTGGTTTCGTGGTACGACAACGAGAACTCCTACGTTTCGCAGATGGTCCGCACCATCAAGTACTTCGCGGAACTCAACTAAGTACGCAACATTGCAAAACCTACGCCCGGCGGTTTTTCCCGTCGGGCGTACTTATGTTGGGGGACAAACACAGTCGCTGCGACTTCGCGCCCTTCGTGCGCTTCGCCTTGCTCTGCGTTTTTCCCCCAATTCCCCTTTTTCGTCGAAAACCGGCTCGGCTTGCGCCACTTCTGACGCCGCCTTCGCCGGTTTTCTCTTGAGGAGTTTTGCTCCAAACACGGTTGTGTTTGGAGCCAGCAGGCACATGTCCGTCTCCGAAACATTATTTTATTGTATTTTTGCTTCTGCTTCGTGGCAGGGAACGCGTTCACACACCGCTAACTTCGCCGGCGCCCGAGCAGCGCGACAGCGGCAAACGCGGACGCGCCGAGCACCGCCAAAAGCACCAGACCGCGGTCGCCGACGACCGGCGAGACCGACGCGAGGACATTTTCCGCCGCCGGGGACGGCTCCTCGCCGGGAAGCAGCGGGCGCATCCCCTGCAGGACGGTCAGCTCGTCGAGGAAGGTCCAGACGACCGGCAGCTCGGTTCCGTCGTCCGAAACGTAGGTCGCACGCGGGGTCACGACCGCCATGACATACCGCCCGGTGAACGCGTTCTCCGGCTCGACGATGACGACGCCCGCGACCGTGGAAGCGGGGTCGGTCGGCTCGTCAACGGTACGCTCGCCGAGGAAAACGAAGTCCCCGTCCCGCTCGTCGCTGCCGTAGAAGGCGACGCGAACCGGCGCAAAAACGCCGACGGACGGCTCGTTGAGGTAGCTGAGCTCAAAGGCGGTCAGGTCGTTCAGGGACTCGCCGAGGTCGAGCAGAACCACGAAATTGCCGTCCGCATTCGCGTCGTCGCGGCGGAACCCGACGTATTCCGGGTTGCGGTAGAAATTGCTCCCCGTGTCGGTCGCGACCGGCGTGCCGTAGCGCCCGTTCGTGAGCTGGTAGTCCTCGTCGGGGTAGCCGGCGCTCGCCGGGGTCAAAAGTTCGTAGGTCTTGCGGAGGGAGACGACGTTCTGCAGTGCGGAGACGGTTATCCCCGAGAGCGAAAGCGCGAGGAAGCAAAAGAGGGCGAATGCACGTTTCATGACAGGTCCCCGATGCGGTCGACGACGCTTTGCATCTCTTCCCTGCTTCGGACGTGCCGCGCGTCGTAGAGGACGCGCTGCTTCTGCCGTTCGTCCATGCGTCCGAACGCTTCGAGCGCCTTGGCGTTCTGCGCGAGCGCCATGCCGAACCCGAGCGGCACTTCGTCGCTGCCGAGGATCCCCGTCGGGTGTTCCGATTGCCGATTCATATGCGTTTTCCCGTTCCTTTCCCTTTTTTGGGTAGTGTTCCACGGAAAATTGATTCTATGCAAAAAATCCGATCGTGTTTCCACGATCGGAAAGAATGCAACAATTCGCGACGCTTTTCAGCGAGGTCCTCATTCTATACCACTTTCTTTTTTCATTTCAGCGAGCTGGCGTTCGTGCGCAGCCGCGGCGGCGCGTTCGCCGGAACGACGCGCTTTCCAAAGGAGCAGCACCGCGCAGACCGCGATGACGACGTCGACGAGCACCTGCAGCCAAAGATAGTACTGCAGGGAGATCGCGTCGATGTCCATGATCCCCTCGATGGACGTCCCGCCAAAGCCCATGCTGTACAGATCGCCCGGACAAATGACGCCGAACAGCGACGCGAGCCCGCCCGCGAGGTACCACGACGGCAGGTACGACCAGCCGAACCGATAGTACAGCACTTCCAAAAGCAGGAGCACCGGGATGGTCTCGACGAGGAAATCGAACCGAGTCATGGTTTCCCGCAAGGAGAAGGCGACGCGGAACGCGTGCGTCCTGCCGATGCACCAGAGCGACAGGAAGTACGCCGCCAGCGACGCGAGCCCCCGGATCGGGTACGCGACGTTATAATTGTACCGCATATCCGCCTGCACGGAGGTTTCCGGGTGGAGGACCCACCCGAAAACCGTGCCGACGACCTGTGCGATCGCGAAGGATACGAACAGGACGATGAGCGCATAACCGGCGTTGACGAGCAGCCGTTTCGGCGGAAGCGTCGGACCGTTCATGCGGTGACGTCCCCGCTCTCGGCGGACACTTCGGGCGCTTCAGGCGCTTCTGCGGACGCCGCCTTGCGCTTGCCGAGGTATTCCGGCAGCGACAGTCCCGCCATGTTGAACAGTTCTTCCAGCGGCGGGACGGACTTCATCAGCCCGGACAGGAAGCCCGCCGTCGAAGTTTTGCCGTTCGTGCCGTTCGCACCGCTGTCCCAGACCGTGACCTTGTCGATCTTGATGTTCTTGATGGCTTCGACCTGCACCTTCATGAGGTCCTCCATCTTGTCGGCGATCATCAGCCGCAGCGCAGCGTCCGGGTCGCCGCCCGCCGCACGGACGACTTCCGCGAAACCAGCCGCCTGTTTGGTCAGGATCTCCTGCATACCGCGTGCTTCGGCGTCCATGCGGGCGTAGATCGCGTCCGCTTCGCCCTTCGCCTTGCGGCGGATCTGCTCGGCTTCCGCTTCGGCTTCCAGTTCGAGCTGGCGCTTCTTGATCTCAGTCTGCACGATGACGTCGGCTTCCAAAGTCGCCTTTTCGCGCTCGGAACGGGCGATTTCCGCCGATTTTTCGGCAGCGTAGGACTCTTCGAGGGCTTTCGCCGCCTGAATCTTCTCGGCGGTCACAGCGATCTTCTGCGCCTTCGCTTCCTGCTCGCGCAGTTCGGCGTTGGACATGGCGATCTCCGCTTTCGCGGCGTTTTCGCCCTGGATCGCGACGGAATCCGCTTCGGAGACCTGGATCCTCTGCTCCTTCTTGGCGTTCGCTTCGCCGATGGAGCCGTCGCGCTCCTTTTCGGCGACGCTCTTCTTCGCGTCGTTGATGGCCTTCGCGGCCGCTTCCTTACCGAGCGCTTCGATATAGCCGCTCTCGTCGCTGATGTCAGTCACGTTGACGTTGATCAGCCGCAGACCGATCTTCTTCAGTTCGACTTCGACGTTGCGGCTGACCTCTTCGAGGAATTTGTCGCGGTCGGTGTTGATCTCTTCGATATCCATCGTCGCGATGATCAGACGCAGCTGACCGAAGATGATGTCCTTCGCGAGCTCCTGGATTTCCGGCAGCTTCAGCCCGAGCAGACGCTCGGCAGCGTTCTGCATGACGCCCGGCTCGGTCGAAATACCGACCGTGAAGCTGGACGGCACGTTGATACGGATGTTCTGCCGCGACAGGGCGCTCTTCAGGTCCACCGTGATGGACAACGGGGTCAGGTCCAAAAATTCATACGCCTGGACGACCGGGACGATGAATTTCGCACCGCCGTGGATACAGACAGCGCTCTTGCTGGAGCCGTCCTTGTTCTTCCCGACTTTCCCGTAGATAACCATGATCTTGTCGGACGGGCATTTCTTGTACCGCGAGAACGCCCATACGATGACGGAAAAAGCCAAGACGCCGAGTACGATCAACAGGATAACAGTTTCAGGCATAATAGGTTCCTCCTCTGGTTTTGGGAATTATTTTTGTATCTTTCTTTGTACGATGAGTTCGGTCCCGCCGCTGATGCCGACGACGACGATCTGTTCGCCGTCCGCGATCTGCTCGGTCTCGTCGGTGACCGCGTCCTTTTCGACCAGACGGCCGCCGAGGAGCAGATTCACCTTACCACGCCCGGTCCGCGCAGGAGGGATGCGCAGGTAGACCGTGCCGGACGCGCCGAGGGCGTCGCGAATGTTCTCCGTGCCGTCCGCCTGCAGGGAATAGACGAAGCGGAACAGCAGTGCGATGAGCACCATCGCCGCAAGCCCGGACGCCGCCGCGACCGCCACCGACACCGGCAGCGGAAGCGCCAGCCGCACGCACAGCACGCCGACCCAGCCGAGCACGCACAGGAACGCGATGATGCCCCGGAACGTGAACAGTCGCAGACCGCCGTCTAAACCGGCGTGATCCGGGTGGTCGGCCGTATGCCCTTCGAGCAGGGCTTCGTGCGCGTCCATGTCGTGAGCGCCGTCGAAGTCGTGACCGCCTACGTCATGAGCGCCCATGTCATGGGCGCCGTCAAAATCGTGACCGCCGTCAAAGTCGTGACCGCCTGCATCATGACCGTCAAAGTCGTGACCGGCGCCGTCCGCGTCGTGGTCGAAGCCGATGCCGATGAGCATCAGCACGGTCTGCAGGACCAGAAACACGGTCGCCGGGATCGCGACGCAGGCGAACACCTGCCCCGCCGTGCCGAGGGATTCCCACCAAGCCGTCATTTTTCAAAACCCCTTTCGTCTTTTTTCAATCGAGGTGCTGCAGCAATTCCTCCGCCTGCCGCCGCATTTGCGCGGAATAGTAGGCGTAGAGCATGACTTCCAGCACCAGCGCGAGCCGCTTCTTCCCGCCGGGACGCGGTTCCTTGAAGTCGCTCGTGATATAAAGGATATGGGTGCGGATCTCGTCCCGGTCCGGCTGATGCCCGTCGAGGACCGCCAGCAGGTTGATATAATAATTGTAGAGATCCGAATCGTTGACGATGTCGTCGCTCGCGTCGTCAAGATGCCCGTTGATATAGGAAAGCAGTTTCGTGATCGTGTCGATCTGCATACTTTCCCGCAGCATATTGATGGTCACGATGCGGCAGAACTGGTTTCGGTTATACATTTTATGCTCCGGCGGCGGCAAAAACCCCCGCTTGACCCAATTCTGCACTTCATACGGCGCAAGCCCCGTCATGCGCGTCACCTGCGAAAGCACCAGCCCGCCCGACAGGAACAGCGTATCCAGCAGGTCCCGCGCCGCGTCCGGCCGGAGCGCCTGCATCTCTATGGTGGTTCCCGGTAGTGTTCTTTCCATAACGATTCCCCTTTTCCATATCCTTGCTTTGGATTATAGCACACAATCACGCGATTGTCAATAGGTTCCGCGTGATTTTTTGAAATTTTTTTCGACAATTTTTTCCGGGCCCCCAATACGACCCCCTTTTCGCGGCGAACCCGGTCGCCCTTCCGAATCCCGTCCGCACGAAAGAAATCGGCGGGATCGTGCGAGAAATTTTCAAAAACCCCTTGACAAACGGACGGGAATGTGGTATCCTATATCTGCTGTGGACGCCGGAGTGGCGGAATAGGCAGACGCCCCGGACTTAAAATCCGGTGAGATTCAACCCTCGTGCCGGTTCGACCCCGGTCTCCGGCACCAAATTTCCCGGTTTTCCCGGTTTCCCATGGTTCCCGCAGGTTTGCGGGTTCCCGGTTTGCGCCCCTTTTCGGCGCGTCATATCGCGGGGTAGAGCAGTTGGTAGCTCGTCGGGCTCATAACCCGGAGGTCGAAGGTTCAAGTCCTTCCCCCGCAACCAAATAAGCACCGCAATTTTGATGCAAAATTGCGGTGCTTAATGATTAGGGAGATCGAAAACTATGCATCTATTATTTCTCAAGGAATTATTTCCTCAATACACAGTAGAGTTATATGCAGAAAATGATTCTGAAAGGGCAGAAATCAAAAATCAAGCGTTTAATGATTTGATAAAAGTTTATTATGACCCAAAAGACTTTGATATATATTGTTTGGTTTTCGCCACACAGCATGTACACATTTCAGAAAAGAGCGACTGATAAAGTATGTGAAAGCTTTTGCAAACGCTGAAACGGCAGCAATCGAGTTCTATGAAAACGGGCGCAATCGTTTTGGGGGCGATATCAGAACTGCCCTACTGGACAATCTTACATATAATAGTTTGCGAAATTACTTTGGCTATCCGTCTATCGATATCAGCAATCTGACTTTTCAGGTGAGAGCTTGGGATAAAAAATACTGCTTTAATGGTATGTTTATAAAAGATTCTTCCGGTATGGTTCAAATTGTCAGAAAATATGTCGAAGAATAAAACGCAGTGCATTTGTAATCTGTGGCCGTTCCCCTTTTTGTAGAATTGACCCCCCCTATTTAACGGCAGGAGGCAATCCATGAAAATCGATCATTCTGACTGTATCGCCCTGACGGATCGTGACGTTCTATCCGTTACCCCCGAAGGGATCCGCTATACGGGCGGATTCATTTCCTTTCTCGAATGTGCGGCAAATTACCAAGAAGCGCACGGCGGCTCCGGAACATGTGTAGGGGAAAGATACGCGGATGGTCAGCCGGCAAAAATTGTTTTTTATACTGCCCCAAAAACCACGCATATCCAGTTTCCGGAGCGGAGTGGGATCCGAAAATTGTTTTCCGAACGAAACGCTTACCGGCGCTTTTATGCGCTCCATCGGCAAATAAACGAATTCGGATTCTCCACGATGGATAAGAGTTGAAAAATGGCGGTCATTCTCCGCAAAAAACGTCGCTTTGTTATCAAAAAGCGACGTTTTTGTTTATTCTTTTCGGGGGTCTGGGAGGGATGTTTTCAAAAAAGTACAAAAAAGTCCAACACGATTTCAAAATTACTTCTTTTTGAGAAAAATCTCCGAGAGAATCTCCGCGTTTCGATCGTCCGCTTCTTCCATGACGTGCGCGATAAAATCTTCGTCATAAATTGTCTGCATCCGTGACTGTCTCCGCAGCTAAGACAGCCGTCTTTTTTGCTCGATCCATGGGTGGTGCGTTTGCTTTTTCTCTCATTGAAAGTCCTCCTTACTGTTATGGAATGATTGCGCTTTCAATTTAACAACGAACCTCTTTCCGAAATTCTTTCAAATACGCGCTTTAAGAGGTCAGTAATCAAAATCCACGTCGCATTCGCTCATTCCCGGCAGATCGGGACAGCGATAGCTGCCGAGAATTTTCACCTCCTGGCAGTCATCATGCTCGATGACAAACAGGATGATATGTCGGAAAAAGGAAAAATAGGCGTACTCTGCCGTATTGGCGATCATGGGCAGCGTATAGCGCTTGACGGCGCAGAATTTTTCAAACACCGTATTGGTTAATTCTTCCGATATTTCCCGCGGATCGAGCCCATCCCGCCTGTAAATTTCCTCCAGCCGAACGCGGCATTCCGCCGGATTTTCGCAGTACGAATCATAAAGATACCGTTCGTACTCCCGCTCGGAGAGCTTGCCCGTTTCTTGCCTACGGCGATAGATAAAGGAGGATGCCGTTTGCAGCTTGATGCACGCTTTCGTTAACCGTTCCTCAAATTTCGGGTGGTTTTTACCGAAAGCCAAAATCTGCAAAAGGTTATTCGGATTTGCAAAATTGAGCAACATTTGCCGACGCAGTTCTTTTTTGGTCACGACGATCTGTTTGGGGTGCGGAGAGAACAGGACAGATTCGGAATTTGACCGGCTCGCACGGGCCTTCTTTTCCCGGAGCGCTTTCCGTACCTGATACCGAAGCCGATATTCCCCGACCGTTGCGCCGTTGGCGGCGGAAAAGGCGGCTTCATCCGTGACGCCGTCGTATTCCCAGCCACAATGCTCGCAGATCCAATAAGAATCCAACGTTTCACGTTCGCAAATCGGGCAGGAAACGACTGCGTAACCCATCTCTTTATATTCTTTTGTATTTCGAATATCCATTTGAGTTCCCCTCCGATATTTTCAAGAAATCTCTATGATTTTTGCAGTACGTACCGCGCTATACCGTAACCGGACGGCTGCTCATCGGCGTCGGAAAGAAGAAATCGCAACCCGGCGGCTTCCCGTTTGAATCCAAGCGATTCCAGCAGCCGGATCGACGGCTCGTTCTCCGCAAGGGTCTCTGCAATAACGGTTTGGTACTTTTCATCGGTCAGCCCGCCGTCGAAGAACCGCTTGATCAACGCCGTCAGCGCTTCGTGAGCGTAGCGGTTTCTTCTGAACTCCCGAAAGACGTAAAATTCCAGATCCCCCGCTTTTTGCTCCCGAAGCGGCATAACGCCCACGTATCCCGCCATAACGCCGGTATCTTTTCGAAAAACCGTATAATAGCACACGGGCGCGGTGTGAAAATCGATCGCTTCGATCAGCGCTTCCGAGCGTTCCTCGCCGTACTGGATAAAATACTCATCCGCGGCTTCGAGATGGGAAAGATAATCCGCAAGGTCGCGCGCGTCGTCCGAAGGGCGGAGAATAAGCCGATCGGTGATAATATCCGCGCGTGTCCATAATAAATCGTTTTGATTTTTCTCCAAAACGGAGCACTCCTTTCAATCTTAAATCAAGATGCTTTTGACGGCGACCTTATCCCCGAGCGGAATATTTGCCGTGACGCGCGGGTTGAGCGCGATCCGGCACAGCTTCTCTTTTGCATCAATTACGATCTGCTCCTGCCGAAGATAGATCCGTCGCGCCGTTTCGAGATACGACTGGATTTCGTCCGCCGTGACCTCGCACAGGTAGGGGAGGCCGGCAAACGGACGAAAATACCTTGCAATCTTCAACCGTTCGAGCTCCGTTTTGATCCGCGCGGCGTATGCGTCGTCGCATTCCAAAAGCGCGGCGGCGGCATTATAAAAGCTTCTCCGCGCCGACAAGACGCGCTTTATTTTTTCGTCCGCGCTCGCCTTGTTTACCATTCCCAGCTGATGCAATTCAGGCAGCCTCCTTCTTTTGCGATTTCGTTTAGCATGACCGGCACGACCGGCTTTGAAAACAGTTCGGTCGCTCTCTTGACGGCGATTTCATCCTCCGGCACGCCGAAAACCGGCAGAAATATCGCCTTTTCCGTTTCCAGAAAATTGAGATAACAGCCGACGGCGCTGTCTTTCGGCGAGGAAAAGTATGGGAAATCGGGGGTGTCGATCCCGTTCGCTTGTAGCGTCCGCGCGATTTTCTGCTCCAGTCCGTTTTGATAGGGCGTGCCGTTGCCGAGCGCCGTGTGCTCGTCCAAGAACCGCACCATTCCGTCGGAGTGACCCGTCATGTCGGACGAAAGCGACGGGATGATGATCACCCGGGCATCCAAAAGCCGTTCGAGCGCCCCGACGAGCGAAGAGCGGGAAACGTTCGAATTTTCCGAAAAAATGCGCTCACTGATGACGGCGATTTCCCGCGAGGGAGAGTATACAATATTTCCGCCGTCCAGATTGATATCGGAATAAACGAGATTTTCTGGCAAAAAATGCGGGGCGATATCGCGCCGAAAATCCGTGCGAAGCTCCGGCTTATCTGCAAGATAGCTCGGCTCGTAACGAAAAGAGATATATTTGCCCGATTTGGTGCGCACCGGCATAAAATCCCGCAACCAGATATCTTTTGTGCCGTCAAGCAGACGGTATTCGACGCCCTGGGTTTCCAGCGCGTCAAACAGCCACTCCGCCTCCTGCACGTAGGCGGGGGTAGAGAGTAAGAGAGAGGAAAAACAGAGCATGTTAGTTTTTGAATTCCTTTACAAATTCGCTTTTACTGCCATTGGGAAATAACTGTTTTCGCATACGATCCAGTTCGTCGACACTTGTTTCGGGATGTTCTTTTTTGTATTTTTTCAAATACTCAACAACTGCTCTATCCCCGCCGTAACCCGTTTCAAAATCAAATTGACAAGAAGTATGTTCTTTTAACTCTATAAACGAAGCAATCAACAACGTATTAAATTTGTCCTGCTCTTCTTTCGAGAAATCGTCTCGCTCGGAGATTGTAAGCAACCCGTTTCTTATTGTTTGAAAAACAACAGATTTGTTTGGAACTTTTTTTGCGCACAAAACTACTTCATCATAGTCGATCGGAACGCCGTGGTCTTTTAACAATCCGGCTACGCCGTACTGTTTCGTAAAAGGCAAAACAATTTCGCCGTCTACCGAAATTCGGGAGTTTTTTATTAAAAATGAAAATGCGTAATTTTCATTGTTTGATAAAACAAGATCTACCCCAGAATACCCGCTATGAATGTATAACTTCCCGAAACGATTTCGCTGCTTCGGGCCGTAGTATCTTATATTGTCTTTAATATAATGCATAAATTTATCAGCAAAGCCCTTACAAAAAAGATACGGTTCGAGCCTTAAAGGCTCAATTGTTATTGTTTTGCCGTTTATATCGATTTTCAGTTCGTATTCTGTCAATAGTTTTTTGCCTATCGTTTGCAATCCGGATACGACGGGTTCGGTTTTATCAATATTTGTGTTTGCAGTGCATACAAGTTCTTCTACCAGATTTTCAAGTTCAGGGTGATTGGTTTTGTTCATTTTTCATTTCTCCTTGTTTTTTTTATTTTAATTGGGAAAATCATTATGTTCTTCATCGTCCTCCGTCGTTGCCCGATAGTGCGCCGAGCCGTCGCTTTTGACGCAAACAAACGACAGACCTTTAAGTCCGAATTCCTTATCAATTTGCGTCAAAATATCCTCCCGATTTAACTGTGGGTTCAGACACACGGTCGCGTCGTTCATTTTGTTCAGTCCCAGATCCGCAAAATCACCACCGGTCCGCTGTCGCTTACCGTCTGCCCACCCGCAGTGATGCTGTACGGTTCGTAGGGCTCGACCGAAAGAAACTCTACACCCTCCCGTTTTGCCAGCTCCTCCACCAACTTTTTTGTTGATACGTCTTTCAGTTTCATTGTGATCGCTCCTTTTTGTTTTTCTCCGCCGGCAGGTTCGGATCACTCGCCCTGCCGCCGGATTATGTACAACTCGTCCGTGCTGCAAAATTTTACCAACGCGCCGGTTTGATGGAAGCGCCGACAAATTTTCTCCGCCGTTTGCAGGGCTTCTTCCGCCGAGGCTGCCGGAAGATTGACGCACAGAGATCGCTCGTCAAAAACGAGACCTCCGTTGCCATACTGCGATGCGTGAAAAAACCGCCCGATCGCCCACCGATCGCCGAAACGCTCCGCGAAATATGCCAGCCCCTCCGCGGAAAGCCCCTTGTTCCCCCGCCGCGAAAACGCGATCAGCGCGCCGCCCTCAAACGTGCCCGACGCTGTGATCGCCTTCTGCGAATCGAAACGAAGAGCGTCGGTTAAGAAGCTGTAAAAGTTATGCTCATCCTTTTGATTGAGCTGGTTTACGGAATAACTTGTTTTCCGCTTCGTATGCACGGCGTTTTGGTTTTTGTCCCAGCCGAGCCGCCAGTCGCGGTACTTGATTTGCCGCTCGGCGTAAAGCCGATACCACGCTGCCGCCTCTTTATGACGCTTTTGCGCTTCTAAATGATGCGCGATCGCACCCGGGGCGGAATCCGACCCGTTTTGTGACGCCTTTTCGTACCAATAAAGCCCAAAAGGAACGTTCTTTTCGACATGGAAACCGTTGTAGTAATGATCCGCCACATACTCCATCGCCTTTGTGCTCCCGTTTTCGGCGGCCCTTTGCGCCCAATACATGGATTTTTGTTTATCTTCCGGGACGTCCCTCGTTCCGAGGTCATACAGCTCCATCAGGTACGCCTGCGATTCCACATCGCCCGCTTCCGCCGAATCTGTAACGCAATCCACGCTCTCGTCCGAGGTCTCGTCAAAAAGGATCTCGTCCAGCGCCTCGTCAAAGTCTCTGCCTTCGGTCAGCTCGGTAAGTCTTTTGATGCCCCGTTCGCTGACGGGATCGGGGTTTTTGATGAAATCGTTTCTATAAATATTACCGACGGCTTTTCTGTACCATAATACGGCGCTTTTATAGCTTTTTGAAACGCCGAAGCCGTTTTCATAGCATACCCCCAGCATAAACCGGGCGTTTGTTTGCGATACGGTGTACTCTCCGTGGGCAAGATCCCGAAACTGCACAAGCGCTCTTCTTCTGTTCTCAGGCGTTTCGGTTTTCAACAGCATAACCGCAAGCTCACACTGTGCCGCCGGGTCGCCGGCGCTCTCGCTGCGAAACAGATCGAGCAGACGTTCAAATTCCGGGGAAAGGGTAATATTCTCTTGCATTTTTCGTCCTCCGTAACAAAAGTGATCGGTTCTGAGTATAGTATAGCACACTTTTCCGTTTTGACCGCGCGCGTGCGTTTTGACCCGAGGTCCAATCCGAGAACGATTATCCCACGAAGCAAAAATGCTTGCTTGTAAGAGCATTTTTGCAAGGCCGTCAATATCGAGCCTGCGGTAAACCCGCAGCAAAAGCGAAGCTTTTGGGACTTGCTTTGCAAATCTGCGAAGATAGTATACCACACCTTTTATTAAAACCCTTTTTATTATTTAATCTCTTTTTATTTGCTCAGCTGCATACGGCAGAAGATATAAAAACGGCGCAGTCCTCACTCTAACTGTGCCGTTTTCATTCCTGATGTTCAATGACCCATTTTACCATATCGTCAAAGCTCTGCGTACCGGCGGCAACGGCGAGAATCAGATCGGAAAGATCGGACTGCGTATAGGTCAGTTCAATTCCGTTGAGCGACAAAAACACAAGCATCGCGTGCGCGCCGATCCGCTTGTTGCCGTCAAGAAAAGCGTGATTGCGAATCAGACCGAATCCCAACCGCGCGGCCTTTTGCCGTATGGATGGATAGGGGTCGGTTTCCCCAAAACGCTGAAACGGCGTTTCTAAAGCAGACTCCAAAAGCCCCTCGTCGCGCAGTCCGTCGGTTCCACCCGTCTCCTGTGTCAAGGCGCTGTGGAGCAAAAGAACCTGCTCTTTCGTCAGCCGCTTCATTTGGCAAGCACCTCATAAGCCTGTCGATTTTTTTCGATCAGGCGCTTGGAAATCGCCATAACGTCCTCGTCGGCGGCAAGCTGCTCGGACTCTGCCTGCCCGAATTCCACGACAAGATAGCGCGGTACATTGTTTTTGAGAATGACTGCGGCGCCGTTCTCGTCAACAAGCCGAGCGACACGGGAGAAGTTTTGATTGGCTTCCGTGATGGAAACCAGCGTGTTCGTGTTGATTGTCATTTGTATACACCTCCATATTTATTATACACAACAAGTAGGATAAATTCAACCTATTTCGGAAAAGTTCGAAAAAATTTTTGAAAGGAAGCTTCTTACGATTGTCAATCTATAGAAACCTCCCTCATACAGATGCCAGCAAGCAGCCCACGGATTCGAGGTGAATCCGTGGGCTGCGCTTTTTACATCCATCAGGCTGCTTTGGCTATCAAATTTTTTGCGTGTGACTATTTTTGATATTGCCTGTGGTGGACGCCTGCGCGTGACCGAGGATGGCGGACAGGACCTTGATATCCATCCCGGCCTCCAATGCCCTCGTCGCGAACGTATGACGGAGGGCATGAAAATTGATATCCCCAAGCCCCGCCGATTTCAGGCACCTCTTGAACAAGTCCTCGTAGACGCGCGGATCATATACCTTTCCCATTGTGGTTCCGAAAATATAATCCTGATCGTCATAATCGCTCCCCAGCGACTCGATCATTTCCCGTTGTCGTTCCCGGTATTCCATCAGCCCATTCCAAAGCCGGTCAAACATCGAAATTTCGCGTCTGGAAGTAATGGACTTCGGCGTGCGAACTACGATTTCCGTGGATTTCACGATATCGCTCTTTGCCACGAGGCTGCCGTCCTCCGCGACTTTGGAAAGTCTGCCGGCCGTTCTGCGAATCCGAACGGTATGCTTTTGGAAATTGACGTCTTTCCATTGCAGGCCGATCAGTTCACCCAATCGAACGCCGGTGTTCAAGGTGAAGACCGCCCCATAGGCTTACAGTTCCTCGAAACGCATCGACGCCTTTTTTTATAACGCATGATTTCTCCCATAGGTGAAGAAAAAATTCATAAGTTATCAATATTCCTCTTGCTTTTTTATCGAAAAAGGCGTATACTATCATAAATTAAAGTATACGTTTACATTTTTTTTAGCAAAAAAGCGACAGACATAAAGCAACACTAAAAGTATCTTTGTTAAGTTGATTGCTAAAAACCGAATTGCAACGGTGACGTTACAGAAAACTTATCTGTCGCTTGAAGTCTACAGCAGATATCCGAGCTGTATTGGCGCGAAGGATTCTTTCCGCTCGGTCCATCCGAAAAGGTAAATGATAAATAAGTATCACCCCCTATATTGTCTACAAAAAAAATCAAAAAAAGGAGAAATACTTATGGCAGATGTTTTTATCAGCTTCTCGTTTAAGGATCAGTCAAAAGTCGAGGATATTTATCACAAACTTTCGGACGATCATAATTTGACATGCTGGATGTGCACGCACGAAGTACGCGGCGGCGAACATTACAAGCGAGTCATACGAAATGCGATTGCCGCAAGCAAGGTATTTGTATTGGTGCAAAGTGTCAACTCTGTTTTGTCGGAACATGTTGCAAATGAGGAAGGTCTTGCGCAGACATACAAGAAACCCGTCATACCGTTCATAATTGAAAATTCTTCTCTTGCGCTTAACGGCGACCTTGAATACGATTTAAATAATAAACATTGTATTGACGCGACAAAACCACTCCTCGATGAAAGAATCGCCGAACTTGCCGACATGATAAAAAGCAGAATCAGTGAAAAAATGTCAAAGAATCCAGAAGAACACACCGTTCCGCTGTTAAGCACCCCGGTATCTTCTGTCGCAAATTTTATCGGACGTGAGCAGGAGCTTCAAGAAATCGAAAACGTATTGAAACGACCGTTTGGAAAAGTTTCGCTTGTCGGAATCGGCGGAATAGGAAAAAGTGAGCTTGCCAAAAAATATGCGGAGCTTCATGCAGACGAATATTCCGCTGTCCTTTGGATACCGTTTGAAAAAAGTCTGCTGGACACGTTTGTAAACGACAACTACGTTTTTATCAATGGCATGCGCAGATCGGACTATCCTGAGGATAGCGACAGGGAATATTTTGATAAGAAATTACTGAAACTACGGGAACTGTCGGCCAACAGGTGTATTCTGCTTATTATTGACAATTTCAATGTTTCTGATGATCCGTGCCTTGAACTTTTTTGTCGGGGAGAATACTCTGTCATTTTCACGACAAAAAATCTCGGTTCTTCTAAAAACATAACATATATAGAGATATCTGAGATAAGTGACACAAAAAAACTTATCGAACTTTTTTGCAGCGAATACAGGCGACCGCTGACCGAAAATGACGTTTTGGCAGTCAAGAAACTGATTGACTTATATCGCGGGCATACGCTCAGCATACAGTTGATTGCGGGTGTTGCGCGCAGCCGCCGGATTTCTCCTAGTGAAATGTACGAAATTTTGTCAAAGCATAGTTTGCGAGATGAGAAAACGGATAAGGTAAAAAAGGCCTCGAATGCAGTTTGGGAGGCGATAAAGCATATCTTCTCGATAGCAGAGTTGTCTGACGACGAAAAAACAATACTTTGCGTTTTATCGCTTGTTCCTTCATGCGGAATAACGGTTGAACTTCTTCATACGCTTTGCGGAATCGAGGAGTACGAGGTCACAGACGGACTCATTATGAAAAATTGGGTAATCCATAATGCGTATACGGATGAAGTGTTTCTACATCCGATTGTCGCCGAAATTGCTTTGGATTTAGCATATGAGCATCAGGAAAACTGCAAACGCTTTTTTGAAAGTCTGCTGGAGATGACAGAAATAGATGTTGTAAACGATGATTATAAAAAGAAGCAATTGAATCTAAAATTGATAAATTCAGTTGATACCAGAATCAATTATTGCTGGCAAATGAAAAGACAAATCCGATATAGACATGCGAAAGTTTTATATGACAATGCCCAATACGAACAGGGCGGCGAAATTTTCAGAGAACTTCTCAAAGAAGAAACCAATATTGCGCTCATACTGCATTGCTATGAGAAAATTGCGCAAGCACATATTTTAACCGGCGAGTACGAATCGGCGTGTGAAATCGCGGAGCGCGGTTGGGATTATGCAAAAACGATGTCAACCGATAAAATCGACGCTACCGTCGGGCGGTATTATGTTGGACTGCTGCACAGATTGATAGAGTCCTATCGCGGTGTTGGTAATTATGAAAAATCGCTATTTTATGGGGACCAATGTATAAAAAATTGTATTGACTTTTACAACACCTATCGTGGAGATTCAAATGCGTGGACAAGATATCACATTGGGCGAACATTGCTTATGAAAGGCGACTACGCCGAAAGTGAGGCAATTCTTCTTTGCGCATCAGAATTTTTTGAAAAATCAGAGGATAAAAACGGATATGCATCCTGTTGTGCGCTTCTTGGGTTAATTTGTGCAAAAAAAGAGGAAAAGGATTTTGATAAGGCAATCTCGTATATTTCCAAAGCAAAAGAAATCAGATTGTCTATCAATGGGGACAGTACCGTTGATTATATCGAACTCATAAAACTGGAAGGCGATATATACCAGGAAATGGGCGATATACAGAAGGCGGGAGCGTGCTACTCGGAGGCTATGGAACTGTACAAAAAGACAAACCATAAGGCATTGGAAAAAACGGTCAAAGATTTGATTGCAGCTATCGACCAAAAGGTTTGATACGTATTTGCAAAATACTGCACCCAATACTCTTGCTATTGCAAAACAGGCGTAAACCGTCCACGACACCTTTCAACAGACAAGTTCGCAAAGACTCCGATTCGTGCAAGGGGATTGTATGGATCACCGCGCGATGGAAAAATTTCTTCGGGCAATGAGAAGTAGGGATGTTTTGCGAAAAAAATTTCAGGCGATGAATGAATTCATTCACCGCCTGAAAAATAATTTCGTAATTTATTTGTTTTGTACAACGGCTGAGGGTTCATGGAAGCCGAAAGCGATTCGGTTCCCAAGGGGTGCTTTTTTCCACATAGCGGGGAGACTTTTTCTGCACGGCAGAGCAGGTCAGCAATTCTTCTTGATCGTCACGATGTTTTGACCGGCCTTGTATTCGTAGGTCATTTCGTCCATGGTCTTTTTCACCATGAAGATCCCGAGACCGCCGATCGGGCGATCCTCGGCGGAGAGGGTGACGTCGGGGTCGGGCTTGGCGAGGGGGTCGTAGGGCTTGCCGCGGTCGATGAAGGTGACGCAAGCGACGGCAGGAGAATCCTCCATGCCCACGCGCACCGTGGCCGAACCCGTGACGTCGTCGTAGGCGTAATGGGCGATATTGCCGAAAAGCTCGTCGACCGCCACGCTCATCAGCGTCCGCGTCTTGATCGGGCAGCCCAGCGCTTCCAGCCGCTCCTCGACGAAAGCTGTGACGCGGGAGATGTTTTCGGTCACCGCCGCCACGGTCAGTTCGTTCGGATCGGAAAGCTGCATCTTTTTCTTGAATTCCAAGGAGAGCATGGTGATATCGTCAAATTGCGGGGACGTGCCGACAAAGGCGTCGATGTCCGCCTTGACCGCAGGGATCAATTCGTCGGGCGAAGCGTCAGCGTTGCGGTTCAGGACGTCCGCAAGCCGCTGACTGCCGTAGAGTTCGTTCTCCGCATTGGTCGCTTCGGTCACGCCGTCCGTATACTGGAAGAGCTTGTCTCCCGGCTGCAGCATAACGCTTCCCATCTTATAACGGGTGTTCTCCATCCCGGCGAGCACGAAACCGGCACGGATCCGATACGGCTCGTACTGTCCGCCCGCACGGCGGAGGAAGGGCGTCTCATGCCCTGCGTTGACAAAGCGCAGTTCCCCCGTTTCGAGGTCCAGCACGCCCTCGAAGGCGGTGATGAACATCTCCTCGGAATTCCCTTCGCAAAGGAGCCGGTTCACCTCCATGAACACCTCCCCCAAATCCTTGCCCGGGGTGGTGTGGTCCTTGATCAGGGTCTTGCCGATGACCATAAAGAGCGCCGCCGGCACGCCTTTGCCGGACACGTCCGCGACCACCACGGCGAGATGCGTGTCGTCCACCAGGAAGAAGTCGTAGAAGTCGCCGCCCACCTCTTTGGCGGGATCCATCGAAGCGAAAATGTCAAATTCCTCGCGATTCGGGAAGGGCGGGAAGATGCAGGGCAGCATGGACGCCTGGATATGCGTGGCGACGTCCAGTTCCGCGCCGATGCGCTCCTTTTCCGCCGTCATGGCCGTCAGATCGCGGATGTAGCGGTCGAGCGCACCCGCCATGGCGTTGAAAGACGCGGCGAGGTCGCCGATCTCGTCGTTCTGGCGCACCGTCGCCTGCCGGGTGATCTCGCCCCCGCTGATGTGCTCCACGTCCTCGCGCAGCTCGAGAAGCGGACCCGTGAGCCTGCGGGAGAAGGAGCCGCTCAGCGCGACGACGACCCCGACGATGACCACAAAGACCGCCAGCGAGATCAGCCCGGTTTGCAGGATGCTTCTGTCGATGGTGTCCGCTGTGCCGTCGGTGCGGGACGCGATGTCCTCGCGGATGGTCTCCGCCGGTTCGGTCACCATGTCCGCCGGCATATGGACCACGAGCGTCCAGTCGGCGGCGTCGATGGGCGCGTAGGCGTAGTAGATGCCGCCCGAGACCGCCGTCACGCCGTTTTGACCGCTCAAAATGCTGTCCGCCGCTTCACGGGCGGGGCAGTCGGCGTCGCTGACCTTTTGGAAGGTCCCGTCGTACTCCATGTTCGGCGAAACGATGATGTCCCCCGTCCGATCGACGAGGAAGCCGTAGGAGCCGGGCCCGAAGTCGATGTCCAGCACGGTTTTGCTCAGGTCCGCCACCATCATGTCGAGGGCGATCACGCCGACAAAGCGCTCCTCCCCGTCATAGACGGGGGAAGCGCAGGTGAGCATCAGACCGCGCCCGAAGGTGTCCAGATAGGGCGTGGTGAAAACCACGTCGTCCGTCTCCTTGGCAAGCGTATACCAAGCGGACGCCGTGTAATCCCAATATGCCGGGGCGAGGTCGGCGCGTTCGTCGTAGTTGAGCATCAGCCCGCTTTCCGTGCAGAGGTAGACGGAAGCGATGTTGCCCGCGTTCTCCCGCATGACCGGCTCCCAGAGGTGGACCAGGTTCGCCAAAAGACCGGCTTCCGCCGCGACGTCCGCTTGATTTACCGTTTCGTCCTGCAGGACCAGCTGCATGGTGTAGGCATAGGCGTTCGCCGCGTCCGGCGGCAGGACCTCCATGGGCAGATAGGCGTCCGGCTTTGCGTAGAGCCGGTGGGCGTAGAAAGCCGAGCTGCGCACGTATCCGGCGAAGCGCTCCAGCTTTTCGTCCACCACGGTGGCTTCGCTCTGCGCCCCCTTGTACAGGTTCTGCTCCATCTGGCTGAGCAGTGCGTCGCCGCCGACCGCCGCCGCGTTGCCGCCCAGATCCTGGTTGTCCCGCTGCACCGTGTCCCGCAGGGTCAGCAGGCAGCCCGTCCACAAAATCCCCGTCAGCACCAGCGCCGCCACGCAGAGCAGAAGCACCATCTTCTGCACCTGTCGGCGAATGGGTCTGCGTTTCTTCCGTTCGTCCTTTTCCATCGGCGCACCCGTCAGACAATGGTCAGAATGTCCGCAAAGCCGGTCACCTCAAAAATTTCCGCAATCGTCTCGTTCACATGGTGGATCTCCATGGTTCCCTGCTTGTTCATGGTCTTCTGTGCGGCAAGGAGCACCCGAAGCCCCGCCGAGGAGAGATAGGCGAGCTCGGCAAAATCCAGAACGAGTTCCGTAACGCCGTCGAGGGACTGCTTGAGTTCCGCATCCAGTTGGGGCGCCGTCGTCGTGTCAAGGCGTCCCGCGAGCGAGAGGACGAGGCGTCCGCCTTCCTTGGTCTTGGTGATGGTCATGCTTGTTTCCTCCTTTTTCGTTATGCCTCCGGCTCGTCCGGCAGGCGCATTTTCGGCACATGGATGTCAAAGGGACCGCTGACCGTGCAATAGATGCCCTCCGACTCCAAAAGGTCCACGAACGCTTTGAAATAGGCGTCGTCCTCGAATTCCTGCATAAAGCAGTAGTCAAAGTAGCCGTTGCAGGTGTTGATCTCGATGCAGATGCCGCTGCCGTCCGTCGTGACGGAGCAGTGGACGGATTCGATCAGGTTCGCCATGGAACCCCAGTCGGTCCGCCCCACATAGCTGACCTTGTAGCTCACGTCCGCCGAAGCCGGCAGGTTGCCGATGCCCGTCCGTGCGCCGGTCACGATGGGGCGCAGCAGGTCGAACCGCTCCCGCAGCGTCAGCGCTTCCAGCTGCTTTTCGAGGTCCAATTGCTTTTGCACCACGTTCCAGACCGTCTCCGGCTGGCTTTGCAGCATCACCATGCCGCGGCTGCAGATCGCCAGCCGCTCCATGTCCGCCCCTTTCAGGCGGGGCGGATAGGCGAGCTCGATGAGCTTGACCATGCTCTGGTGGGCGAGCGGCTTGCGCAGGACGTCCCGGATGTTGTGCGCCATGCCGCACACCACCGGCTCGGTCATGTCGGGATGCAGGGTGTGCAGGGTCTTCGCCATGAACGCCGAGGTGATCGTGGCGGGGCTGCCGTCCTGCGAACGGGTGTACTTCATGAAGGAGGTTTCGCCGATGCGGATGTGCCAGCAGCGCTGCTTCCCCACGCCGGTGTGATCGGTGATGCGGAAGGCGTGCTCCCATTTGGGCGGGATCGGCGCGTCGGTCTCGGGGACGACTGCGGGAAAGGGGTCCTCCCATTCACCCGCGGGGATCTCCTCGCCGGCCAGGCGGATCCCGGTCGGGTCGAGCGTCTTGCCTTCGGTCTCGCAGAGGTAGTAGTAGAGCACCGTTTTGATCCAATGGAACGCTCCGGCGCCGTCGGTCAGGGCGTGGAACGCGCCGAACACCACGCTCGTACGCTCGTAACTCACCCCCACCAGGTGGTAGTTGGACTGCGCCGTGTTGAGCTTGGCGGGCTCCGGCCCCTTCACGATGGACACGGGCAGGGGGTTGTCCTCCAGCACCAGCTCCTCGCCCCGGACTGTCAGGCGCACGGCAAAATACGGGTAGCGCGTCATCGCCTTGTCCAAGGCCCGCCGCAGTGGTTCCGGCTCCACCGGGTTCTTCAGCGTCACGCGGACGCTGAACGCGTTGGCAAAGTCCCGGTTTGCGCCGTAAAACATGGCGAGACTGACCGGGGCCAATTTGGTTGCGGACATTTCGTTTCATCCTCCCTTGTAGTTCGGTTGACGGTCGCCGGGAAGGCAAGTCTTTTCTTTCAAATACAGTATAAAACAAAATACCGGAAAAGTCAAGGGGTTCTCCTTTCGCCGGACAGCTTTGCGCCCATATTTTGTGTTCTTCCGCGTGCCCGTGCGAAAATGTGTTTCGGGTTGCCGTTTTCGTGACTTTGCGAGGAGTATTTTTCCGAAAAGTCCGATGAAATTTCACAGCCAAAGCGGAACGATCCCGCATGTGACGGCATACCCTAAAAATTGCGGGGAAATCTTGACAAAACCGTTCGGGCGTGCTATAATACAATTAGTTTATTGCGGCCATGGATCCGGCGACACGTCGCGCGTGTCGTCGGACCAAAAAACGCGAGCCAAAAACAAATTGAAAGGATAGGTGTAACGCATGAAACAAAAAAAGAAAACGCTTCTTTCCCTCGTTCTCTCTTTCGCAATGTTGCTTTCTTTGCTGCCGATCGGAATCGCTACTTCCCAAGCTTCCTATCAGCCGGAGAAAATCAACTCCAATTATTTCTATCAGCAGTTAAACGACCGTGCAAAAGCGATTTATGACAAGCTGTTGGACGAATTTGCAAACCATGCAGCAACCTATTATAAAGGAACAGAGATCATTGACCTGATGAACCTGAAAAAAGACGGTCAAGTCGTCATCGGCCAGGAGGACGTCGACGCCTACGTAAACGACGGCAACAAGGACATCTTCAACGATTTCTGCGCCGCCAAGGACGCCCTCGACCTCGACCATTCCGAGCTTTGGTATATTGATTCGGGATACCTCACCTTCCAGGTGACGAGGGATTCCGGCGGTTATCACGTTCTCATCGGTCCCGGCAGAGGCGAAACCTATCTGCTGGGCGGGAAAACGATCGAGGATCTGGAAACCAAAATTGCCGAAACCGAAGAGGCGATCCAGGCGATCACCGACGAAGCGCTTCGCACCTTAGACGAGGCCGAAAAACGCGCCGGACAGGAATACTCCGAGCAGGACAGGAAGGCTGCGCTGATCACGTCGGTCCACGACCAGATCGTCGCAAAGCTCCATTACCGCTACGAAACCGAGTGCAGGACCGTAAACGGTACGGAGCACGCCAATGCAAGATACATCCGCACCCTGTACGGGATCGTGACGCATGAGGGCGTGTGCGAAGCATATGCCCGCACGCTCCAGGTCTGCCTGAGCAAGCTCGGCGTCCAATGCGTGCTGATCCACGGCGTTCAAAGCAAGGGCACGCCGGAGGACCACATGTGGAACGCCGTCAACATTCCCGAAAGCGGCGAGGACAAATGGTACGTCGTCGACGCTACCTGGGACGACCCGCTCACCGCAAACTGGGACGGCACGCGCGACCTGAGCTTCAAGTACGGCTTGGACGGAAAAGAGACGAACACCTATCTGCTGGTGGGTCAGTCGCTTGTCGGCGAGTACTGGAATCCTTCGGGATACGTTTCGACCGGCAACTTTGAATTCCAGTATCCCACCATCGAGACCGAGGCGTACTCGGGCGCCGTGGTCTACGGCGACGACAACGGGCTCAAGGTGAAATACTCGGCGGGCGGCTCGGAGGAGGACGGCGTTCCGGCCGGCGTCTATACCGCGACGTACCGTGGCATGAACGTAAAGACGGCCGCCGAAAACGGCTACTTCTTCCTGGTCAAAATGTACGATTACCATCCCGACGGCACGGCCGACGTGATGGATGAATGGTACTACGCAAACGCCACCCTTCTGCTTTCCGCAGATAATCACTACATCGGCGATTTCCCGGACGGGTTCCGCTTCATGAGCCCGACCTGCGAGTACGTCGAGGTCGCGGTCACCACGCTCCCGCCGGACCATTTCGACGAATGGACCGACGACGCCTCCACCAGCTATCTTTCCAAGCACTTCGAGGCGGGCTACTACCACGGCGACGAGAGCGACATCGTCGCGCAGTCGGGGATGCTTTACAACGTCAACGCTTCCTACGAAGCGCCCCCCTACGTCGTGACCCAGAGCCCCGCGCCGAACGGCAATTCCACCGCCGGGGTCCAGTACAGATTCAAGGTCACCTATGACGACGACCTGTACCACATCCTGCCCGGCGACGAAAACGCGCAGAACGGGATCTCCGCGATCGCGGACGTGAACTTCTACGACAACTACGAAGAGGCGAAGCGGCAGACGGTCCAGGTTCGCTACACGACGAACCAGCAGGACCTCCACAGCAACGACGGCAGGGTCATCACGACGCAGGTCAGCGGAGAGCTGCCCTTCGACAGGAACCGTGACGGCGTCGTCGACATGGACGGCGATTACACCGATTTCCGCTGGATCTACAAATCGGATCCGGAAGCGGACGGCGGTCAGGGCGTGACCTGCCCCAACAAGTCCTATCATACGACGAGCGGCATCCCCTGCTCGGTGGAGCACGGCTGCCCCATCGTCGGCGTGGAATTCAATTTCCGCGCGTCCGACCAATGGATCGACGACATTACCGAATACAATTTCTCGATCGAAGGGGTCGTTGGCTCCCGTTCGAGGAAATTCGCGAACAATTTCTCCACCATCGCCTGCGTGCCGGGTCTGTGTCCCGCCTGCTACAGAAGCCAAGGGATCGACTGGAACCTTTGGGGGCAGCCGACGCTTCTGGACGCGCCCGAAAATCTCGACCTTTACGGCATGGCGAAGTCCGGCGGAACGGATCCGGAAACGCTGGAAGCCCTCAGCAAGGAGATGAACACCAGCGACCTGAACGGGCGGCTGATGCTCGTCGTCGAAAATAAGAGCAAGGGCGCGGGCGACCGGGAGGAGTACCAGAAGATCGACTCCTACCTCGAGGAAAACGGAGAAGTGGACGGCAGCATCCTCACCTCCTCCGTCTTTGAGATCAACTTCAACCGCATCTGCCCGATGGTCAAACTCAAGCCCAATCAGGGAGAGTCCCTGCGCGTGCAGGTGGGCTACCCCGCAGGCGTGACGTACGAGAGCCTCGGAAGCGGAGAAGTGGAGCTGAAGGCCTACCACTTCACCCGCTGCGCTCCCGAAAACGAGGCGGATCACCCCTGCTCCGCCCTGAAAGCGGACCCGAACAACCACAAATGGGGCGAGCACATCGTCGGTGTAGACGAGATCACCGTGATCCCCACGCCTTACGGCATGGTCATCATGTGCAGCGCGTTCTCCCCGTTTGAAATCGTCGCCGTCCAAAAGCCGGACGGTTCCGCGGCCGCCGCCCAGACGGAAAAGACGCTGATCGTCGTTTCCGATTCCAACGGCACTGTGGAATACGAAAAGGACGGGGAAACCGTCGAAGCGATCGGGGAAAACGGCAACGTGCAGATTGCTTCCGGCACGGAAATGACCTTCACGGTCAATCCGAAGCCGGGCTACGTCGTCAATACAGTCTCGCTCGACGGGACCGAAGTAGAACTCGACGGCAACAGCTTCACCGTCGAATCCCCCGCGAAGGACGCCGTCCTCAACGTCACGTTTATTCCCGAAACCGTCAAGGAAGTAGAGGCGGAGAATTACGGAACGCCGGTCGTCCCCGCCGTCTGCACGCATACGAATATCGTTCCGAATCCCGATTCCACGCGCGAAGCGAAAAAAGCCACCTGCACCGAAAGCGGCTACGAAGTCGGCACCGTGTGCGCGGACTGCGGACAGACCATCACGGAAGGCCGCGAGATCCCCGCTACCGGTCACACCATCGACAAGAACGACGCGGACTGCTACACGGCGGGCAAAAATCCCACCTGCACCGAAAGCGGCAAGCGTGACTATATCAAATGCACCGTGTGCGGAACCGAACTTTCCAAGGGCGAGGAGCTCCCCGCGCTCGGCCATATCTTCGCCAAGTCCGACGAGGATACGTCGATCGGCGTGACCTGCCAAGGCAGAAGCTATACGGCGACCTGCACGCGCAAGGGCTGCGGCGTTACGGAAACCCTCCTCGACACCTCGGAAGGGTCCAAGGTCGACCACAAGTTTGAAAACGAAGTGGAAACAAAGCCCGCCACCTGCACGGAAGACGCGGTTAAGATCCTGCAATGCGTGTGGTGCGACGAGACGAAGCTGCAGACCCTGGAAGGGACCGCGACGGGACACACCCCCGATGAAACCGGCCATTGCACGAAATGCGACTATTTCCTCTGCACGGACGGTCACACCATCGTAACCACGCCCGCAAAGGACGCCACCTGCACCGAAGACGGTCACACCGCCGGCGAGCAGTGCTCCGTCTGCGGCTACTGGCAGGTGGAGGAGAAACGTATTCTCGCGACGGGTCACGACTTTGACGGTCACACGAAGGGCTCCAAATGCAAAATCTGCGGCTTTGAAATGACCAGCGATAACCATACGCCCGAAGCGATGGAGGAGATCCCCGCGACCTGCACGGAAGAAGGAAGGACCGGCGGTCAAAAGTGCAAGCTCTGCGGCGATATCATCGAACCGCCGACGGTGCTTCCCGCGACAGGTCACGATTGGGACGGCGCATCCGCCAAATGGACTTGGTCCGGCGAGAACGGATTCACCGCTTCGGTTACGTTGACCTGCAAAAACGATGAAACCCATCAAGAGACCTTTGCCGGCGTAGTCGGCGAGCCTTTCACCACCAAAGCGCCCAGCTGCACCGAAGAAGGAACGGCGACCTACACGGCGACCTATCAAATCGGCGACGAAACCATATCCGATGAGAAGAGCGTCACCCTGCCCATGATCGGACACCAATTCGGCAGCGAACCTGTGAAAACAGTCCCTGCAACCTGCACGCGTCACGCGGAGAAGGTTTACGAATGCACGCTGTGCGGTCTGCAGAACACCGTGGTTGAGGAAGGCGAGCTTCCGCCGCACGAAATGGTTTTCGATTCCCAAAAATCCTTGCCCGCCGGCTGTACGACAGAGGGCATAAGCGTCAGCGTCTGCGCAGTTTGCCATATGGAAACCTCACAGACGGTTCCCGCCACAGGACACAACTACGCGGGCAGCGCCGTTCTTTGGGCTTGGTCGGAGGACTGCAGCTCCTGTACGGCGACGATCCCCTGCGCGCAGTGCGGTGAAACGGTTTCGCCCGACGTAACCGTCACGAGCGAAATCTCCAAGGAACCTTCCTGCACCGAAGGCGGCGAAACCGTCTACACGGCGACGCTGGTCTTTGAAGGGCAGGAGCACAGCGACACAAGAATCGTTCTGACCGACGCGCTGGGACACAGCGCCAAAAAGGTCGAGGCAAAAGAGGCGACTGCCACCGAGGACGGCAATATTGATTACTGGTATTGCGAGACGTGTGAAAAGTACTTTGCGGACGAGGCCCTGACGGAGGAGATCACGAAGGAGCAGACTGTGATCCCCGCAACCGGCTCGGATCCTCAGCCTGACCCGGATCCTCAGCCCGACCCGGATCCTCAGCCCGACCCGGATCCCCAACCTGACCCGGATCCCCAACCTGACCCGGATCCCCAGCCTGACCCGGATCCCCAGCCTGACCCGGATCCCCAGCCTGACCCGGATCCTCAGCCCGAACCGAGCACCAGTACGGATTCCGATTCGGGGAGCGCTCCGAGCGACAACGAATCCCAAAGCCCGCAAACAGGCGACGAAGGCATTCGGTACGTTTGGCCGCTGCTGATCCTGTCTTCCGGCGGCGCACTGGTGCTGCTGGCCCGCCTGAAAAAGCGTCGTCCCACTGACTGACGATTGACGATTCGGGCATCCAAGCGATAAAAGGGCTGCCCCACGAGCAAAAGCGCTTGTGGGGCAGCCTTTTTCCCTGCGAACGATGGGGAAAATGCTCCGAAAAAACGAATCTCTCGTCCTCGCACGGTTCTCGGCTCGTTTTTTTGCTGTCGGACGTGGGATTTTTTTCGGAAATGCCATAAATTTCAGGCGAAATTCAGCATATTGTGTTATGCTCTCCTTAAAAGAACCCTATCATGCGAAAAAAGGAGTTTTTCCCGATGAAACATCAAATTTTCTCCATGCTCTCCCTGCTTTTGGCGTGCGCTCTGCTTTGCGCCGCGCTTACGGGGTGCGTTTCCAAAATCGGCGGCAACGACGGTCCGCTGTCCGATGTGAAAGACCTCAACGAACAGATCGAGCAGGCCATCGCGGATTCCGCGGAGCAGTTGGATCCCATCAAGCAGTCCGTCGCTTCAATGGGCATGGATCTGGACATCTTTGCCCGCGAAGGGTCGTTGGTATACAGCTATCGGTACACGACCGAATACGACAAGGACGCCCTGGCCGCCATGAAGACCGCGCTTGACGACGGACTTGCGAATAATGAAAGCACTTTCCTTCTCTCGCTCTCCCAGATGCGCGCCGCCGTGCCGGACATCGTTTCCCTCGTCGTGGAATACCTCGCCAAGGACGGCACGGTCATCACGTCGAGGGCCTACACCGGCAACTGACCCCTATGTATTCCTGCGTCATTTTTGACCTGGACGGGACGCTGCTGGACACGCTCGCGGACCTCGCGGGGGCGGGCAACCACGTCCTGCGCTCGTTCGGCTATCCGACACACCCGGTCGAGCGCTACAAGACCTTCATCGGCAACGGTATCCCGACGCTGATTCGTCGGATGCTGCCCGACGGGTGCGGCGAGGACGTGCAGGCGGAAGCGCTCGAACGGTTCGGCATCTATTACGGCGCACACGTCGCGGACTTCACGCGCCCCTACGACGGGATCCCCGCACTGCTGCGTCGTCTGCGGGAACGGGGTCTGCCGGTCGGGGTGGTCAGCAACAAGGCGCACCCGTTCACCGTGCAGCTTCTGCGCCGGTTCTTCGGCGAGGACGTCGGCGAGATCTGCGGCACCGGGCCGGGGATGCCCCGCAAGCCGGACCCGGCGTGCCTGTTGCGCGTCATGCGTGCGCTCGGCGCGGACGCGCGGTCCGTCCTCTACGTCGGCGACAGCGAGGTGGATATCGCGGTCGCACGCGCCGCGTCCGTGGACGTTTGCGCCGTCCTTTGGGGGTTTCGGTCCGCGTCGGCGTTGAAGGGCGCGGACTTCCTCGTCAGCCGCGTGGAGGCGTTGGAAGCGCTGCTGCTTTCGTGAGAGGTACGGTGGGGGACGTCGCGTCCCCCACACCCCCCGTATGTTTGGGGGGAATCACAATTTGCAAATGCTCTCTTGACAGGGGCATTTTTTTATGGTATACTTTCTATACAACCATAAAAAGTGAAAGGAAGGGTTTATGATGAGCGAAAAGAAGAATCCGTATGCCGGTACGCAGACCGAAAAGAATCTGCAGGCCGCGTTTGCCGGGGAGTCCCAAGCGAGAAACAAGTACACCTACTTTGCTTCCGTCGCCAAGAAGGAAGGCTACGAGCAGATGTCCGCTTTGTTCCTCAAGACCGCGGACAACGAAAAAGAGCACGCCAAACTCTGGCTCAAGGAGCTTGGCGGCATCGGCAGTACCGCCGAAAACCTCGCCGATGCGGCGGACGGCGAAAACTACGAATGGACGGATATGTACGAAGGCTTCGCGAAAACCGCCGAAGCGGAAGGCTTTACGGCGCTCGCCGCCCGGTTCCGCATGGTCGCCGCCATCGAAAAGACCCACGAGGAGCGCTACCGCGCCCTGCTGAAGAACCTCGAAACGGCACAGGTCTTTGAGAAGAGCGAAGTGAAGGTTTGGGAATGCCGCAACTGCGGGCATATCGTCGTCGGCACGAAAGCGCCGCAGGTCTGCCCGGTCTGCGCACACCCGCAGAGCTTCTTTGAGGTACATGCCGAGAACTATTAATTTTTTGAGGCGGGACCACAATCGCGTCGACAGTTCTACGAACTGTCTCGCTCTGCGTTCCCCCCTCAAATACTCCCCCTTCGTCGAAAACCGGCTTGGCTTGCGCCAATTCTGACGCCGCCATCGCCGGTTTTCTCTTATTGTGTCCCTCCGGCGGTACACGCCCGCCTACGGGACGATATTTTGATTGTATTGAGAACCCACGGGACCGTGGGTTCTCAATTTTTGGGGTATGCGTTCCCGCGAAATCGGGAAAACTACCCGCAAAAGGAGGGAATACGCCATGCAGGAACCCAAAAAGCGCACCGCCGAAAACGCGGAGCCGAAACCCAAAAAACCGCGCACCGACCCGAGCAAGATCAAGGGCAAGCTGGAAGTCCCGGACGACCGCCCGCGCCGCGACGGGCCGGGGGGGAATTAAAACATCTTTCGGGGGGCAAACACGATCGCGGCGACTCCGCACACTTCGTGCGCTCCGCCTTGTTCCGTGTTTTCCCCCCGAATACTCCCCTTTCATCGAAAAATGGCTCGGCTTGCGCCAATGCTGACGCCACCTTCGCCGGTTTTCTCTGGATGTGTTTCGGAGCCGGCGCATGTCCGTCTCCGAAACGAGATTTTAGTCAGGACCACCGATAAATCGGTGGTCTTGACTGCCGTTCCGGGGGTTTTGTTGTGTAAACATGAAGTTTTCTGATAGATAAATCCATAAATACCTCCTCCACAGGAAGCAATCGCAAAACGCAGAATTTTCAATTCAAATTCTTTGTCAAGCATACGTTTATGGCGCATTGCATAGCGTCTTTACTCCAAAAATCAGGAAGGAAGCCGGTTCCTTCCTCAAAGACGCCGGCAAATATCGCTGTGGGAATGTTTAGAAAAATAAGCGAATTCGGCAAGTAAAAATACCGAATATCCCCGGTGCTCAATGTTCCGCTCGTATTCTCACCGATCACAACGCATTGCGGAATGTTATCTTTTACACACTTTACCATAATTTCCGCGGAAGAAGCGGTTTCCCTGTCGGTCAATAAAAGAAGGTCATTTTGATATTGTCCTGCATAAATGGGTTGTTCAGCGGTACATTGCCATTGAGCAGCAGGATCCGCTAAAATCTCCTTTTTCGTTTTCTCATAGTCGTGCAAATTCGGCGTATAAAGACTGATTTCCGCCAGTCTGCTGCCTTGCGTATTCAGTTTTGCGTATCCCAAATTGAAAACCGCACGACCGTTAAGATTTTCAACGAATTGCCGTACATATTCCGAATCTCCGCCGTAATTACCACGCAAATCAATAATGATCTGCTTTGATTTCTTGAGTTTGCTTCCCAATGAGAGCAACTCGTTCATATCCTGCTTTTCCGCTTCATTGAATGCGGCAAATCGATGGATCGTTACAAGATCAATATTCTGATATTTCTCATACGACCAGATCTTTGCATCTGATTTTTTGGTAGGAACAGGGGAAACATTTATCCTGACTTCTCTGCCATTGCAGACACATGCGACCGTTTGTATACGCTGTTTACTGAAAACACCGTATAGCAGTTGACCGTCCGCGGTTGGATACAGATGGGCTTCCTCGGCTGTAATAATATCTCTGCACTTTATTGACGGATCATCGGACGCAGATACAATGTATTCATCTTCCCTTTTTTGCAATACAAAATCGGCAAAATAAACTGTATGATGTATGCAGAACCGATGCGTTTTTTCAAAGTACGGAAGCGTAAAAACAAGGTGATTATCCTCAATTTCACGAAGTGCCGCACACAATACTTCAAAAAATTCAACCTTGTTCATACGGTCCACACGAATGATTTTTGATCTTAAATCATTCAGTCTGCCAGAAATATCAATGCCTCTTTTTTTCAAAAAATCTTTTCCGCTGTATATATTGCATAAGATATATTCCAAAGCAGAGAGATCCTCTTCCATTTGCGTGGCATAAATGTTTGCGTCATAAACTTTCACGGTATCCTTGACATTGGATGAAAATTCCATGTTTGATATGTAGTCGCTATATGGATTATTCATAGGTTCCTGCCTTTCGAGGGGATTCAAATCACCATGCATCGGGTATTCTGCAATTATACTGAAGTCTTATGTCGAATTCGTGAATGAATTTTTGCGCATTTGTAAAATATTTATATCCAACGGAAAACGCTCCGGCGAATTTCCCATCGCACAGAGCGTTTTCTTTGCACGGCGGTTCAATCGTGTCCGCCGTCGGTCACGGCCCTTCAAACCGCATACGGTCCAATTCGCTGTTGAATTCCTTGACGACCTCAAGAATCACCGTATCCCCGTGGGAAGTAATCCTGTAGTCCTTCAACACAGGGAATTTTTCCCCCTTGAATTTCAGGACCATTTCCTCGGCCTCCTGTTTGGACGCCAATTCAAAGACTTCGGTGGTTTTCAGCAGTTTTGCCATGGTATCATTCCTTTCCAAGCCCAGTAAATAGTCTGCGGTCACTCCGAAATAGAGGGCGAGCTGCGGAAGCATGGACAGGTCTGGGGCGTTCACGCCGTTTTCCCAGCGGGAAACGGTTTGGACGGATACCCGTAGCGCTTCCGAGAATTCCTCCTGTGTGAGTCCCCGTTTCTGCCGTAACTCCTTAATCGTTCTTCCGATATTCATGAATGACCTCCTGCGCTTTGTGCTTATAGAATACCACGACCCGCTTGCAAAAAACAGCACGCAAAACGATACGAATCTTACCAACCTCGTTAAGTCGTCCGAATCGCGAAGGGTTCGGGGCGGACCGAAGCGTTTTCGCTCCGGCGCCCCGTCCCTTTTTTACCGCACGGCGGTGACTTTGTAGTCCTGCGCCTCGACCGCCCGTTTCAGGTCGTCGTCGGGCACGTCGTGCGAAAGCGTCACGACCGCCGTCCCGTCAAGATGGCTGACCGTCGCGAGCGTTACGCCGTCGAGCGCTTCGAGCGCCTTCTTGACACGCGCTTCGCAGTGTCCGCACATCATGCCTTCAATTTGCAGAGTTTTCTCCACCAGTTTTTCCTCCTTTTGTATCTGTATCCGTTTCGGTCTTTGTTTCCGTTTTCTGTCGTGTTTCGCGTCGTACATACGAAGCAGGTTCAGCCGCAGGGCGTTCGTCACGACACAGAAGCTTGAAAGGCTCATCGCCGCCGCACCGTACATCGGATTGAGCTGCCAGCCGAACGGGGCGATGAACACCCCCGCCGCGAGCGGAATGCCGATGACGTTGTACAAGAACGCCCAGAACAGGTTTTCGCGGATATTCCGCAGCGTCGCACGACCCAGCCGGATCGCCGCCGGCACGTCCGTCAGCCGGCTCTTCATCAGCACCACGTCCGCCGCGTCGATGGCGACGTCGGTCCCCGCGCCGATGGCGGCGCCGATGTCCGCCTCGGTCAGCGCCGGCGCGTCGTTGATGCCGTCGCCGACCATCACGACCTTGCCCTGCGCCTTCAGCTTCCGCACGACCGCCGCCTTCCCGTCCGGCAGAACCCCGGCGACCACCTCGTCGACGCCCGCCTGCGCACCAATCGCTTTCGCGGTGCGCTCGTTGTCGCCGGTCAGCATCACGACCCGCAACCCCATGCCGTGCAGTTCCCGAATGGCCTGCGGGCTTTCCTCCTTGAGCACGTCCGAAACCGCGACGACCCCGGCAAGCGCCTCCCCACGCGCGAAGTACAGCGGCGTCTTTCCGTCCTGCGCAAACGCTTCAGCGGCGCGTCGCAGGTCGTCCGGGACGTTCACCCGCTCCCGCATCATCGCGTAGTTCCCGCCGCAGAGCGTTTCCCCGTTCTCGACGGCGGTCAGCCCGTTGCCCGGCAGCGCACGGAAGTCGGTGCAGTCCCCGACGGTCACGCCGTCCTCCCCGGCGAAGTGCAGGATCGCCTTCGCGAGCGGGTGTTCGCTGTTCCGTTCGAGCGTGCAGGCGAGGGAGAGCAGCTCCGTCCGCGTGACGCTCGGCGCGGGCAGGACGTCGGTCACGCGCGGTTCGCCCTTCGTGATCGTGCCGGTCTTATCCAGCACGACGGTTTCCGCACGCCCGGTCTCCTCGAGCGACGCCGCCGTCTTGAACAGCACGCCGTTCTTCGCGCCGACGCCGCTCCCGACCATGATCGCGACCGGCGTCGCAAGCCCCAACGCGCACGGACAACTGATGACCAGCACCGAGATACCGCGCGCCAGCGCGAACCCGACCGTCCGCCCGACCAACAGCCACACGGCGAACGTCACCAACGCCACGCCGATGACCGACGGGACGAACACCCCGGACACCTTGTCGGCGAGCTTTGCGATCGGCGCTTTGGTCGCCGCCGCGTCGCCGACCATGCGAATGATCTGCGAAAGCGTCGTATCCTCGCCGACACGGGTCGCTTCGCACCGCAGCACGCCGGACTGGTTGAGGGTCCCGGCGAACACCGCGTCCCCCGGCGCTTTATCGACCGGGATGCTCTCCCCGGTCAGGGAGGATTCGTTGACCGCGCTCCCGCCTTCCGTCACCACGCCGTCGACCGGGATCTGCTCCCCCGGACGGACGACGAACCGATCGCCCTTCCGCACCTGCTCGACGGGGACTGTGATCTCTTCGCCGTCCCGCAAAAGAACGGCGGTCTTTGGCGCGAGCTTCATAAGTCCCTTGAGCGCGTCGGTGGTCTTGCCCTTGCTTCGCGCCTCCAGCCATTTCCCGAGCGTAATGAGCGTCAAAATCATGGCGGCGGACTCGAAATAGAAGCCGTCCATGCACGCCATGACGGTTTCCATGTCCCCACGCGCCTGTGCGCCGGTCATGACGAACAGCGAAAACGTGCTGTAGCCGAACGCGGCGGCCGCACCGAGCGATACGAGTGCGTCCATGTTCGGCGCACGGTGGAGCAGGCTCTTTGTCCCGCTGATGAAGAAATTGCGGTTGATCTCCATGATGATGACGGTCAGCAGAAGCTGCGCGAGCCCCATCGCGACGTGATTGCCCTCGAAAAACGGCGGAAGCGGCCAATCCCACAGCATATTCCCCATCGAACCGTACAGCAGGATCGCGAGGAAAAAGAGCGATACGAGAAATCTGCGACGCAGCTTCGGGGATTCCGTGTCGCGCAGCGCATCCTCCGGCGCGCTCGCCGCCTGCCGTTCGCCCTGCCGCTTGAGGGACGCGCCGTAGCCGGCGTTCCGCACCGCCTCGATGACCGCCTGCGGGGACGCGCTTCCCTCCACGCCCATCGAATTGGTGAGCAGGCTGACCGCACAGCTTTTCACCCCCGGCACGGCGCGGACCGCCTTTTCCACACGCGCACTGCACGCCGCACAGCTCATACCCGTTACGGTGTATTGCTCCATTTATCTCACCCTTTCTAACATATTATTGTATGCAGGATGCAGGATTATTTCATCAGCTTTTGCAGCGTATCGACCAGCTCGTCGATGACCTCGTCCTTCCCCGCCCGCAGGTCCCGCGCAACGCAGTGGCGCAGGTGGTTCGCGATCAGTTCGCGGTTGAACGCGCTGAGCGCAGCGCTGACGGCGGCACATTGCGTGAGGATATCCGCACAGTACGCGTCCCGTTCAACCATGCCGCAGATCCCGCGGACCTGCCCTTCGATGCGGTTGAGGCGGTTCATAAGTTTTTTGCGTTCAGCTTCGCTCCGTTCGGTTTTCTTCCCGCCGCAGCATTCGCAAGGGGTCTTGCTTTCCATTTTGACCACCCTTTCCCTGTAAAATTCCCGTTTCACAAGCACATTATATACCCCCATGGGGTATTTGTCAAGGGGAAATCGCAAAAAAATTTCGGTCCGTAGCTTCCTTCGAAAAAAAATAGTTTTTTCTGCCGAAAATTTCAAAAATTGCGTATGCACGGATACAAGTTGGCAACAAATGCGTGATACAATCGTGCACGAAGGATGAAGAATATGTCAGTCCATTGAGGAAACGAGCAATTTATGAGAAAATGATTGATAGGAAAGGTGCAATTCCATGAAAAAGAAGCACGTCATTTTTCACTTTCTATATTACATACTGACCATAGTTGTTTATATGGCATTCTTCTATGCGGCATCTTTGATACTGGATTTGACAGGGGAAGCCGATAACCTTGGCGCCGTGATAGCGGTGACGTATGGCGTGCTTTTCGTTATGACGCCCGTGCTTGTCGCTGTCCTTATGCGGTTTAGCTTGTTTCGGTGGTATGTGGACCCCATTGCCGCCGCTGAAATTCCGCTTTTCCTGTACGTTGGAATGATTTTTAATCAAATGAAACGCTCCGATGGTCTCAGATCTGCATTCCGCATGGTTAACAATGACTTAGGCGATGACGGTGGCATGGGTTGGCTGTTTCTCGTAGGTCTGTTTGTGTTCGGACTTGTCATGTCCCTATCCTTCTCAAGAAAAAACGGGCAGAGCATTTCCTACAGATTGCTTTCTAAGATAACGAAAACAAGCCGAGAGGATAGTGCGCAAGGATGAAAAAGGGAACTGCAACAATCCTATTTGTATTATCTTTCATTCTTCTTTTCATCGCATTACAAATTTTTTCGTGGCTGTATTTTAGCTATGTCGAGACGTGGAAATTCAATGCGGATTTTGAAACTTTCGAATCTGACTTTTGTGTTGTCAGAGAATATGTCGAAAAAAATTTTGCGTCCGAAGGCGGAAAATGGTTTTTTGTTTCCCGTACCGACACGGACGGTCAGACATTATACGACCCCGACGCGAATGCGTATGTGGATATTCCTGACAATGTGAGCTCTTCGCTTGAAGCTATCTGTGATCACGGTTTTCCGGATAAAGACTCCGGCTTGTATATTATCCAAATACAAGGAAATAGGGTTTCGTTCCATATAGAAAATGCCAGATACGCACTTGTTTATTCGCCGAATGAGAAGCCGACATGGCTAAACTCGCCGGATGAACAAGAAGAGATCCGGGTTAAAAAGATCAACGACGATTGGTATCATGTCATCCTTGCCCCCAAGTAAATCGTTGACAAAAATCCCGCACAGAAAAAAGTGTGGGATTTTTGCTATTCCGGCAACAAGTTGGAAACAAGTCCGTGCTATACTATCCATAAAATAGAAAAATTACACCCTCAATCGGCAACGCGGAGGTGAAAAACGTGGCAAAAATACTGATCGTCGAGGACGAAAAAGCGATCAACGACCTTGTAAAATTCAATCTTGAATTGGTCGGACACGATTGTTACCAAGTATTTGACGGCGAAACCGGCCTTGAAGAGGCGTTAAAGTCGAAATATGATCTGATCATACTGGACGTGATGCTGCCCAAGTATTCCGGCTTTGAGATCATGGAATCCATCGAGGACACGCCGGTCATTTTCGTTACGGCAAAATCCGCTTCAGAGGACAAAATCAAAGGGCTTCGTTTGGGCGCCGACGACTATATTACCAAGCCGTTTGATATTCTCGAACTCGTTGAGCGGGTGAAAGCCGTGCTTCGCAGGACGAAAGCGGATGCAAAAACCTTCGCGTTTGATGATATCCGAATCGAGTTTGACAATCGGAGGGTATTCAAGTCCGGCGTTGAGGTGGAATTGAAACCAAAGGAATTCGATCTGCTCGAAGCGCTGATCAACAATCGCAACCTTGCGCTCTCCCGCGAGAAGCTGTTGAAACTTGTTTGGGACTTTGACTACGAAGGGGATTCCCGCACCGTTGACGTTCATATCCAAAGGATCCGCCAGAAATTGGGCATATCGGATCGAATCCAAACGGTGTATAAAACGGGATATCGGTTTGAGATATGAAAATGAGATTTTGGCAAAAAACATACCTATTTACCCTTGCGTTGTTTCTGGTCTGCTTGAATGTCGGCATTCTTTCCCTCACGGTTTACACCTATCGGGAAAACGTTGAAGCCACCGAAACGGCCGTTGCCGCGGAACAGTACTACGTCGCAATGTCGTTTGAGCGCGACTATGACGCATTACTGGAAGCAAGTGCAAAGGCGAGTCCTTCTTTCCTGATGCAGTCATATGGCGCTTATTACGGCGACAAGGGATTATTCATCGCCTTTCGGGAAGACGGCGAAGAATTGTATTCGAATTTCAAAAATCCGTATTCCGTTGAAAGCGGAACCATGGTCCACACGGATTTCGACGGGAAAAGGCACATTCTGATTTCGGCTATGATCTGCGATGGGGCGTATGAACTGATCCTTGCAAAAAATGTCGAATCTCTTGACACGGAATTTCGGTCCCTTATGACCGTTTATTCGGTCACGGCCGGCGGGGTTTCCTTGGTTCTCGCCGTCGTGCTGTATTTCGTATTGAAAAAACTTTCCGGCCCGCTGGAAACGCTTCGTAAAACCACCGAAAAAATAGAGACCGGCGATTTTTCCGCACGGGTCAAGGAACAGGGAAACGACGAATTCACACGCGTCGCGAAAAGCTTCAATTTGATGCTGGATAAGATCAACGAGCAGATGGAAGCGCTGGAACGGGAAGCGGAAGCGAAGATGCTCGAAGCCGAGCGGAAGCAGATGCTCGTGGACAACATGGCGCATGAACTGCGCACGCCGCTGACGAGTATTCACGGATACGCGGAATATCTGGAAAAAGCCAATACGACCGAGGAACGAAGATTGATATCGGCAAAGTATATTCTGTCCGAATCCGAACGTCTGCAAAAGATATCCGAAATTCTGCTCGACGGTGCGTTTATCCGCGAAAACAAAATCGCGATGACCGATCTCGACATCGGCGTCGTCCTTTCTGACGTTGCGGAAAAGCTACAAATGCGGGCCGATAATGCGGGGGTTACGATTACCGTCAACGTCACCCCTATGACCGTCAAAGGCAATGATACCCTGCTGTCCATGCTGTTCTATAATCTGACGGAAAACGCAATCAAGGCGTGCTCTGCGGGCGGCAAGGTGAAAATGTCCTGTTCAGGCGGTCAGGCAATCATCGAGGATACCGGGAAAGGGATGACCGAAGAACAGCTCTTGCACATAACCGAGCCATTTTACCGTACAGATAAGTCCCGTTCCCGTGCAGAGGGCGGCGCAGGCTTAGGGCTTGCGTTGTGTAAACAAATTGTTCTTACGCACAAGGCCGAAATGAAGTTCGAATCGAAAATCGGTCAGGGGACAAAAATAATCGTGACTTTTACAAGTCGGCAATAACTTGGCGATAAGTCGGTGATATACTTTCGATATAATAAATACGCGGGTTGAGATATCCCCCAAGTAAATTATTGAAGGAAGGTATGAGGTATGAAAAGTAATTTTAAGTTTTTCGGCATTGTCTCGGCGCTTCTTCTTGCATCCTCGATCATTCTTGTCGGCTGTATGCACGTCATTGCAACCGAAAACGGGGATGCGAAAGCATATGACATGGGAAGTCAGATCAGCATGGGAAGTCTGTTCAGCACGGACAGCAGTATTCTTGTAGACGACGGCTCGCCTACGCCGCAATCGGAATTGCAGGAAAAATTCGGCGCCATGTATGACGTCAGCGAGGACGGAAAAACCGTTACGGTGATCTCTGAAGAATATCTCGACCAGTATTGGCAGAGCAATTATGAAAAAGAGGTCATCCGTTCCTTGACGACCGAAGAGGTATTCTTTGTCATTCAGGATTCCATCCGCCTCTATCAGGCATACGATACGGTGATCCTCGGCGCGTTCGACCCCGGCTCGTCTGCGCCGCAAGCGGCGGAACGCTTCCCGGTTTTGGAAGGTTCCGAGGTGTCGGCTCTTGCGGGGCGGACCTCTCTTGACCGGAATCGGATCGAAAAGGATATTCATACGATTATTCTGTACCGTTTGAAGGCGTTGTCCTCACCAAAGGCTTTCTTCACCGCTGCAGAAGCGATCCTCTCTGTCGGCAGAGACCCCGTTTCGTACAACAGTATGTATCCCGAGTACGTTTTCTATATCCCCGGGTATTCTTCCGATACGGATAGAGACTATTTCCTCTTCATTATGGGCGGCGGCGCGGATTTCACGGATCGGGAAAGATTTACGGATCTGTTCAGGGTTGCAGATACGCGCGGCGACATTGCAATTGAATTTTCGTCCAATAAAACCCAGTCTACAACGACCGTGTTCCCGACGGGGGACATTGAGGACATTTATCAAATTTCCCCTTATTTCAAACTGGATACGACAAATGGAACGTGTTCGTTAATGGATTCCGGCAATGCCGTGGCGGAAGGAACCTATGTCCGGGAAGGTGATATGTTCCGGGAAGGTGATATGTATGCGTTGTACTTTGACGCTGATTTCAGGTATGTCTTTTACTACGACGAAGGCGTAGAATTGTCGAGCGCGACCCGCTTTCCGCGTTTTCGGTATGCAAAAGGGGAATCGAATCCGATCCCCGAATATGCGTTCGAGGACGTGAAACGATTCGCTCTCGATGGATACGTTCTTTTCCCTGTCGAAGGATAAAAACACATTTTATGGATTCTCTTCGGTAATACACCCGTACTTATACTTCAAGGGCTCAAAAATTGCAGCGATAGAATTCAATATCTTGATAGGAACGAAAGCGGAGTGATTAAATTGAAGAAAATATTTACGATCATTGGTTGTATACTGTTTGCAACCGTTATGACATCTTGTACGAACACATCTGATTTGGGAGTCGATACGAAGAACGATCTGCCGGTTGAACCTAAAGATTATGTCATTTATTGTTATCCTGCTACTGGAGAAATGATTAAAGTTGAACAGGATTCAACTGACATTACATTCAAAGATGCGGAAACAAAAGTGTTCTCCTTTTCGGGCAAGACCGAAATCGGCAAACCAAGCAACGTGGATAAGCAAAAAACGCTCGAATTAAACGGTAAAACGTATTCGTTGCAATACAGCGGGACCTATGAAACAGCATTGTCCTCTTCAAATGCACTTAAAGACTATAGCCAATTTAACGCCTATAAAAATGACACGATTCAAGCAGATACAAGAGTATCCACAAATGAGCTTTTGTTTTTCGCCGATCTTGATGAAAACGATTTACAAGCACCCGGAGATTTGACTGAATCCGAAGCCAAAAGCATTGCAGAGGCGACAATTCGGTATTTATACGGGGAAACAGTGCAACAAGCGTACACATACGAACAAACGATATACACGGATACGGAACCAGCCGTACAATACACGGTGGTATATCGAAAATATGTTTGGGGGACCCCGACGAATGACGCAATTCAAATCAGCGTAAATAGGAATGGCGAAGTTGTCGGCGTAAATGCAAAGTATCTTGGAATGTATTCTCTTGCGGAAAATCAAATTGAAAAAGAAGCAATAGCTGACGCTATTTCCAAACTTGAAGCAACATTCTCAAAAACATGGATAATCAATAACACAACGCTTATTATCGATGCAGAAGGTGATTATTATATCTCCGCGCAACTCTCTCGCACGAATGCCGAGGAAGTCGAGGCTTTGGAGGTGTATATCAATCTAAAATGAGAAAAGCACTTTATCTCGTGGGTAGTATGGAAGCAACGATTGGAATTTTACTGATCTGTTTCGATGTATTCATTTATGGTTTGAAAGATTCCTATTATGACCCGTCGTTTCTGTTTGTGTTTATTCTTGCAATTGTTCTGATCGCCGTAGGCATCGTACAGATCCTGTTTGCGTTTCTGAAGAATCCGAAAGAATAGCTTCCTGACGCCGAAAGAAAGACCGTTGACCCGCCGGTTCCCCGGTGAAATCGTCAACGGTCTGTTTTATCCGCAAAACCTACGGATCAATATACTTTCAAAAGCGGTCACAGCGCGACAAACGCCCCGAAACCACCTTGAGAATGAACGGAAAGCGTCTTTTACTCAAAGCACATAGAACAGAATGGCAAGGAAATGCAGGATACTGCCGGCGACCACGAACAGGTGAAAAACCGAGTGCATATACCGATGTTTCCGCCCAAGACCGAACAGGATCGCCCCGATCGTGTATGCGATCCCGCCCGCGAGCAAAAGAACGAGCCCCGGCAAGGGCACCGACGCGAACGTCGGCTTCGCGGCGAAAATGATGCACCAGCCCATTCCGAGGTAGCAGATCATCGAGAAAACCGCGTACTTTTTCAGGTCGATCGCCGTAAAGACCGTCGCGACGACCGCAAGCCCCCAAACCACACCGAACAGCCCCCAGCCCCAGCCGGGAGAAACCGGGCGGATCGCGCACAGCACGACCGGCGTGTACGTCCCGGCGATCAGCCCGTAGATCGTGCAGTGATCAAGCACCTGCAGGACCTTCTTCGCCGTGGAAGAGCGAAGCCCGTGGTAGACGCTCGACATCGTGTACAGCAGGACCATCGACCCGCCGTAGACCGCGCCGCTGACGACTGACCACGCGTCCCGCCGCAACGCGGAAAACACTACGCACAGCACCAGTGCGAGCACCCCAAAAGCGCCGCCGACAATGTGGGAAACGGTATTGAAAACTTCTTCGCCGTGCGTATAGAACGGCAGCTTCCGTTCGGAAAGACGTGTCCTTGTCATAAAAACTCCTGTTCCAATCAATTATTTGCTCCGCACGTCTGGCTTTCCAAGGAAGAACAGCGCAAGCGCCCCCGGACCGACGTGGGACCCGGTGACCGGCTCGTAGTCCACCAGCAGGATCTCCTTCGGCGGGCGGTTCTTCCGCAAAAGGTCGCAAAGCATTTCGGCGTCCTCCGGGCAGTCCGCGTGGGCGACGCCGACCGTCTGGATTTCCGGGTGCGTGACCAGCGAATCGTAGCGCTGCGCGAGCGCTTCGATGGCGTTCTTCCGTCCGCGGACCTTTCCGCAGGTCACGATCTGCCCTTGCTCGTTCCCTTTCAGCAGCGGCTTGATGTGGAGGACGGTCCCGACGACGGCGGACACCCCGGAAAGCCGTCCGCCCCGGCGCAGGTGCATCAGGTCGTCGACCGTGAAGATTTGGCACATGCGTTTGCAGTCCGCTTCGACGAGGTCGGCCGTTTCCGCGAGGGAACGCCCTTTCCCGCGGTACCCGGCGGCGCGCAGCGCCGGAATGCCCTCGCCGAGGGACGCGCCGAGCGTATCCACCAGCCGGACCGTCCGGCTCGGAAACATCGCCCGCAATTCCTGCGCCGCAAGCTCCGCACTGCGGAAGGACCCGCTGATGCCGGAGGACATTCCGACGAACAGCACGTCCAGCCCCGCGCTCAGCGCGGGAGACAGCGCGTCGATGTAGGCTTGCGGGTTGATCTGCGCCGTCATCACGTCCGCGCCTGCGCGAATCGCCCCGTAGTAGGCTGCGCTTTTGAAGGTCTCCGTATTCACGCAGACGTGTTTTTTTCCGTTGACCGAATAGGAAAACGGGATCACGCCGATCCGATATTTCCGCAAAAGCGGCGTCGGCAGGTTGGCAGAGGTATCGGTAAAAATCGCGAACGGCAGGTTTTGCATCTCCTGTGTCATACGGGCCTCCTTTGGCGGGCAATCGAAACGGAGCGGGACCGGGGCGCACGCACCCTGTCCTCGAAAATCAGTATACACGACCCCTCCCGCAAATGCAACCTACCGCCGGTTCCTGGGGGAAACTCCCCCGGGAACTGACGGTAGAGTGGCCAATTTTGAACTCTACTGCCAGTAGAGTCGCTGAAAACGCTCGTTTTTCGTGTATATTAAGATACATATTTTTGAATTTTTGCAGATAATCGCCTTTTCCTTGACAAATTCATGCAAATCTGGTATACTGACCGAAACAGAAACGGAAAACCCGAAAAGGAGCCTTTGACGCGATGACGTTCACGATACAAGACGGGCAATTTTTACTCGACAGAAAGCCGTTCCGGCTGCTCAGCGGGGCGATCCATTACTTCCGCGTCCCGCGCGCATACTGGCGCGACCGGCTGCTGAAGCTGAAGGAGTGCGGACTCAACACGGTGGAGACCTACGTCGCGTGGAACGCGCACGAACCCCGGGAGGGGCAATTCTGCTTCGACGGGATTTTAGACCTCGCCGCGTTCCTCGACACGGCGGCAGAACTGGGGCTGTACGCCATCGTGCGCCCCGGACCGTTCATCTGCGCCGAATGGGAGGGCGGCGGACTGCCCGCATGGCTGTTGAACGTTCCGGGCATGCGGATCCGTTGCGACAACGAGCCCTACCTCGAAAAGGTCACGGCGTTCTTCGAGCATCTCTTCCCCATTCTGGTCCCCCGGCTCTGCACGAACGGCGGGAATATCCTGCTGCTGCAGGTGGAAAACGAATACGGCAGCTACGGCGACGACCGCGCATACCTGCGCAAACTCGAACGGCTCTACCGCTCGCTCGGCGCGAACTGCCTACTCTACCGATCGGACGGGGACGACCCCGCGATGCTTCGCGCGGCGGAGACGGGCCTGTACCTCGCCGACAACTTCGGCTCGGACCCGGTCGGACACCGGGAAAAACTGCATTCGCTCGGGTACGGCGACCCGTTCCTCTGCGGCGAATACTGGTGCGGCTGGTTCGACCACTGGTGGGAACGCCACCACCGCCGGAGCGCGAAGAACGTCGCGGACGAATTGGAAACCTTCCTGCAGATCGGCGGGCACCTGAACTACTACATGTTCCACGGCGGGACCAACTTCGGGTTCTGGAGCGGCGCGAACGACCTGCCCGGCGCCTACGCCCCGACCACAACCAGCTACGATTACGATTCCCTGCTGAACGAAGCGGGCGACCGAACGGAAAAATACTACCTCGTGCGGGACGTCCTCAAAAAGTATGTTCCCGTGCCGGAACTGACGGCGACGGACAGCCCGAAAACCGCTTACGGCGAGGTCCCTCTCCTCGGCACCGCCGAACTGTTCGACCCGAAACACCTCGCCGAAGTGCGCTCGGGCGTATGGGACGGGCCGCTTCCGCTGACCATGGAGCAGACCGAAAGCTATTACGGCTACCTGCTCTACGAAGCCGAACTGGAAGCTCCGCACGGCGTGCAGATCTGCCCCGAGCCGGTCGCTGACCGATGTTCCGTCTACCTCGACGGGAAGCGGGTCGGGATCCTCGAACACGGGCGAACGCTCTCCTGCCCGGAGATCCCGGCGGACCGTGCGGGCAGGCTCGCGATCCTCTGCGAAAACACCGGGCGCGTCAATTACGGACCGAACACGCTCGACAGCAAGGGACTTCGCTCGGTGCGGGCGGACTGGCAGTACTTGTTCGGCTGGCGCACGACGGCGCTGCCGATGGACGACCTCTCCCGCCTGACCTTCGAGCCGTTCCGCACGACCGATTCCCCCGCGTTCCACCGCGCCGTATTGCACATCGACGGGAAGCCGAACGACACGTTTCTCTCCATGCGGGGATTCCACAAAGGATTCGTGACGGTCAACGGCGTCAACATCGGGCGCTACTACGCCGACGCCGGCCCTCAGTACACGCTCTACGTCCCCGCCCCGTTCCTGCGCGAGGGGGACAACGAGATTCTGCTCTTCGAGAGCGATTCCACCGAATGTTCGACGATTCGCTTCACGGATCGCCCGGATTTCGGGGAGGACGCGTAAACGACAAGCCTTTGAAGGGCGGCAAGACGAGGTCCTGCCGCCCCTTTTTGCTTTCATTCAGCCGCGAATCTGCCGCAAAAGCGCCTCCATTTGCCGAATGCCCGCGCGCTGGGAAACCAGGATCGCCTGCGTGATCGGCTGCAATTCCGGGCAAATGCGGAAACGGCGGACGTTCTCGCACATCCGTATCGCGCCTTCGTGGTGCGGGATCATTTCCCGCATGAAGTTTGCGTCGATGTCGTTGGTTCGGCGTGCATTCCGCATTCCGTCGACCATCGTGCGGAAGATCGCGCGGAAGCGCTGATTGTACTGCGAACGCTCCGGCGGCGCGTTCCTGCAGGCGGCGCAGACCGGCAGGGCAGCCTGCATATCCGAAATACTTTGGGTCTGTTCGCGAATGATGCCCTGCGCGATGGTCTGCAACGGAATGAGCGTCGTATATTGTAAAAGATTTTCGGACATTTCGATCGCCGCGCGGTGGTGCGGGATCATTTGCAGGATGAAGGTTTCGGAAATGCTGTCCGTCGGTTTGACCTGCGTCATTCCGCGCACCATTTCCGCGAGGATCTCGTCGAACCGGGTCAGGTATTTTTGCGTATTCAGGCTGAACAGCGCCGTGTTGTGCATCAAGGGTCTTCCTTTCGTTTTTTCTTTCAGCATACGCGTTTTGCGGGAAAACCGTGAAAAAGCGGTATATTTCCGTCCGCACACGCATATACATGATACTAAAATAGGAAAACGAAACGAAAGGAAGTCTTCCCATGCAATGGACCCTGCAAAGGCGGCGTGCGCTGTATAAGGCAGGCGCGGTGCTGCTCGGCACGGCGATGCTGTGCGGCAGCTTTTTCGCCGTTCCGTACATCGCTTCCGCCATTCCGTCGGATCTCGCCGACCGGCTCGCGGAAACCCCGCGAAACCCACCGCTCGCCGCGTTACATACGGAGAACCGCAGACCGCAGACCGCAGACCCGGACGAATCGAGCGTCGACACGTCCGACACGAGCGGCGACGTCGCCGAGCCGTCGGGGCCGGACGAATCGTCGTCCGCGCCGACGCTTCCCCCGCCCGCGGGAGCGCTGACCGTCCTCGCCGAAAACTTCTGCTGGTACACCGACCCGGCGGACGCCGCGCTGAACGTCATCAACCGCACCGACTACGCCGTCGATCTCGCCGACTACCTGCGCCGGAGCTACCCGGTGTCCCTGTCCGGCGCACAGGCGGACGAGCCGCTCGTGCTGATCTACCACACCCACGGGAGCGAAAGCTACCTGCCTGCCGGGGTGGATTACTACCTGCCGGAGGAGGATTTCCGCTCGGAGGACGCATCGGAAACGGTCGTCGCGGTCGGGGACGTCATCGCGGAAACGCTCGAATCGCTCGGCATCCCGGTGCTGCACGACCGCGTCATGCACGATCTGCCGGATTTCAACAACGCCTACGCGGATTCCCGCGCTGCCGCCCGCAAGGCGCTCGCCGCCCACCCAAGCATTCGCTACATTTTGGATATCCACCGCGACTCCATCTTCACGCAGGACGACCGATGCGAAAAGACCCTGACGACCATCGGCGGAAAGCAGACCGCACAGCTCATGCTGGTCGTCGGGACCGACCAGGACGGCGCCGTCCACCCGAACTGGCGGCAAAACCTGACCGTCGCGACCCATTTGCAGCAGCTGCTTAACGAAACCTATCCGACCCTCGCTCGCCCGGTCAACCTGCGTTCGTCCGCCTTCAACCAGGCGCTCCTGCCGGGGGCGCTTCTGGTCGAGGTCGGCTCCTGCGGAAACACCGTCGAGGAGGCAAAAGAGGCGGGACGCCTGTTCGCCGAGACCTTCGCGTCCCTGCTCCGCAAGAAGCACGCGCTTCCGTAGCGGAATACCATATAAACCGGCGAGAATGCAGTCTTGCCGTCAAAAATTTCACCCCCCCGGCGGAATCCGGGGGGATTTTGTAAAAAAGAAAAGCCCTGACGACGCTGATTTTACCACAATAGAAAAGCGTTCCCGCCGAACCAATCTCGGCGGGAACATTTTTGTCGGTTTTGCGCTCTATACGAATGCTTTGCGCCAGCGGAAGGAGAATTTTCGATGCGGCGGCAAGGAGGCATAGATCTCGTCCGCGACGCGGCGGTACGCCGAACGGACGAACGAAACGCTCTGCGCGTCCGGCGGGAACGGACCGTAGCCCGCCCGGTTGACGATGTCGAGCAGTTTTTCCGTCTCCGCCGGCGAAAGGCAGGTCGCCCCGGCGAGCCGTTCGGCGAAATCGTCCTCCGTCCCGTCGAAGTCCTTCAGCCGTCCGCCGAAGTGCAGCAGGTCCACGAGCCGCCCGTACATGGCGCAGCAGCCGCCTTTCTCCGCAAGCGAAAGCAGGCGCGAACGCCGGGAAAGCATCCACAGCGGCAGGACGACCGCCGCGAAGCAAACGACGATCCCCAGCAGCAGCCAGACGTCCCTCGTCAAAATCCAGTCCAGCCCGATCGTCGCAAGGAATCCGTCCCCGCTCCCGATCGCGTATCCGCCCGTCCGATTCGCCGCAAGGCTCGGGACCGACAGATCCCACCCGTGGGAAAGCAGGATCCGTTGAAAATCCTCCTGACTGAAACCGGGATAGGACGCGACCGTCGTCCCGTCGCTCGCCGGGGTCACCTCGACCGGCACCCAGCCGTCGGACTCCAGATAGATCTCCGTCCACGCGTGGGCGGAATAGTCCAGAACGTCCGCATGCCATGTCCCGTCCCCCTCGGTCGTGAAGCTGTCGGGCGAAACGAGGTACCCGGTCGCGTACCGGGCGGGTACGCCATAAAGCCGGTACAGCAGGGTCGCCGTCAGCGCATACTGCTGGCAATAGCCGGTCTGCCGGTCGAACAGGAAGGATTCGGCGATGTCCGAGCGGGAGGGAAAGCCGCCCGGTTTTTCGGTGTAGGTGGTGTTGCTGTGGAGGGTGTAGAGGATAAACGTCGTGATCTCGTTCAGATCGGTCAGAGGCATTTCCTGCACGAGCTCGCGCAGACGGGGCAGCGTCCCTTCCGGGACCTGTGTATAGACCTCGCTGGCCTTCTCGCCGTAAGCCCTGCGGCACTGCTGGCAGAATCGGAGGGTCTGCGCATCAATGTTCGGCAGGAAAGCGGCAAGCTCCCAGTCGATGGGATCTTCGCCGATCTCGTAATAGGTGAACAGGTACGGCTGTCCGTCGGGAAGGTCCGGCGGAAATTGAAGGACGGAAAAATAGAACGCGTCATGGGACGTCGAATGCTGCATGGACAGATAGGGCCGGTATTCCGTTTCGTAAACCCCGCCGCTGTGCGTCACGTTAAGCGTATACTCCGCTTTGCGCGACGGATCGTACATCTGATAGAACAGGGAGTTCGGGATGTCCGTCAGCGCTTCGTTGACCGTTTCATCCGAAAGGTTCGACGAGGGATATGACAAATCCAAAAAATCGGACACAAGCTGCAGGTACGACCCCAGCACCTCCTCCGCGAGCGGCCGGTCGTCCGCTTCCGCCCAGTCCCCGCCGAGGTATTCCCCGCCGGAGAATCCGCGCAGATAGAGGGATTTTGTCGGTTGGCGGTCGAGCGTAAGCTCGAGATGGCGGGTGCCGAAGTGGTAAATGTTGCCGCCGTTGATCTTTCCGCCGACGACGGGCTTGCTTTCCCGTCCCAGGAGATGGCGCAGGTTGTCCCGCACGAACCCTTCCGCCACATCGACAGACCCGTAGAGCGGCTGCTCGTAACGGTAGGCGAGCGGCAGGGTGATCAGCGAAGAAAGCAGCAGCACCGCCGTGAGCGCGAGTGCGCACCTTCCCGCCAGACGGCCCGCCGACGGGACGCGTCTTCCCTTCCGTCCCGCCGCCCCATACGCCCAAAAGCCGAGCTGGAACACCGCGAGCAGAAACACGGTTCCGACCCCGACGGAAACGCCCAGCAGCGGCGACGCGACAAGCAGCGCCGCCGTCAGCAGCACAGCCGGGAGATGGAAGCGCAGGCAGCACTCCAAAAGGAACAGCAGGACCGTCAGCAGCAGCGAAAACAGGAACGCGAACAGCGGAAGGTCCGTCCGAAGCGACGAGCCGTTCAGTCCGCGAACGAGCATCGTCCCTTCCAGCAGAACCTCCTCCCAACCGAAGAAGAGCAGCAACCCGCAGAGCAGCGGGACGCAGCCGAGCAGGAGATAGAACAGCTTCCTGCGATAGGAAAAGGCCGCCCAGAGCGCCCCGCAGGTCACGAAAGCCGTCAGGAACGCCGAAAGCAGCGAAAAGGAGAACGTCTCCAGTTCGCGCAGGAACAGGAAGATCCCGCAGATCCCGCAAAGCAGCAGCGGCAGCACCGCGACCGAAAGCGGGCCGCTCTCCTTTTCCCGCTTCTTCCCGGCACTGAATTTCAATCCGCTCATCGGCATTCCCTCCTCTCCGCGGTCAGGCGAGCAAAAGCGTCTGTTCCCGCAATTCTTGGTCCAGTTTGTCCGCGTGGAACCCGCAAAGCAGGCGTTCGCCCGCGTACAGCGCGAGTTCGGCCGTCAAACGCAGGGCGGTCCCGTCCGACGGGTCCCACCATTCCTCCTGCGAAAACGCCGTCCCGTAGAGCGCAAGCAGAAGCTCCCGGCACGCCCCCGGGTCGGACACCTGCCTTTGCAGGGGTACCGAAGCGCCCTCCGGTTTCCAATGCACCGACACGGACGCTTCCTCCCGCAAAAGACCGCCTATCAACGCGGAAAGCAGGCGGTAAAAGTCGCTCCACGCCTTCGCGTCGGCCTGTTTCTCCCTGCGCAGGTCCAGCAGCACGTCCACCTGTCGGTCGGGTTCCGGGGCAAATTCCTTCACCCACAGCCGGTCGGTCCTGGCGCTCTGGTTCCAATGGATGTGCCGCAGGCGGTCGCCCGGGACGTATTCGCGGATGCGGCGAACCTCCGAGGACGTTTCACCGCGAGGTGCACGCGTCGGACGGTCCTGCTCCCCGATGCGCTCCTGCCCGACGCCGGAAAAGTTGATCTTCAGCGCCTGCTCGCGGGGAAAAACCGCGATACGCATCTCCGCGTCGACGCGTTTGGACGAGGAAAACATCGAAAGGTAGTCGTACACCCTGATCCGATCGGCGCGGACGCAAAGCATGCCGCAGTACTGCGGCAAAAGCTCGAACGGCAGGTCGTTCTCCCCGGCGGACGCCCCGCCGTACACCTTCCTTTCCAGCCCCTTGTCGCTCCGTTCGTACCAGATCCGCAGCCGCACCCGGACCCGGCTGACCGGCAAACGACCATCGGATCGCACCGTGACGCGAAGCGGCTTCGCCGACCCCGCCACGGCGACGTCCTCCTTCGCCGGAAAGCGGACCGACAGCCTCCGCTTCAGCAATCGCGGCAGGACCGACAGAAGCACCAGGAGCAGCAATTCCGCAAGGCAGAGAAACAGAAGCGCGAGCGAGCGGTAGCGGCTCGCCCAATAGAACGTGAAGCAGGCGAACGCGAAAAAGAGGAACTTCTTCATTGGGCTTTCGTCTTGTCATGCGGGGCGGGACGCTTGACCTTTTCGAGGATCCCGAAGAGCACCTGCGACGGCGTGAGGTTCGCCATGCGGGCGCTCTCGTTCAGCGATACGCGGTGCGCGGTCGTGTAGACGAACTGCCCGGCGACGTCCCGCGGCGTGACGTAGAACCGCCCGTCGTACCACGCCGCACTCTTCGCCATCTTCACGAGCGCGATGGTCGCGCGGGGGCTTGCGCCGCGTTCGAGGTGCGGGTGGTTCCGCGTTTCCCGCACCAGATCGACGAGGTACCGGGCGACGTCCTCCTTCATATAGACCGAATGGATCTGGCTCCGCATCGAGCAAAGCTCCTCGCAGCCGAACACCGGCTCGACCGCGTCCGTCCGGCTGCCTTCGCCGACGGTCTGCGCCATGGTCAGCTCCTCGTCCGCGCCCGGATAGCCGAGCGAAAGCGCCGTCATGAACCGATCCACCTGCGATTCCGGCAAAAGCTGCGTGCCGGCGCTGCCGAACGGGTTCTGCGTCGCGATGACGAGGAACGGGTCCGGCACTTCACGGGTCACGCCCTCGACCGAGACCTTCCGCTCCTCCATCACTTCCAGCAGGGCGGATTGGGTCTTTGGCGACGCACGGTTGATCTCGTCCGCCAGCAGCAGGTTGCAGAAAACGCTCCCCTGCCGGTAGACGAATTTTTCCTCCTCGCGTCGGTAGACCGAAAACCCGGTCAGGTCGGACGGCATGACGTCCGGCGTGAACTGCACACGCCTGCATTCCAGCCGCATCGCTTTGGAGAACGCCGTCGCGAGCGTTGTTTTCCCGACGCCGGGGATGTCCTCGAGCAGGACGTGTCCGCCCGCAAGGAAGGTCAGCATGACCTCCCGCACTTCCTCCGGCTTGCCGAGGATCACACGGTTGACCTGCCGAACGACCTCCTGCGCAAGGGCGACGTTCCTTTCGTACTCCTTCAAATCAGTAGGCTGCGTGTATTCCATGAATGGGTCCCTCCGTCATTATTTTCCTACGCGGCACTCCGCCGCTTCGACCGTATGCTTGAGCAGCACCGCCGTCGTGACCGCGCCGACGCCGCCCGGCACCGGCGTGCAGGCGCCAAGCGGGATGCGGGACGCGCCGACCGCGTCCACGTCGCCGCAGAGCTTTCCGTCGACGACATGGATCCCGACGTCCACGACGCACATGCCTTCACGCAGGCAGTCCTCGCCGATCAGTCCCGCCTTTCCAGCGCAAACGACCAGCAGATCCGCCTTCCGGCAGACGGCGGGCAGTTCCCGCGTGCGGGTGTGACAGACGGTCACGGTCGCGTTCCGCTGCAGCAGCAGCATCGCGAGCGGCTTGCCGACCACGGCGCTCCGCCCGACGACCGTCACGTTCTTCCCGGTCAGGTCGTAGCCGTAAAAATCCAAAAGCTCGACGACGGCCTGCGGCGTGCAGGGCGCAAATCCGGGAAGCCCCGGCCCGCATTTACTGGCGTAGACGCAGAACGCGTTCGCGTCGGTCAGGCAGTCGACGTCCTTGCGGGGGGAAAGCAGCGCCCGCACCCGTTCCGCGTCGTATTGCTTCGGCAGCGGAGAAAAGAGCAGGATCCCATGCACCCCGCCATCCCCGTTCAGCGTTCGGACGGTGTTCTCCAGTTCCTCCTGCGGCGCGTCGTCCGGCAAAGCGACGACGCGGACCGCAGCGCCAGCCGAAGCGAACCGCTTGCAGAGCCCCCGTTCGTAGGAGAGGTCGTCCTCCCGCTCCCCGACCCGCACGACCGCGAGCGTCGGCAGGACGCCGCCCTTTTTCAGCGCTTCGACGCGGGGGACGAGCGACTCCGTCAGCGCCTTCGCGACCGGCGCTCCCTTCCATCCGACCGTCATCTCCGCAGTCCCTCCTCCACACGCGCATACAGCACGAGCAGTTTTTCCCGGTTTTCCCGTTCAAGCGAGAGCGCTTCGCTCTCCAGCGCGGCGGCATACGCGCTTTCCCGCATCAGGCGGGTGTTGACAAGCAGGTTCAGCAGCGCCCCGGAAAGCGCCGACGCCCCAAACGCCGCAGCGCAGCCCACGTCGCTCAACGCGAGCCGGCTCCCCTTCTCATAGAGTTCCTCCAGCAGCACCGGCAGGCCGGAAAGGGTGCGCAGCATCTCCATCGGCGGCTCTGCGGCGATGCGCAGCGCCTGTTCGAGCGTTTCGGCGCGGGACGGGTCGTCCTTCGGGATCCCGTAGGCGGCCGCCAGCGGCGCGAACGCTTCCGCGTCGGCGCGGATCAGCCCGTACAGCTTTTCGCGCAGGGAATCCGCTTCCGCGAGCAGCCGTTGCAGGTCCGCTTCGTACTGCGCATATTTCTTTTTGCCGACCGTCAGGTTTGCGACCATCGACCCGAGCGCCGCCGCGACTGCACCGACCAGCGCCGCCGCACCGCCGCCGCCCGGCGTCGGCGCACTGCCGGCAAGCTGTTCAAGCCATTCCTTCTGTTCCATTTGGATCATCCTTTCCGTTTTTGCCGGATTTCTTCCGTTCCTTTCGCCCCGCGCGGACCAGGAAAGCGACCGAACCGCCGACCAACGGCGCGAGGACGGCAATGAGAAGCACCCACGTCCAGACGGACGCTCCTCCCTGCGGCGAAACGGACGCGCCGGACGTTTCGGGCGGCATCTCCGATTCGCCCTCCAAAAGCCGGTAGACCCGCAGCGTATAGACGATCTGCGTCCCGTCCACCGCCGTGACCGTGACCGTCACGTTCGCCGTCTTCCCGGGCAGAAGCGCCGGGGAATCGCAAACGGCGCTCGCCTGCTCGTCCATCGTTTCCCAATGCAGGGCCAACCGCTCGATCCCGTAAGGCACCGTCAGTTCGTACAGCGTGACCGACGGGGAGAACGGGAATGCGATCCCCTCCGCCGTCAGCGAAGCGAGCCGCGCATCCGACCCGGGCGGCGGTGCGCCGTCCCGAACGGCGTGTATGGTGTAGGTCAGCTTTTCCCCGTTGGGCAGGCGGAAGGTAAAGACGGCGTCAAGCTCGTTCGTTCGGTCGAATACCGTATTCCGAACCGTCACCGACCCGCCGGCAGGATAGACGACCGTATAATCCAGCGCCGGGGTCCCGACCGGCAGATAGACCTCGTAGGTCTTTTTTTCCGGCGAAAACGGCTCGGTCATGCCGACGACATGCAGCTGCACGTCGCCGTAGACCCGTTCCGTCGGGACAAATTCCGCCGTTTCCGCGGAAATCCCGCACGCTTTGCCCTTTTGCAGCACCACGCCGCCGTCCAGCCGCAGCGAAAACGCTTCGCCGGCCGCTTCCGCGTCGACGGAAAAACGCAGCGTCACGAGCGGAATCGTCCCTTCCGAGCGCTCCCCAAAGGCGAGGTAAGAAACCGCGCCGCCGGATTCGTACAGCGAGACCTCCCAGCCATACGTCTCCGCACCGAGGTAGGTCAGCGCGGACGGGTATTCCAGCCGACCGCTCACCCCTTCGCAGCCCGCGCAGGAGGCGCGCGTGCTGTCCTTGAGGTAGAGCGTAACATGCAGCGTCGAGCCGGTCTGCACGACCGACGGGAGGAACATTCCGACCGTCCCGGTCCTGCCGGACGGCGGGATCCCGCGTCCCGCATTCCCTTCGCCGCGCAGCAGCATCCGCTCCAGCAGGTTCGCGTCCTTGTCCGACACGACCCCGCTTTCGTTGATGTCCGCCGAAGCGGTAAACAGGGCGTCCATCTCCGTTCCGCCGGAAAGCGCCTGCTCCAACAACCGCAGATCCAGCAACGTGACGTATCCGTCGCCGTCCAGGTCCCCCTGCACGACGACGGTCAGGCGGTCGAGCTCCGCCCCGTCCTCCGCAAACAGCGCCAGAACCGCGCCGGTCCCGACGACGCCTGACGGAAGCTCGGGCGTCCCGTCCGATTGCAGGTGGGAGAGCAGTTCCTCCGCTTCCGTCCCCGCCGGTACCCCGTAGAGGAAACCGTTTTCGCGGTCGATCCGATACCCGCTTTCTTCGTCAAAGCGCAGGAGAGACGACTGCACGCTGACGACGCAGGACGCCCGCAAACGCCCGTCCGCACTACGAGCCGTCACAGTCGCCGTACCGACCGACTGCGCGACGAAACGACCGTCCGATTCCAAACGGATACAGTCGCTGTCCGACGAAAACACCACCGAAACCGGGTTCGCATTCGTCGGATAGACCCGCACGCGAAGCTGTCCGCTGTCCCCGACGGAGCAGCGGTATAGGTCGTTGAAGAACGCGATCCGCTCCGCCGCCGGAACCACCGTGAACGTGCGGACGCATTGGATCCCGCTGGGAAGCACGAGCAAAAACGTGTGCATGCCCGGTTCCGTGACTTGCGTTCCAGAACGGAAGGTCTGCCCGTCGAGGTACCCATATCCGCGGTCGTAGCGAATGACCGTCTGCGCGTCGTACCGCCCGCCGTCGTCGGCGCCGGAAATCGACGGCAGTTCCCAGATCGGGTGATCATACCCGGAAACCGAAAGCGATCCCGTATGCAGCAGCACCAGTCCGCACGCCTCGCCGAGGCACGCGTCGTAGGACGAAAGCACGCCGAGTTCCAGCGGGAAAACCACCGTATCGTCATCAAGCGAGTACAGTCCGTTCGACAGCAGGACCGTCCGGCCGGACAGATCCAGCACTTCCGCGCTCAAATGCCGGAGCAGCGTAAGGTCGGAAGCACGGTACACGTCGCGGTCCGCGAGAATGTACGTGCCGTCCGTATACAGCGTCGAAGCGTCGCACGGTACGCTGCGGACCCCTCTGGCGGTCTGTGCGGAAAGCGCCCCGTCGGACAGCCAGACCAGCAGATTCGCCGTTCCTGCCGCCGCTTCCGCAGCGATGCCGGTATCCGCCCATACATTACCGTCCGACCGATAGAGCCGCCCGCCTGCAATCAACCACAAACTGCCGGAGCGGTAAAATACGTCTCGGATCGGTTCCGAGAACGAATAAACCGTCCCGTCCATCCATAAGAGGTTTCCGTCCGCCGACCAGACGGCGCAGCCGTTTTCGGACAGACAAATGCCCGCCGGCGAGAACGGCAGTTCCACCTCCCGCTCGAGCGCCCCACTGCGGAACAGCAGCAGCTTTCGCTCCTTCGAGAAGACCGCCCCAAAACGATTCCCGACCGCCCCGGAATCCGCAGCGTTCGCCTGCTCATAGAGGGTGAAGAACCGCGTATACCGATCGCTCTCCGCCGTTTCTGCGAGCAGCGTGCCGCCCGCCGGGGCGAACCCGAACCCATTTTCCGTCGGGTAGCGGGAGATCCCGCCCGCGTCGCCGCAGACGAACACTTCCTCGCCTTCCCGCGTCACGCAGGAAATATCCCCCGCGTAGCCGCCCACAAGCACGCCGTCCGCAAGGCGGTAGACCGCCTTCGTCGTGAACAGCAGTCCGTCAAAAACGGCAAGGGGATTCCCTTCAAAGGTGAATACCGGCATAAAGTCCTCCGTCCGCGCCGCGTAGCCGCCGCAGAACAGCAGCCCGTCCGCAAACAGCTTGCGCTCTCCGGCGGCCTCGAAGGGCAGATCAAACGACGTGACCTCCCCGTCCGCGTAACGGTCGAACCGATTCTCGCCGATGCTGTAGAACCAGAGCGTGTCGCCGTCCGCGTACAGCTCCTCGGCATTCGCTTCAAGCAGCGGCGAAAGGACGAAATTCCCCGCCGGGGACGCCCAATCGCCGGTTTCCGGGCGCACGCGATACAGGATCCCGTCCGAAAGGCAGTATACTTCCCCGCCGACGCTCGCGAATCCGTCGCAGCGGATCTCGTAGGAAGCGAGCACCGCGCCGCCGGTGCGCATTTGGGTCGGGTCCAGCACCGTCAACTGCCATTCGCCGAAAATAAGCAGCCGTCCGCCGATCCGCGCCGTTCCGCGAACCGTTTCCGTGTCCAAAAAACGCAGGAATTCCCCGGTTTCCAGGTCGAATACCCGCAATCCGATGAGCATTTCGCTGTAGACCGCGTACCAGCCGTTCTCCGCGTCGCAAAGCACGCCGGAACGGGCGACCGTGTTTTCAAAGCGGCGCACGTCGGTATCCAGCGTGAAGCGGATCACGCGGGTCGTCCCGGCGTTCGACAGGGTCAGAATATGCTCCCCGTCGGCGGAAACGACGGTTTCTCCCCGCAGTTCCTCGCCGTCGAGCAGTGCGCTCCCCGAGCCGGCGACGCGGATGCGCACCGGCTGCCGGTACACCCCGCCGTTGGTCACGCCGGACACCGTCGGGACGCGGAAATCGCAGTAGAACGGGTGCTCGGTCGTCCCGCCGAGCGGATCCGTCAGGCGGAACAGATGCCAACCCGGAGCGGTGATCGTTTCGCCGGAAACATACGGGAATCCGTCGAGCGTCGCGTCTCCGCCGGCGTAGGTGAAGGAAACGGAATGCTCCCCTTCATTCATTTCGTAGGACGCGGGGGTATAAAGGATGCGGAACGAGACCGTCCGGCGGAATTCCCCGGAATCGACGACCAGCGTATGCCCGCCGCTGCGGAATACCATGTCACCGTCGAAGAATTCCTCGCCGTCCAGGAACGCTTCTCCCCGATTGAAATGAACCGTGACGCGGTCGGTATAGGTCGCGCCGTCCTGCACGCCGGTGACGATGGGTAGATTCGCGTCCTCGACCGCCTGCAAAGCGTCTACCGGGCCGTACCCGACGCCGACGCGGCGCGTCCGCCCGTCCGCGAGCAGGACTTCCAGCTCCTCCGCGTTCATACGGACGCCGTCGTCCAGCGCCGAAAGCGCGAGCGCCGCCACGCCGGACAGGAGGGCGGCCGAATAGCTGGTCCCGTTCGCGTAGCGGTATGCGTTTTCGCCCTCCCCGTCCGCCGCGAGCAGCAACAGGTTCTCGCCCGGCGCGAGCAGGTCCACCGTGTCGCTGCGCTGCGAGAAGGAGGACAGCGCCCCGTCCGCGCCGCAGGAGCCGACCGCGATCACGCCCGGATAGGACGCCGGGTAGACCGGGTCCTCCGCACGCTCCTTTTCGCCGTCGTTTCCGGCGGCCGCGATCAGGATGCACCCGCGTTCGAGCGCATAGCGCACCGCATCGTATTCCGCCTCGGAATACTCGTACCCGCCGAGCGACAGATTGATGATCCGCGCACCCGCGTCCGCGGCGAAACGGATCCCGCTGATGAGGTCGGACGAATAGATCGCCTTGGACTTGTCCGCGATGCGGATCGGCAGGATCCGCACGCCGTACGCGACGCCGGCGGACCCGACGCCGTTGTTCGCGCTCGCCGCAATCAGCCCGATCACAGAAGTACCGTGTCCGTCCCGGTCGGCGGATACCCCGGCGGAGCCCTGCAGGACGTCGTACCCGCTCAGGATCTGTGCGCCGGAAAGCTCCTCGTGGGCGCGGTCGACGCCGGTGTCCAGCACGGCGACGAGGACGTCCGAGGAAGGCGTGACCCTTTCCCACGCGGAAAACAGATTGAGTTGGGCGTACTCCGTCCGCTCCGCCAGCTTCGGGTCGGTCGGGAGCTCGGACGACGCGAGCAGGCGATCCTCCGAAAGGTAGAGCAGGGCGTCCCCGTACTGCGCCTCAAATGCGTCCGGGTCGGGCAGGAATACCTGAAAGAGCCGCTCGGAGGACTGCGCGAGCGGGCGGGCGTTTACCCCGTCCAGCAGCGCCGACAGCTCCTCTTCGGAGAGCGTTTCGGAAAAGCGGACGATGCAGCGCACGCCCTCTCCGCCTTCGGGGGAAGCGGTCCCGGACGAAGAAAGGCGCGACGGCTCCTCCCCCGTCGACTGCTCCATCGCGGCGGAGAGCGCCCGTTCGCGCCGGGAATCCTCCTCGGCAAACGCGCCGGGGCGTGCGAGATCCCCCTCCGGCAGGACGAAATACGCAGCCGGAAGCAGCAATGCAAGGACCAAAAGCAGCAAAACCGAACGTACGCCGGCTTTCGCCCCCGCGTGCCCGCTCAAATCCGTTTTCCCCCTCTCCTTCAACCTTTCAACGCGGAGATCCTTTCCAATTCCGCGCTCTTTTCCGCGTGCGTCCCGTCCCGGTACAGATAAAGCGACGGAAGCACCCGCATCCCCTCACGGGCGTCCTTTTTCGCTTCCAAAAGCAGCAAAGACGGCGCCTCCCCCGGCGACGGGACCACCCAGCGCAGTCGTTTCGGCTCCAGCCGATTTTCCCGCAGCGCACAGAGCAGCGACGTCAAGCGGGACGGCAGATAGACGCAAAGGAAGATACCGCCCGGGCGCAGGACCCACGAAGCGGCGCCCGCAAGCGCTTCCACCGGCAGGCAGTCCTCGTGCCACGCGATGCGCTTTTCCGCCGCCTGGTTCTTCCGCCCGCAGTCCGCCGGCAGATACGGCGGATTGCAGACGACGCTGTCCGCGCCCCCGGCGGGAAGCAGCGTCCGATACGCCCGCAGGTCCCCGCACAGCACCTCGACGGAATCGGCAAACCCGTTGCGTTCGACGTTCTCCCGCGCAAGCGAGGCATAACGCTCCTGCAGCTCTACCGCAAGGAACCTCGCCCGGCTCCCGCCCGCGAGCAGCAGGAGCGGCAGCACTCCGCTGCCGGTCCCAAAGTCCGCGCAGACCCCGCGCTTCACGCGCTCCTGCGCAAACGACGCGAGCAATAGCGCGTCCGTCCCGAAGCGGATCCCCGACCGATATTCCGACAGCACCAGACCGCCGTTGATCCCCGTTTCCAGCCTTTCGCCTTCCAAACCGACGGACGTCCTCTCTGAAAAATATCTTGAAAGACAATTCTGACAGAAAATGCGCTCCGTGGAAGACGACCATGGAGCGCATCTCCGTTCACAGAAAGCCTAACGACCGGCGCCTTATTCCTTCGGTGCGCCGACAGGGCAGGTCCCGGCGCAAGCGCCGCATTCCAGACAGGTGTCCGGGTCGATCTCGTACTTGCCGTCCTCACCGCAGGAAATCGCGTCCACCGGGCATTCCGCAGCGCAGGCGCCGCAGCCGATGCAGGAATCCTTGTCGATCGAATATGCCATTTTTCCGTACCTCCATGTATAGTTTCCTTTATCATAACACAATCGAACGGATTTTTCAATAGGAATTTTAGATTTTTTCGTCTTTTTTTCGCACTTTCCCGCGTCAGGCAGTCTCCTGCTTAATGGAATGGAGGGTCTTGTCGCGGGTGGTGTACGGGACGACGACCTCCACATACCCCTCGTCACCATAATGGAACAGCAATTCGCCATGTTCGGCGAGGAAGGTCGTGTCGATGTTGGTTTCCGACCCGGAAAGCGCGGACGCCAATTTTTCGTGGTCCGCCCGCAGTTCCGCCTTGCGGTCCCCGCTCAGCAGGCCGAGCAGATAGGTGTACACCTCCTGCAGCACGTCGTCCGGGGACGGTCCCTGCACGGAATCGGTGCCGCCGGCGGACGCATACGCTTTGGCGTAGTCGCCGAAAATCTGCGAAAGCGTGCCCTCGGAGAACAGATTGGTGCCGGAAGGGATCTCGATATAGTAATCCAACGGAAGCAGCTCGCCGTCCGAAAAGACCCTGCCGTTATAGATCGGGTTGACGTAGCGGATTGCCTGCCGAAGCGGGAGGGAGACGCTCCCGAGACCCGACGCGAGCGACTCGACGGAATTCGGCGTGATGACCAGATAGAAGTCCGCCGGGAAGCCCGTCAGCGAACAGACCGCCTGCGCCGCCTGCTCGATCGAATAGATCCGCAGATAATCCCCGAGCGGGACGAGCGAGCCGACCCGGTTATACAGAACCGCCGAGAGGGACAGATCGCAGGTCACGACCTTCTTGGTGGCGGAATTGATGCGTAGGAACTTGGCGGAAAGTACTTTTCCGTCCCGCCCCTTCTTCACGACCAACCCATTGATAGCCCCGAGGTCCTCGTCCGGGCCGGACGGGAGAAAAATCCCGCCGCTGTTCGTCGAATCGCTGTCCGTCGAAACGCTGAAGTCCGACGTATCCGAAACGATCGGCTCCGACGTTCCTTCGCTGTTCGTATCCGGGAGCATTCCCTCCAGATCGTCGTAGTACGCGTACGCCAGCCCGCCGAACAGCAGGGACGCAAGCAAAAATGTGATCAGAAAATTCCGAAATGATGCAGCCAAACGGTTTCACCTGTTCCTTTCGTTGAGACGTGTCCCGTAAGCTAAAAAACTACAGTCTGCATTATACACCCTTTTTTCAGGTTTGTCAATCCCTTTTTCCGGGTTTCTCCCGCCGGTTCGGGACGGTTTTACAGTTTTGCAGGAATTGCTTGACAAATCCGAAAAAGTGTGTTATAATTTCAGCAATAAGCTGTGGTATTGTCCCTATGCACGCTATATTAAGGAGAACCGATCCATGAAACATCCGCTTTCCCGCCTGCTCCTGCTGCTGCTCGCGCTCACGCTTCCGCTGTGCTGCGCCTGCGAAGACGGCGACGGCTCCGCATCCGATTCCTCGGCTGCCGAATCTGACGTTTCCGCGTCCGTTTCCCAAACGGGGAACCCCAACGACGTCCAGCCGGAGGTCATCGACCTCGGCGGTCGGACCATCAATATCCTCTGCCGGCACTGGGGATACGGCGGCGACTCCATCGTCGGCTTCACCGGTGAAGTCATCTACAGCACGGAGGAGAATGCCACCGAGATCGACGTGCAGAAGAAAGCGGTCGTCGACGACATATCCGCCCGCTATCACTGCGAGATCAACGGGATCCTCGACGGCGGCGACCCGGCGAACGATACCCTCTCGCAGAAGGTCCAGAACATGGTCACCTCCGGCACGTTTGACTACGACATCATCTTCGACAAATCCAGCACCCTCTCGAAGATGGCGCAAAACAGCTATCTGACCGATCTCAATACCGTCGAAAGCCTTTGCCTGAGCAATTCCTGGTGGGACCAGAACGCGGTCGAGCAGCTTTCGATCGGCGGAAAGCTGTTCTACGTCAACGGCGACATCAACACCTACGACGACCTCGGGACCTGGTGCGTCCTGTTCAACAAATCGCTCAAGGAACGCCTCGGCATTGACGAGGATTTCTATCAGACCGCCCGCGACGGCGACTGGACGCTCGACCACCTGATCGAACTGTGCAAAGGCGTCACCGGCGACGCCAACGGCGACGGAACCGTCGACGAATTCGACCAGTGGGCGTTCGGCACGGAAACGTATAACGTGTTCGTTGAGGTGCTCGGCGGCGGACTGCACGTCATCGACAAGGACGCCGACGACCTGCCGTACATTTCGGTCAAGGAACACCCGGATCAGCTGTATGCGGCGCTCGACAAGATCATCGGTTTCTACAATTCGGACGAAGTGATGGTCGCCAACGGCGGAAAGTATTCGCAATACCCCAATCCGTGGGAAGCGACGGTCAACAAGGCGTTCAAGGAAGGACGCGAGCTGTTCTATATGTGTGGACTGATCAACCTCGCCGCCTTCCGCGACATGGAGGACGACATCGGCGTCCTGCCGATCCCGAAGACCTTCGCCGACCAGGATACCTATTACCACACGGTTTCCATGGATAACTCCTCCTATCTCGCCATTCCGCGCAACCTGCCAAACGTCGAGGAGCTCGGCGCGGTCATCGAAGCGCTCGCGATGAAATCGCAGCAGCTCGTCACGCCTGCGTTCTATGATAAGCAATTGAAATACCGCGATGTGCGCGACGACGAATCCGCCGAGATGCTCGACCTGATGTTTGCCACCCGTTCCTTCGACCTCGGACCCGCCTACAACTGGGGCAACCTGATGTCGGCGTACTATACGCTCGACACCGACTACGCTTCCCGATTTGAAAGCCTGATCCCTGCGGCGGAATCGGCGATGGAGGATTGCGTCGAAAGCATTCAGGCCATTCAATAAACCATTTTGGAAGATCAATAATGAAATTGTTCATAAAGTAAGGAGAACCATTCATGAAACAATCGCTACCCCGTCTGCTCTCGCTGCTGCTCGCGTTCGCGCTCGCGCTTCTGCCGCTGTGCGCCTGTGAGGAAGCGGAACCCACCGAGAGCAATTCCGGCGCTTCCCAAGCACCGTCCGTTTCCCAGACCGAGAGTACGAACGACATCCAGCCGGAAGTCATCGACCTCGGCGGACGCACCATCAACGTCCTTTGCTGGCACTGGGGATACGGCGGCAATTCCATCGTCGGCTACACCGGCGAGATCATCTACAGCACGGAAGAGAATGCTTCCGAGATCGACGTGCAGAAGAAAGCGGTCATCGACGACGTGTCCGACCGCTACAACTGCGAGATCACCGGGGTCATCGACGGCGGCGACCCGTCCAACGATGTCATCGCGAATAAAGTGCGGGAAATGGTCACGACCGGAACGTACGATTACGACGTCGTGTTCCAAGGCTCCGGCTTCCTCTCGAACATGGCAAAGAACGGGCTTTTGACCGACCTCAACACCATTGAAAGCATTCATCTTGAAAACTCTTGGTGGGATCAGAACGCAGTCAAGCAGCTTTCCATCGGCAACAAGCTGTTCTACGTCAACGGCGACATCAATACCTACGATGACCTCGGAACCTGGTGCGTCCTGTTCAACAGCTCGCTCAAGGACCGCCTCGGCATCACCGAGGATTTCTTCCAGACCGCCCGCGACGGCGATTGGACGCTTGACCACCTGATCGAGCTCTGCCAAGGCGTCACCCGCGACCTCAACGGGGACGGGACCATCGACGAGCACGACCAGTGGGCGTTTGGCACGGAAACGTATAACGTGTTCGTGGAAGTGCTCGGCGGCGGACTGCACGTCATCGAAAAGGACGACGAGGACCTGCCGATCATCTCGGTTAAAGAACATCCGACGCAGCTGTATGCGGCGCTCGATAAGATCATCGACTTCTACACCTCGGATGAGGTCATGGTCGCGGACGGCGGAAAGTATTCGCAGTACTCCAACCCGTGGGACGAAACCGTCTATAAGGCCTTCATGGAAGGACGCGAGCTATTCTATATGTGCGGCATGATCCATCTCGCCGCCTTCCGTGACATGGAAGATAAGATCGGCGTCCTGCCGATCCCGAAGACCTTTGCCGACCAGGATTCCTACTACCATACGGTTTCCGTCAACAACTCCTCCTATCTTGCCATTCCGCTCAACCTGCCGGATATCGAGGAAGTCGGCACGGTCATCGAGGCGCTCGCGATGAAGTCGCAACAGCTCGTCACCCCGGCGTTCTACGACAAGCAATTGAAATACCGCGACGTGCGCGACGACGAATCCGCCGAGATGCTCGACCTGATCTTCTCCACCCGTTCCTTCGACCTCGGTCCTGCTTACAACTGGGGCAATCTGATGTCGGCGTACTACACGATCGACCCCGATTACGCTTCCCGGTTTGAAAGCCTGCTTTCCCCGGCGGAAACGGCGATGGAAGAATGCATCGTCAACTTCGAGTCGATGGAATAGTCACGATTTCTGTTTCAAGCGGGAGACGCCCTTTTGCGGGACGTCTCCCCTTTTTTTGGAAATAATCAAAGCTCGCGCATTGAAAAAATGAAGTCGCAAATAGAAGAAATAACCACCGAGATAAAACTTTAGTATTTGACCGACCGGCAGACGGCATAAACAAAGAGCAGGCACCTGCCTGCTCATACAGCTCATACATAGGTAAAAAGAAATCGAGCGTTCATAAAGTAAAATCCCTTATGAACACTCGATATGGTGCGGGTGAAAGGACTTGAACCTTCACGAAGTCGCCCCCACTAGAACCTGAATCTAGCGCGTCTGCCAATTCCGCCACACCCGCATATTCCGCCCGCGAAGCGTCACATTTGCAACGTCCCGCAGCACGTTTGATACTATACCATATTTTCACGCGTTTGTCAAGTGGGTTTTCCCAAATTTTTTGATTTTTTTGTCTGCTGGCAATGTGCATAAGTTTTCTTGTGATTATTTGTGTAAATCGCTCCTTGACAGCGGGACGCAATCGTGGTATAGTATATCCGCAAAGCACAATATTTAGTGTTCGAGCTTTCCGAGCGACCCCAAATATAGATACATCTTCCTTCTTCAGCGGAAGCACATATTCCGCGGGTCGCCGGGGAAAATACAAAATAAACGACGCTTTCTTAAGCAGAGAGGGGCAAAAATCATGCGTATCATCAAGCGAAACGGGTCGGAGGAGCGCTTCGACCGGACCAAGATCAAGAACGCCATCCGCAAGGCGAACAATGCGACCGAAGGTCCGAAGGAACTGACCGAACGGCAGATCGACTACATTTCCCTTGTCATCGAGGACAGCTGCCGCGACGCGGGGCGTGCCCTCTCCGTCGAAGAAATTCAGGAACTGGTCGAAACGCACATCATTCTGCAGGGTGCGCCGGAGACCGCGAAACGGTACATCCGCTACCGCTTCACCCGTGGACTCGCCCGCGTCGCGAACACGACGGACGACCAGATCCTCTCCCTCATCGAATGCAATAACGAGGAGGTCTACGAGGAGAACTCCAACAAGAACCCGACGGTCAACAGCGTACAACGCGACTACATGGCGGGCGAGGTCAGCAAGGACCTGACCCGGCGGATCCTGCTGCCGCAGGACGTCGTGGAAGCGCACGACGCGGGCATCATCCATTTCCACGACGCGGACTACTACGCACAGCATATGCACAACTGCGACCTCGTCAACCTCGAGGACATGCTCCAAAACGGGACGGTCATCTCCGGGACGATGATCGAAAAACCGCACAGCTTCTCGACCGCCTGCAACATCGCCACGCAGATCATCGCGCAGGTCGCGTCCAACCAGTACGGCGGGCAGAGCATCAGTCTGACCCACCTCGCCCCATTCGTGGACATTTCCCGCGGGAAGATCCGCAAGGAAGTGCTTTCGGAGATGGAGGTGCTCGGCATCGAGCCGACCGAAGAGAAGCTGCACACGATCGTCGAAAACCGCCTGCTTGAGGAGATCCGCCGCGGCGTGCAGACCATCCAGTATCAGGTCGTGACCCTGCTGACCACCAACGGACAGGCTCCGTTCGTGACCGTGTTTATGTACCTCAACGAAGCGAAGGAACCGCAGCTCAAGCACGACCTTTCCCTGATCATCGAAGAGGTCCTCACGCAGCGCATCCAAGGCGTCAAGAACGAATCTGGGGTGTACATCACGCCCGCGTTCCCGAAGCTGATCTACGTGCTGGAGGAGGATAACATCCGCGAAGGCACGCCGTACTGGTACCTGACCAAGCTCGCCGCGAAATGCACGGCCAAGCGCATGGTGCCGGACTACATCTCCGAAAAGATCATGCTGCAGCTGAAGATTGACGACAACGGCGACGGCAACTGCTACACCTGCATGGGCTGCCGCAGCTTCCTGACGCCCTATGTCGACCCCGAAACCAAGAAACCGAAGTACTACGGGCGGTTCAATCAGGGCGTCGTGACGCTGAACCTGGTGGACGTCGCCTGCTCCGCCTGCCGGGACGGGAAGGACCTCGAAAAGTTCTGGCAGATCCTCGACGAGCGGCTGGACCTCTGCCACCGGGCGCTGCAATGCCGTCACGAGCGGCTGGAAGGCACGCTGTCCGACGCGGCGCCGATCCTGTGGCAGTACGGGGCGCTGGCGCGTCTGAAGAAGGGTGAACCGATCACGAAGCTGCTGCACGGCGGGTATTCGACCATCTCGCTCGGCTACGCGGGGCTTTGGGAATGCGTGTACGAGCTGACCGGCAAGAAGCTGACCGACCCGGAGGGCGAAGAACTCGGTCTGCAGATCATGCAGAAGCTCAACGACGCGTGCATGGAATGGCGCAAGGCGGAGAATATCCACTATTCGCTCTACGGCACGCCGCTGGAATCCACGACGTATAAGTTCGCGAAATGCCTGCAAAAGCGGTTCGGCAAGATCCCCGGCGTGACCGATCGGAACTATATCACCAACTCCTACCATATCCACGTCACGCAGGAGATCGACGCGTTTGAGAAGCTCGAGCGCGAAGCCCGCTTCCAGAAGCTCTCCCCCGGCGGTGCGATCAGCTACGTCGAGGTGCCGAACATGCAGGACAACCTCGACGCGGTGCTGCAGGTCATTCAGTTCATCTATGACCACATCATGTACGCCGAACTCAACACCAAGAGCGACTACTGCCAGGTCTGCGGCTACGACGGGGAGATCCAGATCGTCGAGGACGACGGCAAGCTGGTCTGGGAATGCCCGAACTGCCATAACCGCGACCAGTCGAAGATGAACGTCGCCCGTCGGACCTGCGGCTACATCGGCTCACAGTTCTGGAACCAGGGGCGGACGCAGGAGATCCGCGAACGGGTGCTGCACCTCTGATGTACTACGGAAAGATCAAGCCGTGCGATATCGCGGACGGGAACGGGGTGCGCGTCACCCTGTTCGTGTCCGGCTGCACGCACCACTGCAAGGGGTGCTTCAACCCGGAAACCTGGGATTTCCGATACGGCGAGCCGTACACGGCGGAAACTGAGGAAACCCTGCTGCAGCTGCTGGACAAACCCTTCATCAACGGGTTGACGCTGCTCGGCGGGGAGCCGATGGAACCGGCGAACCAGAAGGCGCTGCTGCCGCTGCTGCGGAAGGTCCGGGAACGGCTGCCGGACAAGGACGTGTGGTGCTATACCGGGTACACGCTCGAAAGCGACCTGCTTGCGCCGGACGGCAAGGCGCGAACGGACGTGACGGATGAGCTGCTTTCGCATATCGACGTGCTGGTGGACGGGGAATTCATCGAGGCGAAGAAGAATATCCGGCTGCGGTTCCGGGGTTCGGAGAACCAGCGGCTGCTCGACCTGCCCGCGACGCTCGCGGCGGGGTCCCCCGTCCTTTGGGACGAATGATTTCGGTTCGCAATTGCATTTTGAAAGGTTTACGGGGGCTTTTCCGAAAAAGCCCCCGCAACGGGGTTTGACCGTTTTTGAAAGGGGGACGCTCAGATGTCCTATACGCAGGGGGTCTTCCCCACCGACGACGCATATCTGCAAGTCACTTCCTACACGCTGCCCCTCGCGGGGCTCCGGCGGGAGGTGACTTTGCTGCAGCTTTCGGACCTGCACCTCGCCGTGGCGGAGGAATCCAGCACGGAATCGCAGAAGGCGCACGTCGCGAAGCAGAAACAGGCGTGGGAGCCGGTCCGCAAGGATTTCGCCCGCCTGTACGGCGACGCATATGATCCGCCGCACCTGCTCCAGCCGGAGGAGGGGCTTTCGCATTACCTGCGCCTGCTGCAGACCGTCCGCCCGGACGTCGCGCTGTTCAGCGGGGATCTGCTCGAGGACTTCAGCGAGGAGAATCTGCGCTGCTTTTCGGATTTCCTCGGGCAGGTGGACTGCCCGTGGATGTGGGTGCGCGGCAACCACGAGCGCGGACACGACGACGCCTACGCCCCCTTCACGCAGGGCGGAAAACCTGCGCAGACGCTGTCCGTCGGGGAGTTCAAGCTCATCGGCATCGACGACGCGGACAAGCGGGTGACGGCGGAGCAGACCGCCGCAGCGTGGCAGGAAGCGGAAAACTGCGTGCCGGTGCTGGCGATGCACATCCCGGCGTTGACCGCGTACAACCCGGAAGCGGCGAAGGTGTTCGGGCCGTACTTCCTGCTCGGGACCGGGGAGCCGGACCCGGAAACGACCGCTTTCCTCGACGCGTTGCAAGCGGACGATTCGCCGTTCGGGGCGGTGCTTTGCGGGCACGTCCACGGGAAGCACGTTTCGTCCTACCGCCCGGGAAGGATGCAGTTCTGCGCGTCCAGCGGTATGGTCGGGGCGTGCTCGTACTTCCGATTCACGCCGGCGGAGACATAAAGACACGGAAAGGAGCACGAAATGGACGGGCAGGGTACCTTCACACAATACGATCCGCAGCCGCTCGCGGCGAGGATGCGCCCGCGGACGCTCGAAGAATATGTCGGGCAGGAGCACCTGCTCGGCGAAGGGAAGGTGCTGCGGCGGCTGATCGAAAACGACCGCGTCAGCTCCATGATCTTCTGGGGTCCGCCGGGCGTCGGCAAGACCACGCTCGCCCGCATCATCGCCAACCGCACGTCGGCGACGTTCATCGACTTTTCCGCCGTCACGAGCGGGATCAAGGAGATCCGCACGGTCATGCAGCGGGCGGACGAGAACACCCGCTACGGTGAAAAGACCATCGTTTTCGTCGACGAGATCCACCGCTTCAACAAGGCGCAGCAGGACGCGTTCCTGCCGTTCGTCGAGAAAGGGAGCATCATCCTCATCGGGGCGACGACGGAGAACCCGTCCTTCGAGGTCAACGGGGCGCTGCTGTCCCGCTGCAAGGTGTTCGTGCTGCAGGCGCTCGGTCCGGAGCAGCTGACCGGGCTGGTCGAACGGGCGATCCGCGACCCGCGTGGATTCGGGGAGCTGGAGATCGAAATGCCGCCGGAGCTGCCGGAACTGATCGCCCGATTCGCGAACGGGGACGCACGAAACGCCCTCTCGACGCTGGAAATGGTCGTGCTCAACGGGGAAACGAACGGAAAGCACGTCAAAGTCACGACGGAAATGCTCGAACAGTGCACCTCCCGCCGCTCGCTGCTCTACGACAAGCAGGGCGAGGAGCATTACAACCTGATCTCCGCCCTGCACAAGTCCATGCGCAATTCCGACCCGGACGCCGCCGTCTACTGGCTCGCCCGGATGCTCGAAGCGGGCGAGGACCCGATCTACATCGCCCGGCGGGTCACGCGGTTCGCCGCCGAGGACGTCGGGCTTGCCGACCCGAAGGCGGTGGAGCTCGCCGTGGCGTGCTTTGAGGCGTGCCGGCTCATCGGGATGCCGGAATGCTCGGTGCATTTGACCGAGGCGGTCGTGTATCTTTCGATGGTGCCGAAGTCGAACGCTTTGTATATGGCTTACGAGAGCGCGAAAAAGGACGCGCTGACCCAGCTTGCCGAGCCGGTCCCCGCCGTCATCCGCAACGCGCCGACGGCACTGATGAAGGAACTCGGGTACGGCGCAGGCTATCAGTACGCCCACGACACGGAGGAAAAGCTGACCGCGATGCAATGCCTGCCGGACTCGCTGGCGGGCAAGTCGTATTACCGCCCGACCGAACAGGGGGCGGAATCGAAGTTCAAGACCCGCCTTGAACAGATCAAGGCGTGGAAGAAAGCCCACCGGGAATAGGAAAGAGCAGGACAAACGCCGAAAGCAGTCCGAGCAGCAGCAGGTTGAGCGCCAGAAATTCCAGCAGGAAGCGCCCCTTGCGGGCGTTTTCCGACGCGGAATAGAGCTTAAAGCCGATCAGACTCGCGAGACTCGCGATCGGCGTACCGAGCCCGCCGACGTTCACGCCGAGCAGCAGACCGTTCGCGTCGGTCGTGAAGCCGGAGAGCAGGATCGCCGCCGGGACGTTGCTGATGACTTGGCTCGCCAGCACGGCGGTCAGGTAGGTCCGCCCGGCGAGCAGGGTTTGCAGCAGCCCGTCGACCGCGGGGATGCGGGCGAGATTGCCGGCAAAGACGAAGAAGGCGCAGAAGGTCAGCAGCAGGAAGAAGTCCGCGTCGAGCAGGGTCCTGCGGTCGAATCCCAGCAGCACGGCGAACAGGACGGCCAGCATGACCGTCCACGGCAGCACCCGCAGCACCGTCGCAAGGCAGACGACGAACAGCAGACCGTATACCCAGACCGCCGAGGTCCGCACCCCTTCCCCGTCCGGCGCTTCCCCGCCGTCCCCGACCGCCGCACGCGGCAGAAATAGGCAGCAGACGGAAAGCAAGGCGAGCGAAAGCAGCCAGACCGGGAGCACCGTCCGCAGGAAACCCGGCAGGCTGTACTGGTAGAAGGAATACAGGTGGAGGTTCTGGGGGTTGCCGACCGGCGTGAGCATACTGCCGAGGTTGGCGGCGACGGTCTGGAGCAGGACGACGCGAAGCGTCACGGTTTTCGGTCCGCCGGCGTGCCGCAGGACCTCGACCGCGAACGGCACGAACGTCAGCAGCGCGACGTCGTTCGTGATGCAGAGGGAGCAGAAAAAGCAAAGCCCGACCAGGAGCGCACCGACCGAGCGCACGGTCTTTGCCCGTCGGAGCAACGCCCGCGCGAGCGACGAGAACACCCCCGCCTTGCGGAGCCCTGCGACGACGGTCATCAGGGCGTACAGCAGGGCGAGCGTGCGGAAATCGAGGTAGCCGAGGTAGGCGGCGTCCGGCGGGACGAAGAAACAACTGACGACGGCGGCAAGCGCGGCGGCCAGCAGCACCGGCTCGCGTTTGACGAAGGCAAGAAGGGCGTTCATGGGAGTTCCTTTCGGACGTTCATTGATGAAAAGGGGGCGCAAACGGGATGTTTACGCAGGAAACGCTGGATTTTCTGGACGAAAACTACCAGCAGAACAGCCGGGAATGGTTCCGCGAACACAGGGAATCGTATCAGACCCACGTGCTTGCCCCGCTCGCGGAGCTGGTCGAAGCGCTCACGCCGTTCCTGCAGTCGGTGGATCCGCTGATCGTCTGTGCGCCGAAGGTGGACCGCACCATCTCGCGCATCTACCGCGACCTGCGCTTCTCGCGGAGCGGTGCGCTCTATCGAAGCGAAATGTGGATCTCCTGCAAGCGGGATAAGCGCTTCTTCCCGCTCTACCCGGAGTTCTATTTCTATCTGTCCCCGCTGGAATTCGGGTACGGCTGCGGATACTACGAAATGTCGCCGGAGGCGCTTCGCGTCGCACGCGAGAAGGTGCTTGTCCGCTCGCCAAAGTTTGAAAAGCTCCGCCGGACGCTGGAGAAGCAGACGGTCTTTGCCCCGCAGGGGTCGCTTCCCAAGCGGGACCATTTCCCGGACCAGCCGGAGCCATACAAGGGCTGGCTGAATCGAAAGGAATGGACGTTCGGGTGCTCGTCGCGGGAGTTTGAAACGCTGTTCGCGGCGGATTTCGCGGAAACCTTGGAGCGGGACTTCCGTCTGGTCGAACCGCTGTACCGCTTTTTGCTGGAGATCGAGGAGCAGAAGACCGAATAGGCGTCCGAAATGCGGGACGGAACCGTCCCGCACAATCTGCCGAAAAAACAACGAAACGGAAATACAATAAAATTATCGTCCCGTAGGCGGACATGAGCCGCCGGAGGGGACACCTTAAGAGAAAAACGGCGAAGGCGGCGTCAGCATTGGCGCAAGCCGAGTCGTTTTTCGATCAAAGGGGGGTATTGGGGGGAAAAGGCAGAGCAAGGCGGAGCGCACGAAGTGTGCGAAGTCGCCGCGATTGCGTTTGCCCCAAAACATTTTTCGACCCAGTATAGCGCATCTTTCCCGGTTTGTCAAGCCGGATTTTTTTGAAAAATTTGCTTTTTCCCCTTGACAAACGCAGTTTGATGTGCTATACTCCAATACACAGTAAACATATAGGTTTTGTCATACCTGCAATTTCGAGAAAGAAGGCTGTAACCATGCACGTTTATGAAACCATCACGGACCTGATCGGAAAGACGCCGCTTCTGCACCTGAAGCACCTCGAGGAGCACGAAAAGCTCGGTGCGACGGTCTACGCGAAGCTGGAGTACTTCAACCCGGCCGGAAGCGTCAAGGATCGGATCGCAAAGGCGATGCTGGACGACGCGGAGGCGAAGGGGGCGATCAAGCCGGGTGCGGTGCTGATCGAACCGACGAGCGGGAATACGGGCATCGGGCTTGCCGCCGTCGCCGCCGCACGGGGCTATCGGGTCATTCTGACCATGCCGGAGACCATGAGCGTCGAACGGCGGAACCTGCTGAAAGCGTACGGCGCGGAGCTGGTCCTGACCGAGGGCGCGAAGGGAATGTCCGGGGCGATCGCCAAGGCGAAAGAGCTTGCCGCCGCCACACCGGGCAGTTTCATTCCGAGCCAGTTCACCAATCCCGCCAACCCGGCCGCGCACCTCGCGACGACCGGCCCGGAGATCTGGGAGGACACCGACGGCAAGGTCGATCTCTTCGTCGCCGGGGTCGGCACTGGTGGCACGGTCACCGGCGTCGGGAAGTACCTCAAGAGCCGCAAGCCGGACGTGAAGGTCGTCGCTGTCGAGCCGTCCGCGTCGCCGGTCCTCTCGCAGGGCAAAGCCGGCCCGCACAAGATCCAGGGCATCGGCGCCGGATTCGTGCCGGAAACGCTGGACACCGGCGTCTACGACGAGATCATTCCCGTCGACCACGAGGACGCGTTCGCCGTCGGTCGTTTTCTCGCCCGCAACGAGGGACTGCTGGTCGGCATCTCCTCCGGCGCCGCGGCTTGGGCCGCCGCCACGCTTGCCAAGCGCCCCGAGAACGCGGGGAAGGTCATCGTCGCGCTTCTTCCCGATACCGGCGAGCGGTATCTTTCCACGCCGATGTTTTCGGAATAGGCGTGCAAAACAAGTCATTTGTTCCGGCGGAGCTGTCCGCCGGAACTTTTTTATCCGCGTCCGACCTGCCCGAGCAAGAGCGCGGACAGCAGCAGCGCCCACAGCGGGAACGCGGACAGGACGGACAGGTACAGCAGGACGGCGAACAGCAAAAACGCGCTGACGCGGGAAACGGTGCGGCAGGCGCGTTCGACGTCCGGCGCACGGTCGGGCGGCGTGCGGAGCAGCAGCAGGTCGAACAGGAGCCGCCCGCCGTCCAAACAGGACCACGGGAGAAGGTTGAGAAAAGCGAGGAACGCGTTGGCGAGGGCGAAGAAGGCGAGCGGGAGGTTTTGCGGGGCGAACCAAAGGAACGGCAGGCAGAGCAGGATCGCCAACAGATTGGCGAACGCGCCGGAAAAGGCGATCCACGCGGACGCTCGCAATGGACAGAGCGCGTCGTCATAGACGAGGTTCGCGCCGAGCGGCTCGACGTCGACGCGTCGCAGCGGAACATGAAAGATGCGCAGGGCGGCGAGGTGCCCGCATTCGTGCAGCAGCGACGCGAGCAAAAGCAGCGACGCCGGCACCACCCCTTCGAGCAGGAACAGCAAAGCGAACGCGGGCAGGGCGAACAGGTTGACCCGCAATCGCAAACGCGGAAACACGGCGTACATCACGCGTCGAGCGCCTGCCCGAGCAGACCGTACAGGCTTTGCGGGACGGCGGACGGGACGGACACGCCGTCGGCAAAAACCGGCGCGTCGTCGGAACGGTCGACCGGGCGGCGGACGACCCCGGCGAAGCAGACGGCGAGCAAAAGCAGGGCAAGGAGCAGGCAGAACCGGCGTCGACCGGTGCGCAAGCAAAAAAGCGGCTTCTTCATCGCAAAATTCCTTCCTAAACGGGATTCCCGGCAAAGCGGGTGAACGGGCGGAAAAATTCTTGTAAATTCTTTCCCGGAAGCGACATATTTTTCACCCGTTTGTCCTTACAATAGGAACAGACGGGAAAACAAGCATGACAGGCAGGGGGTCGGACCGTGGCGGGGCAGGAGGTCGTTGTAGTATATGCGGACGTACTGGCGTTTCTGAACTTCGCGTTGGATTTTCTTTGCCTCGTCGTCTGCGCGAAGGTGGCGATGCGGCGGTTCGTCGGCTGGCGGGTCGTGCTCGGGGCGCTGTGCGGCGCGGTGTACGCGCTTCTGGCGGTGCGGCTGATGCAGTTCCCGCTGTGGGTGCAGCTTCCGGCGCATCTGGCGGCGGCCGTCGGGATGTGTGCGGTCGCATTCCCGGCGAAGGGGACGACCTGGAAACGGTTCGCGAAAACGGTGTTCGTATTCGTGCTGACGGAAGCCGCGATGGGCGGCGGGATCACGGCGGCGTATTACATAGGTCAGTGGAGGGCGAGCGCACTCGGCATTCTGGCGCTGGCGCTGGCGTTCGGCGGGGCGTTGATCCTTTACGGGCTGTATTGCAGAAGGAAGGTTTACGCAAGGAATATGAAAATCGAAGTCACCTTCGGCGGGACGTGCGTGAAAGCGGACGTGCTCGTGGACAGCGGAAACCTCGTCACGGAGCCGTTTTCCGCTCTGCCGGTCGTCATTCTGTCCGCGTCGGTCCTGCCGTCCCCGCTTGACAAGCCGGATCTGGAGAGCAGCCCGGTCCCGCTTCGCGCCATCCCGATTCGGACGCAGACAGGTTTGGGTCTGCTTTACGGGTTCATCCCGGACAGCATCACGCTCTGCCCGCCGTTTGAGAAGCACCGGCGCGTGGACGCGGTCATCGGTATCGACACCGACAACACGGATTTTGCAGGCTGCGACGGGCTTTTGCCGGGCGCCCTGCTTTGAAAAAAACAAAAAACGAAAGGATTGACGGAGAATGACGATCGGAAAGAAGCGCAAACGGACGGGCAGCGCCCTGCGGAGGTGGCTGGTGCGGCTGCTGCGGTCGGGGGAGATCTACTATATCAACGGGCCGCAGACGCTCCCCCCGCCCCTCTCCCGCGAGGAGGAAGCGGCACTGCTGGAAAGGCTGGACACGGACCCGACCGTCCGCAACACGCTCGTCGAGCGGAACCTGCGGTTGGTCGTTTACATCGCGAAGAAATTTGAAAGCTCCGCCGTGGGGATCGAGGACCTGATCTCCATCGGCACGATCGGATTGATGAAAGCGGTCAACACGTTCCGCCCGGATAAGCAGATCAAGCTGGCGACCTACGCGTCCCGCTGTATCGAAAACGAGATCCTCATGCACCTGCGCAAGAACGCGGGCGTGCGCTCGGAACTTTCGCTCGACGAGCCGCTCAACGTGGACTACGACGGCAACGAGCTGCTGTTGAGCGACCTGCTGGGGTCGGAAGGGGACGACGTGGGTCGCGCCATCGAAGAGCGGGAGGAAAAGCGAATGATCCGTCGCGCCATCGACAGCCTGTCCGAGCGGGAAAAGCGCATCATCGAACTGCGGTTCGGCTTCGCGCCGGAAAGCCGCGGACAGGAAAAGACCCAGAAGGAGGTCGCCGATCTGCTCGGCATCTCGCAGAGTTACATCTCGCGGTTGGAAAAAAAGACCATTGAACGGCTTCGGGACGTGCTGTCACACGCGTAGAGAATAATTTCGGGGGGGAACCACAATCGCGGCGACTCCGCGCATTTCATGCGCTCCGCCTTGCTCCGTGTTCCCTCCCCCGAAGGCCCCCCTCGTCGAAAACCGGCTCGGCTTGCGCCAATGCTGACGCCGCCTTCGCCGGTTTTCTCTTGAGGAGTTTCGGAGCCGGCTCATGTCCGTCTCCGAAACGTTATTTTATTGTATTTTTGCTAGGATTAGGTGCGGCAAGATGCTGCGCCGCTTTATGACGGCAAACGCGCAGACGAAAAAATTTTCCGTCTGCGCGAAAAAACGCCGCGAAAGGGCTTGACAACGGGAGCGATTTATGGTATACTCTCCTTGTCGCCGGAACGGAAGGCGGCGGGAAACACCCGCGTTCTTCGGTTCGGGACGTTCGATTTGGCTCGGTAGTTCAGTTGGTTAGAACGCCGCCCTGTCACGGCGGAGGTCAGGGGTTCGAGTCCCCTTCGAGTCGCCACTTCTTTTGCGGATTTAGCTCATTTGGTAGAGCGCAACCTTGCCAAGGTTGAGGTAGCGGGTTCGACCCCCGTAATCCGCTCCAACGTCGCGGCAAGCTCTCGTGGCTTGCCGCGATTTTTTTCACAAATCACGGCGTCCGCCTTTCGGGCTGCCGCTCCTTTTCCCCACAAAGTCTTACGACTTTGCGGGGTCCCTGTATTCTGGCAAGCCCTCGTGGCTTGCCGCGATTTTTTTATGCTTTTTGCAAAGTTCTCGTCACGCCTTCGGTTTGCGCTGTATAAGCGCCTCGACGCGGGAAAGGACCGCTTGGTATTCCGGGTGGTCCTGCAGGCATTCCTTCCCGTTCAGGTTCGCAATGCGGTCGTAATACAGGCTCGGATAAATCATATAGCAGGTCGTTACGCCGAGCAGTTCGGTGTAAAGATAAATTGCACGTTCAATCGGTTGGTCCGGGTTATTGGAAGGGCTGTTCCAGTATTCCTCCGCGGTCCACACCATTCCGTCCAGCCAACGGCAGGACGTACCGAGGGATTGCGGTTCGCGGATACGCATTGTCGTTTCCAACAGCGACGCGACAAATTCCAATTCGCAAAGCGCACCTTTCACGTCCCCGCTTCGCGCCGCGATCGACGCGCGGCGAATCGCCAAATCCAGTCGTATTTCCACCCAAATATCCGGCTCGTCGTCCTTCCTGTTCTCGCGTATAGAATCAAGCAGTTCGCTTTGAAACCGCGTCGCGGCGTCCTCAACCTCCCGCGACGCACGAATTCCGTAAAGGGTACGCGTATCGAACAGCCAATCCATCGTTTGGGCAAACCGATATTTCCGTTCCGGCTCCAGTTTTTCCTCGTTTTCCCGCCGCCAATACCGCATAAAGAGCAATGCGCGATAGGACGTGTCGTACCCGGTGCTATGCTTGTGCAGAAACGCCTCCAGATGTTCCTCGTCCTCGACCCACGCCATCGTTTGCAGGGTCCCCTCGTCCATCGGGTGCAGGGCGAGGTACGCTTCCGCCGTCAGCCGCACCTCCGGCAGGACCTCCGGCATACGGAAACAGCGGTCGTTTCCGAGCCAGATACGCCACGCCTCCGGGGTCTCCAGATAGTTTCGCCGAATCTCCCGCAGGATCGACACGACTTCGTCCGTGTCGATCTCTTGCCGCATACACGCACGGCGCAGGGCGTCGAACGCTTCGTGCGCCTGCTTTTCCTTTTCGGCGTCCGGCACGCCCATCAACCGATCGACGGAAATGTGGAAATAGTCCGCGATGGCGGGCAAAAGTTCGGTATCCGGGTAGGTTTCGCCGTTTTCCCAGCGGCTGACCGACTGGTAAGTCACGCCCATCTGCTCGGCAAACTGCTGTTGCGTCAGATCCGCGTCCCGGCGACAGCGACGAATATTCTCTCCGATTTTCAGTTTCATACGGTGTTCTCCTTTTCTTGTTTTGCAGGGGCCCCGTTTCCTGTGCACGTCTATAGGATACCAGACGGAAGTCCGCCTGTCAAGCGCACGTTTCGCGAGATTTTTTTCCGCAAAACGTGAAAAGCCTCAAAATAAACAAAAATAAAATAAAAAATCGCCCCGTAGGCGGACATGCGCCGCTGGCTCCAAACACAATTGTGTTTGGAGCATAGGGGCAACCTTAAGAGAAAACCGGCGATGGCGGCGTCAGAAGTGGCGCAAGCCGAGCCGGGTTTCGATGAAAGGGGGGACTTTCTATTCAAAGCGGATTGCCGCTTTGAATGAGAAAAAGCAGAGCAAGGCGACGCGTAGCGGAGTCGCCGCGATTGCGTTTGCCCCCCGAAAAAGTGCCTACGCGAACAGCATCGGCGCGACGCCGAACGTCAGCAGTCCCAAAGCGGCGCTGATCCCGATCACCGCCGGGACGCTCCACTTGCGGACCAGCAACAGCACAAGGTCCAGCACGCCGATCGCGACCGACGGCAGGGACACCCCGGCGACGGTCGCGTAGTTGGTCGCCGACAGCGTCAGGCATACCCCCGCGACCATCGCAAGGCAGGTCGGGCGCACGCCGACCATGATATTCTGCATCACCTTCGCCTTGCGGAACCGGTTGTAGAACACCGCTGCAAGCAGGCAAAGCGTCAACGACGGCATCAGCACGCCGAGATTCGCCGCCACCGCGCCGAGCAGCCCCGCCGAGCGCATGCCGGCAAAGGTGGCGCAGTTCAGCCCGAGCGGTCCGGGGGTCATTTCGGCGATCGCGACGATGTCGGAGACTTCCTCGGCGTTCATCCAGCCGTGCGCGAGCATCTCGCTGCTGATCAGCGGGATCATCGAAAGCCCGCCGAAGCTGGTGAATCCGATCTTCAGGAAGCTCCAGAAGAGCTGCAGGTAGATCATTTCCTCGCACCCCTCCCCTTCTGTCGGCGTTCGTAGTACTCGCTCAACAGCAGCCCGCAAGCCGCCCCGATCAGGATCAGGTAGACGCAGTTGAGGTTCAAAAACAGATATAGCGCCAGCGTCACGGCGAAAACGGCGACGCAGGGCGGGAACGGAAACGAGCTTTTCAGCATCCCGATCCCGGCGCTGAGAATGATCGGCACGATGGACGCGCGGACCCCGTTCATCGCCGCGGACACCCACGCGTTGTCGCGGAACGCCGTATAGAAGAACGCCAGCGCACACAGCAGCGCCATCGGCGGCAGGACGATCCCGAGCAGGCAGACCACGCTCCCCGCCACGCCCGCCATACGGTACCCGAACAGCACCGCAGCGTTGCCGATCATCGTCCCCGGCAGGCTCCGCGCCACGCCGGTCATATCGACCAGTTCCTCCTCCGACAGGACGCGCTTGCGCTCGACGTAGATGCGCTGCATCTGCGCGACGATGCTCCAGCCGCCCCCGAAGGTGAAACAGCCGAGTTTGAGAAAAGTCCCAAACAGGTTTCCGAGTGTTTTGAACCGTTCCATCGATCCCCCTCCGCGTTTTCGGAAAAAACGGGGGACGGTCAACCGCCCCCCGATCGTTTTATGGATTCGTTTCAGTTCTTGCTTATGGAAAAAGCCACGATCTTATTGCTCAAAAGTAAAATTGCAACTTCCAGAAGGATCGTCAGGACCGTAAAGATAATGAACAGCCAGCCGAAGAAGGAGGCGGAGAGGGTCCCGGAACCACCGACATTCAGCGCAACGATCGTCCAAATCAGCGTCCAGACGCAAGAAATCAGCGGGACGATCATCTTTCTGGGCTTATTGAACGTGTTCTGGAATAGCGGAGCGACGCAGAGCAGAATGGAAACAGTGGTCAGGATGATAAAGAAGACCGTAGCAAACGAATACGAGTGCGACTCAGAAAGGCCGGTCAATCGCATAATAGTCCCTAATTTCAGGACAAACGCGGTCGAAAACATGGTCTCGCCGGCGACGCTAATCGTGCTGATATTCCAAAAAATCAGCTGCAAAAGGTGCAGAAAAGCTGCGACGGCATACATGATCCCGAACGGCGAACGGAACTGCTTCGGAATGGTCAGCGTCACGGTTTGTTTCCCCTGCGCATGCGCCGTGGGCTGCGCAGCGGGTTCGATAGGCGTCCCGCACTTGCTGCAAAATTTCTCGTCAGGAGCGATTTCGCTGCCACATTTTTTGCAATACATACGTAAATCTCCTTTTGCGATTTCTATTTATTTTTTTGTTTTTCATCCGTTCATGGCGTGTCCATATTCTTCTTTTATTATAGGTTCCTCCCACCCATTTTGCAACATCTTTTCCCAAAAATTCACATTTTATTTACATATAGAGACCTCGCTCTTCCTCCGAAGCCGTTCATGGGCGTCACGCAGGACCGAATCCGCATGCGTGAAAAGAGAAAAAATGTGAGGAGCGAATTAAGGAAAAACGGCTTGCGGACGATATCCGACAAAGCGGATGAGCAGCTGCTTGTTATCCGCCCGATAGCTGATGGATGTAAATATATCGTCAGGCGCCGAGAGCTGTCTGTCCAGCTGCCCGCCGTAATCCTCATACCAATCGGTCGCTATGAAATCGTCACTGCCTGCCATCGAATACCTCTCCCGATCCAGGTTCAGCAAATCACAGACATAAGCGTCCGAATCCGTCATATACGCGTTTTCGTCAATGTCGCAAGTAAATAGAATGACTACAAATTGATCCCGGAACGTGTACGTATTAATTCCTTTTTTGAATACGGCTTCTTCGGGGATTTCTACGCCGTACTGCATATGTAAGCCTTCTAATAACGCATCGGAAAATCCGTGCTGGATCTCTGATTCGTAGTCAAAAAAATACTTTGCTATTTGCTCTCTGTTAAGGATAACGGCCGCAGCGCATGCTCCTGCTATCGTCAATACCAGAATCAGGATCATCAATGTTTTACGTTTCACCGCGAATCACTGCTCCGTAATTAACTGTATTTCCCTCTGTCCAAGTAAAAGTATAGCACAAGTTCCGACAAATTGCAAGCAGTTGCCGTCGTGTTTCCACGAAATCCGCTGGGTTTTTGCGATTTGAATCCTCTTCAAATCATATTTGCCATATGGCCCTCAGCTCAGATGTGCGCTTCCCATTGATTCTTAGATGATACAAAAGATACCCGTCCATAACGCTAGATTGACAAATGTCCTTATTCTTTCTTTGGCAATTCTTTTGCCCTCTTCAAAAGGATTCTTTCGGATCTTGCGTAACCATTTTTGTGCATAAAGAAAAGCAATAGCCTTAAGTATGTAGAAGGATGGTAATTCTTCCTTTCCGCTTCATCTTCATAGGTCATTAAAATATTCGGAATCTCTTTTATGCTTATTCCCTTCACTTCAATGGCTTCTTCAGTTGCCAACGTGGGAGCGATTTTCCTATTAAATGTATCAAATGTATACCTTAATTGTACAGTACAAAACAACGAAAAATTATATCTATCCGACTCAAAATTTACACTGATTATTTTCAGCGTTTCTTCGTCTACGGCATCATGAAATACATTCTCGTCAAACTTGTATTCCTCAAGAAACGCTCGCCGCATCCACCGCATAACAAAATTATCAAAGAAATTGTTCCCGTCCGTAAAGTCTTCAAGCTCGAGCTGTTCACCTAATGTTGCTGCCCATGTTCCGGGGTTATCATTGATTTTCGCCTGACTTATACGTGATAGGATTACTTTGTTATCTAAGGTTTCAATCAACAAATGCATGCAAAAACTGTTCGGAATATACGGTTCGGATTCATTTCCGCTTGTAACGCCTTTTGAATACTCATGCATGAGTTCGTTTGAATCTACTTCATATCCTTTTGATTTCCCGAATCTATCCCACACATAACTTGTTTGACTCCACTCGGTTCTTCCCAAAGATACAAGCAGCTTTCTATCTTTTTTATCATAATTTTTCGAACATTCCCTAAGCATAAACCTTGGCAAGTTGTTTCCTTTTTTGATGACATTTCGGAATTTCGGCGAATTCTTGAAAAGGAGCCAATCCTCTTCATTGAAGTAATAACTCTTATTTCCAAATTTCTTTATTCTATCATCCTCAACATAGAAACTGTACAGTTCGTTTTCATAATCCTCGACGATGATATTATTGGGATTCCACCCGAAAATTATGTCATTACAGATTTCGACGGTTTTTCCTTCTCCCCATCCTATACATCCTTTTCCTATGGAATCAGAAACATTTGGACTAGTAAAGCGTTTCATCAAATCAGGAAAGTCTTTTGAAAGTGATTTTCTGTTAAGTTGCCACGATGCAATGGTGAGCACAATATTGAAAACGAAAAGGAGCAGAAGCGATGCGATTATCAATATCCCGCCTAACGAACTAACATCTATTATCTGAGCAACAATATCGCCAAACTCGGAAAATAAATTGCCGTGATTATCGAATATCGCGTTAAAAATCAACGACGTAAAAACAGTTATTAAAATCCCGTTTATTGTCGCTCGGTGTCTTCTCAGCCAAGTGAAAAACCTCATGCCTACCGTCCTCGTCAATTACCTACTTTTTAGCAAAAACAGCCTATCCGTAAACGGTTTGTTTTTTCCGCTTATAGCGTCTCAAACTCTTTTGGACCGATTATCTCTTTATCAACAAGCTGCTCTTCACCGATTAATCTGGTCATACAAGCGGTCCCCGCTTCATGAGACACGGAGCCACCGTTTGAATCGCGGTACCGCGTAAGAACAACAGGCTTGATATTATGTTCAAACAATGCCGTCGCAATTGTCAGCACACAGCAATCCGTATCCGCGCCGGTAATAAAAATTTTCTCGGGATATGCACCGTTATTCATTTGACAAAGGCGCTGAATAAAGTCCGCAATCTTCGTATCCTCCCCAGTATCTTATTCTTTCCGAATGATCAAAATTGTTCCGATGAACGCTATAGGTGCAACCACAATGACTTGCCATGTACCGAGGTTAGCATATTCACCCATCAGAAAATGGTACAAAAGCGGCGCTATCTGTGCATAAGCTATCACAAAAAGCAGTATCTCGCTAAAAATAGAGTACTTTCAGGTCGTTTCTTCGTTGAGACTGACCGTATCCTCTATGAAAAAGTTCCGGCACTCAATATACTTGTCTTTTTCCGCCGCTATCCCGCTGTGTCTTCATAAAATGATTGAAGTCAGTGGTTGCTGAACACAACCAGCTTATCCGCCTTTTCCAATTCAACGACAATTTCGGATTGATTGCCCTCGAACAGGACCATTCTGCCGCCGGGCTTCACATACCCCAGCACCACGGTCGGGTTCCGCTGTTTCTCCGGCAAGCTCGGGTCAGTCGACGCGCGATACACCGCCCGAATAAATTCCTCCGCGGTGCATTTCTCCGGGAGTTTCTCGAAAAGTCGACTTACCTTTTTTGTGTAGATTTCCTTGCTCTCGTAGATATCGACACCTTCCGCGTCGTAGGTAAGAATATCAGTACAAAAATCGAACAACGCTTCCTTTTCGCCAATCTGCGTAATCATCTTGCTTATGTAGCGGTTACTGATCACGACATTGTTCACGCTGTAGCTGTTGACTATATCGTGGTGCTTGGGATCAATGATTTCCACGATGACGTCAATGCTTTCCGGGTCGAACGCGGGGTCCGCCATCTTTTTGGCGTTGATAATGTCCTGCACATACACCAGATTCGCCAAGGCATTCGCGTCGATATCCTCATTCCGGGCGGCGTCGTCCGAAAGGATTAGAATACTGGTGTCCTCCTCGTTTGAAGCAACGAACCGCTCGATCGTCGAACAGATCAGCTCTCGATCATAGATGCTGGCCGCGAGCGTATCGACGACAAACGGGTACTCCTTGTAGTAGTTCATTTTTTCCAGATTCTTTTGATCGTCTATGACGATGATCTGGAGAATTTCCTGCCCATCCTTGCGCTCCCATTCGCTCTTGAACGCAGCAAAGCCCCGCATGATGTCCTGGCATTTGCTGTTATGCCCCAATATGATCACGTTTTTATTCTCAATCCAATACTCCCTGTTCAGAGCGACGTCATACGCCGACTCCCGGCACTTGCAAATTTCCCGGACATCCTTTTCGTCAGCCGCCGAAAAATAGTGATACGCCTTGCCGTCGCTGATCATATGTGTCAAGGGAATCGCACGGTTGTGGTTTTCCAAATAGGTCGGCACGAAGTCACATTCCTGATCAATCTCGTACGGCTCCGTAAAAAACGCGGCACCCTTATTGGAAAAAAGCTCCTTATAGACCATATTTAGTTCCGGCATCAGCGAGAATTGGGAAAGGATCTGTCCTAAGATCTTATTAATCTGTACGGGAATAATATTGCACTTTTCCTTGACTTCTTTGCATTTGATAATCTTTTTGATAAGTTCGTGCGTCCAGTCGTCCATGATCTCGACGATAATCTTCTGATTGTCGTTCGACTCCGCTGCGGAGGTGATGTCCGCCACCTGCATGAGCGTTTTTACAGTCTGTGAATTGCCACGCTCCTGTTCCCCTAATTGCTCCTTGGTCTCGAATTTACAGACCGTGTTGTTGATATCGTTGCCCAAAATGATGATAGATCGCGCATATTCCAGCGAAATATCTCGCAACTGCTTGGAAGAGAACACGTCGCCTTCTCGAACTACAATCGTCAAGCGGTTGCGGAACTTTGCGTTTCTTCCCACAAAAATCCTGCGCAAAAATCCTTTCTTACGGAATTCCGCATTCTCTCTGGAAACAGTATCGGCAAGGCGCTCCTCGATCTCCTTTTCAATCTCCTCTTTCCTGCTGCCCACAAGAACGACGACCTTTTGTTTTTTTTCGCAGTACAAGAGGTCATTTATGATCTCAGAAGCGCGTGTATTCCAATTTAGAATCACAATGTGGTCGGAAATATGCAGCTTCCTACTGTCGGTATTGGAATCCTCTATGAAATGCGAAATATAGTTGGTGATGTAACCGATCACAGCACCAGTAAACGAGATCATCCCGATAAATATAATCGCTAAACACACTATAACAACAGCCACGCCCGTCTGTCCGATGTCCGATACAACGAATTGGATGCATCCGGCATCCAAAATCATCGTCACCGTGCAGAATGCCGCCTCGAGGAACGACATATTCTCCGTCCCGGAAAGGGACAGATTGCTGATAACGACCGCTGCAACAAAGAAAAATACAACATTGAACAGAACAATTGCCGCAAGCACGACCTTACCCGGATTTTTCGCAAGTTGTATGCTCGCCCACTCTTTCAGTCTTTTCATGCAATAGCCCTCCTACTGAACCAATTCGCATCGTTCAATCATCATCTTTTTCCTGCTCCGTTTGGGAAAGCGCCCCAAACGGCACTAAACAAGGATGCGTCTTCGCAAGGTAATCCCGTTTCATTCCGTAGCAATACCCTTCCGACCGCATATACGCGTTCCAGCGGCGGTGCTCCAAGCGCCGAAGCGCCCACAGTTCCTCGTCCGTTCGCTCACCGGGCTCTTTTTCTATCCCCGGCATTTTGCAAAAGAGTTTCATCTTCTTATGAATTGCGGACGCGACAGAAGAACGGTAGTTGTACTCATACTTCCAAAATTCTTCCTCGTTTCCCCAACGCAAATGCCGCTTCAATGCCTCTGTCTCCAATTCCGAATTGATGATAACTTCTTCCGAATAGAAGGTATCCAAATCCCCGATAAATTCAATATCGTACTTCTGACCTTTAAAATTATCGGCATCTCGCAAAGCTTCTTTTTCGGCCGTGCTATACACAACCGTCTGAACCATAGGGTGCCAGTTCATGCGTTCAAACAAGCTCCTAATATAAACGGCGGATTTGATATTCTGTTCATCATTACCGAGTGCAACAAAAACATATGTAGGTTGCGGAATCCTGCCAACCTCCCGCAAAAACGCCGTAGAATCAATATTGACCCCAGAATGAATTTTGATATCATACCAAGCTTCCCCGTCTATGCGCGTCCCATTAAAACAGCTGTCCATCAGTTCGGGGCACTGCACGGAGAATCTGTCCTCCGCGTTTTCATCATGGTCGAACGCATGAATCACAACCTCGTAACCGTCCATTTGGCAGAACCACGGAAGCGATTTCATCATCATTGTCCCGTATTTTCCAAGCCCAATGATGACCGCCGATATGCGCCGATTTTCGCTTTGCTCGATATTCGACGCGGATTCAAAAATTCGTCCGCCCTCCTCGTATAAAATTCTGTTTACCAAAGATCGGATATTATTGACGCACCGAACTTTTATGACCCCTTTATCTGACGATGTCAAAAGCAAGTCGCTCTCCGTTTGATTGGCAAAACCATACAAATTGGAATTGGGACGCTCTCTGTAAGCGTCAATCAATTTCAACGCATAATGAACATTTTCGATTTCATCTTCTCCGATCGAGAAAAAGGTAAGAGATGCCTTCCTGCTGTGAACCTTGAAATTAATATTTTGAATGTCCTTCTTGAAACAGATTGCCCCGATTCCCCTGGTCCTTTCAGTGATTTCGCAAGAGATTTCGTCATTCGTTTCAAAAACATTCGTAAAAATAATCATGCATTTTGGATGATTCTTCTTCAAACTTTTTGCAAGCGCGTACGACTTGTCATTAAGTGCCGAAAAAACATATGCGTCTCTGAAAAATCCCAGGAAATAGCGCCGGTAAGCCGACATGTTTCTAAAGAACGAGAGAACAAATCCGAAGGTCAAAAAGGGTGCAATCACAAAAAGAATCGCGGCATACACCGAATAGGCCGGTGCAATCCAACCATCGACACCGATCAAATGATCGGCTACAATTGAGAATTCACCATCGACAATAAACAAACGAATTGCATTGTGAATCGAAAGGAGGACCTGTTTGAATGCGCCACACTTTTCCGCGGAAAAAATTTCTCCGTATATGGGCAAAAACATAACTACAGCGGACAAAAAAACGCCCGCTACCAAAACATTTACGGAAGTGAGGATTCTTCCCTTTTGATTGCTCGCCCGTGCCAAGCGAACGGCAAAAACAATAGCAAGGAAAAGAATCCCCACAGAGAAAGCAAAATACATCGTCCAGTGCATCATCTATCCTCCTTGAAATACATAATGCATATCACCGCAAAACGGTCGAATCCGACAGTATTCGAGGTCTATTGCCTCCGGCAAGAACGGTTGCCGGAGGCAATAGATGTAGATCATTGTTTATTTAGGAAAAATGCAATGACCAAATTATTCGGTCTGGGGGAATACGAATAGGACGTGCTAATCCGCGTATCCGCTTTCAGGTTGATATACTGGACCGCTTCGCCGAACTTCCCGTTCTTGATGAGTTGCTCCTCCGCCTCGCGGTACGCTTCGGGGGAAGCAAACCGGAACGAAATGTCAAATTTTCCGGCATCGACATACTCGCAAACGATTGACCGAATTTTGTCAAAGTCAAAGGATTCAAAATACAGCCCGTGGCGTATATGGTAATTGCATTTTGTCGCCGTGCAAATCGGAAGCGGCATCGTATCCAGCGGCGTATGGGAATCCAGTCGCGAAAGTTGCTCAGTTGTAATGCAGAAACAGTCGTAGCTGATGGCGTTCGATTGCGAAACTTCCTTCTTAGTGTTTGAACCGTCTCCCCATGTGACGTCGATATGGTAATAATCGCCTTCCAGTTTTAGCAGGTTCCACGCGTGCGTTTGGCTCACGACATAGACGCACTCGATACCGAACCGATTCAACAGGTACTGCAATGCTCTTGCGTACCCCGCGCAAACCGCCTTATGATTGACGAAAACCCCATAAATCGAACGGAGATCGTCCGGGACCTCCGGTCGCACGAAACTCGTCGTTTCGCGCTCCAGACCAAACGTATCATAGTCTACCAGGTTGATGATATTCTCGTAGATGCGAAGCGTGACCTCATAATCGCTCATTCCGTCCGTTACTGCAGAAAGAAACGGTTGGAGCGACGCGTCAATCTTGGTCTGACGCTCTTTTGCTTCTTCCGGCGTCATACAGTACTTAAAAGCGATTTTGTTCACGATTTTTGTTGCCGTTTCGTAGTAGATGGATTCCCCGCGCTGGAACCAGAAGAGCTCCGGATGATCACGCTGCACATAATCGATGATTTTCAGCACTTGCTGATCGCTCAAAGAGACGCCGAGGCCATTCAGTTCCGGCGCCTGTTGCCGTATCGCCTCGAAAATCGTGTGATACGCCGTCTGCTCGTCTGCAGACAGCAGATGAAACGCATACAGAGGACATGCGCCCGGTTTCCGTTCGATTGGCCCCTGAATCGGCGACGGCTTCGGCTTTTTGCGTCGCGTAGGGTCGGACAGGTCGCCGCCGTCGTCACCCCCGGTCGGCGGCACAGGCGGAACGAACGTAATCTGCCCGCAAAAATCGGGGTCAAGCGGAGTTTGCGGGTCCATAAACGGCGTCCGCTTCGTAATGACCGTACCGAGCGAGAACGGGTAATTCGCGCGGTACCGCAGGAAGCCGCGTCCGTACTCATCGTCGCGATAGGAGGAAATAATTTCCTCACGCTTGGCAGTGGCCGGCTCATTAATCAGGTATGCGTACTGGACTTCCGCCCATTTCGCCATGCCCTCGTAAATCTCCAGGCGCAATTTCCGCCCATATTTCTTCCGAATCACTTTGTCGTTCCAATTGAGATATTGCCAGATATGCGTCAGTTCATGCGCCATCGTAAGCATTGACATCATGCGCGGAGAACCGTTTTCCAGCAACAGGGAATATCCGTTCTTATCTTTGATTGCAACGCCAAGCACACGAGCGTCCATCTTCGGCGTCGGAAGAAACGCCTGACCAAGCCGCTTGTGCAATTTCCTCGAGCTGACCATTTCGACCTTGATTCCGACATTGATACGGATTCCGAAGAACGACTCCATGTTCCGCTTGACATCTTCAAAAATCTTGCGAAATTCTGCTTCGGTCTTGACGGCGGTCCTACCGCAGTTGAGACACCGGTCGCGACCGTCCGCAAGCGTTTCGTACTCGACGCCGAAAATTTCCGTGCCGCAGAAATCGCAATACCGCGCGTCCGGCTTGCCGGGCTTGAACGTAGCCTCGATGAACGCTGCAATATCCTTGGAATCTCTTGCCTGTTTCAGCGGATTCTTCGCGAGTTCCAACTCGGAAAGATAACGCAAAGTCCTCGGCAAATCGATGGACGAAGGGTCTCCCTCCCCGCCGTAAAGCATATAATACCGCTTATGATACGGCAGTCTTTCAACAGAAAACCCAGCGCCATCTTCAGTGTCGCATTCCAAGGTCGATTGCACCTCGTTGTCAGGGGGCGACAGCGTCGTATCAGGTTCGCCGGTCGAAACGCCTTCTCCTTCTTTCGGCTCCGAATCATCGGAAGTTTTTGCGCCCGAATCTTCCGATTCCGGCACTGCACCCTCTGTCTTCTTCTCCTCGGAAGGAGATTCCGCGCCATCGGACGATGTTCCTTCGTTACCGGAAGTCCCGTCCCCCGCCGTCGGCTCCTCGCCCTGCTGACCGGCTTTTTCCTTTTTTTGCTGTTTCTTTTCCTCTTTTGATTTTCGTTTTGCCTCTTTCTTTTCCTCTTTCGCTTTCTTTTTCGCCTCTTTTTTAGCCTCTTTCTCCTTTTGCTTTTCGGCTTTCCGGCGTTGCTTATCCGTAGGAAGGGTTTTATCGGTCTCCCCTTCCGGCGTCGTTCCGTCCGTCGTTTCCGAATCGGTCGGGTCCTCTTTCTTCGGCTTGCGTTTGAACCAACTCTTAATTTTATTGAAAATCTTCTTGATTCCGCTCCCGATTGCCGCGAAGAAGCGGCGAATCCGCTTCTTCTTCGGTTTTTTTTCCTCTTCGGTAAAACTGACCGGCGGCAACGGTTCCGGCGGCGGAGTCAAGCTTGCTTCAAGTGTCTCCGCGTGCCAGTCAAGATAATCGTGCATAATCCCGAAAATCCGTTGTATGTTTCGTTCAAATGCCACGAGCAACCCCAAATCAAGTTGGCTGTCCTCAATCAGATAAATCGCGTTCGGACGCAACTCGCACCCGTCGCCTACGACGGAATACGTCAAGGGACGGCAAACATCGGAATCGCCGAGGAAGGAATCGTCCGTTACCGCGCAAAAATACGCCTGATTCTCCGCAAAAACGGTCCGAAAGATTTCATTGAAAAGGACCGTGACCGTATAGCGAACGGTGTCGCTGTATTTCTCGCCGAGGTCCGGCAGTTCGATTCGCAGGATTTCTTTATTCTTGTAAACACGTTCCGGAATGCCGGTTTGCTCCCCTTCAAAGGAAACCCGGCTTGCGGTGGTGAAATCGTTATACCTTTTCATTCGGTAATAGCCGGGCGTCTGCACGCTGATATCAGCAAATTCCCTCACGATTTTCATGCCCGCAATGTCCTGTTGCGCACCGATTTTTTCGGACGGGCGCGTCCCATGAATCACATACCGGCGAATCTGCCGATATGCGGGGCGACCGGTAATATGGTCGGCGGCGCGGCGAACCAGAATCTGCCCGTCGGCGGTAAGGTACTGCATTTCATAGTATTTCCCACCGAACGTAAAGAACTGACCGGGGAGAAACTTCTGATAGATATGACCGCTGAGTTCCGCGCCGAGATAGTAGCGCTGCCCCTTCTCGTCCTCAGCGACATAACCGGCGGAACGGAGTTCCGAAACGCATTGCGACAGAAACTTTCGGTCGTCAATCAAATACGTTGTCTCCATTTTCCCGTGCTTCAGGTTGAAAACGTCCTTTACCTTAAGCAGTTCGAGAGACCATTCCGAATCCCCAATCCGAAGCGGCTCCTCGTACGCAAGCGACACCGCCCGACGGTAATTCTCCTGCCGGAGGAACGTTCGGGAAACATCGGAATAGCAACGGTGCAGTTCAAACCAAAGTTGTTTCTTCAGGTCAAAGACGGAAATTCCCAGCAACGACAGTTCCTTTTCAATCACATCGGTACAGACCGGGAACGTGCCCATCATCAGAACCAATCGAAGAATCGTGTTCCGATTGCTTCGCGCATAATCCGCGACGATACACGGAATGGCTTTCGCGTCCGTTTCAAAAATGGACGCGTTATCCGCCATATAGTCTTTCAGAAGGTATTCGGAAGAAATGATGTTGATGAATCCCTGCTCCGTCGTTCTGGTCGAGAAATCCCGAAGCGCTTCGAACATATTGCAGTCCTCGTCCTCGACGGTCAGGTAGCCGTTCTGACTCACCTCCGCGCTCCAAAAATTGGGCGTGGTTAGGAAATGCTCGTCGATTGCCTCCTGATTGGTGGGCAGACTGGCGTATTTGGTGAGCTCGTAGTAATACTGCTTATCAATCCAGCGAATATCCGTAACCGGAAACGCGTCGCCGCCATACCACTTCGTCGAGGAGACTTGATTCTTCATCGCCGCGAAAGACAACTCGGTTCCGATGCCGAGATATCTTGAAATGTTCGGCGCGATACGGTGGTGCAGGTATTCCTCGTCCGTTTCCCAACACATATACGAGGAAGTTCCGAGATGTTTCTCCGTAGCGGAGACCTCGGTGATGCTGGTCATGAGGATATGCGACATCGCGTCGACCAGACCGTCGCAATTCTTATCGCACATACAGAATACGAGATTCTTCTCTTCCTCGCCACGACACTGCTTGACCAACAGATTCAGCCCGATTTGGGCGGTCGAAATGAGCTTCGACGGCTCGACGACCACGACGAATCCGACATTTTCAAGGAAATCCGCATTCGCTTGGTGAAGCTTGATATCCAAAACGTCCGAACGCGTGACGATTCCGATGTCCAAATCCTGTGCTTCCGAAGTCAAAACGCCGATATTCCACAGGAACGGAAGATTCGTGACCGATTCAATCCCCTTTTCGACCCACGCTTTGATGTCGTCCTCGATTGAATGGCGCCCCAAAACCACCAGAACCTTCTGATGGTCCAAAAGCACCCGGTTCATCGGGTAGAACGCGTACGGAATCAGGTCGTTATAGAACGGATTGTTGAAGAGAATGCTCTCCCCGTTCAGCAAGCGCAAGGAGGAGTACAAATAGTTATGGTCGATTGAAGCGCCGGTCCTGTTAAACGCGCTGATAAACGACGCAAAACTGACCACTTTCGGGTCCTCGCTCTTTTCGAGTTCGCGAATGACGTCGTCCGTAGTCACGTCATATCCCAGCGAACTGTTGACGCTCGTGTTCTCCGCGAGCAATCTGTCGCCAAAGATCGAACGCAGGAACTTTCGGAGCAGAGAATAGTTTACGACGCGATAAGCCTCGTCGTCCTCGCCGAGAAGATCGTTTGAATATTCCTGTTTTGTCACACCGTCCAGATAAAAATACAGTTCTCCAATCAAAATGATTCCGAAAACCGGATAGAAAACCGTCCGCAAAAGCCCGTCGAAATAGAACCTACGGCTGACCAGCGTCAGCAAAACCGAAAGAACCACAGCGCCGTAATAGAATACCTTCAGCAAGCTTCGCGTTTGCGCATACGACGCTTTGACGCACCAAACGCCTCGTTCCGAAAAGTATTCATAAAAATTTTCCGCGACCCTGGCGTGCAAACTCCCGTCCGTTTTGATTGCTCGTCGAAGAATAGAAATACAAATCTTCTTAAAAACGATATAAACAAAAATAATGACAGCGTTTGAAAGATAGAAGATCCAGTAATTCAGATTTAGATTATGCAGAAAAGATTCAATGATGTTGGCGACAGATGTGAAAAACGAGCCGACTTTTTGCGGCATCCATGAAAAATTCGCCAAGGCCGCAATCCATTTGGGAATGTTGTCAAGTAAAATAAGCAGCCATTCGTTAATGCGGTTCATCAGGCACATCGCGACGACCACATATACCAACGAGAATGCGACCATCAAAAACTGCTTGCTACGTTCGGGTTGCGGCAGATTTGCTTTTTTTCCGGCAAAGCATAGCAATACAAAAGGAAGGAGGGCCAAAAGCGTTTTGGCAAGATTTAGGATCGTCTCAATCATACAACTCCTCCCGAATCATCGTGACGGATTCCATGTAATCAACTGGAATTACAATCTCATTCCCCTGTTGCAGATAGACAATCCTTTGGGAACGGACGCGCGGTATTTCATACACATAATCGATCGGTTTGGTAAAGTCAAACATATATGGCGTGCATTCGCTAATCTGAACATTGTTGAAATCAATATACTTTGCGAAAATCTCATAGATTTCCTGAATATGATTTGAAATCCGCATATTGTGATACGCTAAAATCCTTTTCTTTTTGGAAACCGCAGACTCCCGCTTTTTCAGCACGGAGAATACACGCATCAAATTGCAGGTATTGCTGAGATACTGCGAAAAAAGCGTCAGACTACTGTGGACCTGCTGACAAACCTGTCTCATCGTGCGATTGAACGCGCGAATCCGTAAAACAAGCCGCCTCCTGAGAAAAAACAGGTCAACGAAACCAACGACGAGAAGAAGACCGATCACAATCCCGGTGAGGGTCAGGGAGAACAGAAAGGATTTGACGGTGTTCAAATTCCCGAAAAGCAACGGAAAAAAGCCGATGAAATACATAAGCGCAACGGCTAATCCGATAAACAGCGTCTTTTTTCTCGTCATTCGTTGCTCGATTTCGCGCCGGACGAGCTTATCTTCCTGCCGGAACTTTTCCGTAAACTGTTTGCCGTCAAACAGGTCCGTCGTCGTGGACTCGACCATCTTCTGCTCCAGGTCCGCCAAGTGAAATCTGATGTCCTCCTCCTGGTTTTCCGTCAGCAAAAGCGCGCGTTCGTCGTCAATCAAGTTATTCTTTCGGACGCCTTCCAGGACGGAAGTCTTGAGCGTCCTTCTCGGTTCGCGCAGATAGCGCGTGAAATTCTTGCTTATCGTCTTATACTGCTCGGACCAATACCTACGCTCGTCCGTAGGGCAGTCCGTCGCAAGCCCGATTTTGCCGCTCTTGGCGTACAACGTTTTTTCGTCAAATGTCGCCGTGACATCGACCGGAATGTTGATATTCGATTCAAACAAAGTTCTCACGGTTCGGTCGTCGACGGATGTATCGCTATCCCGAACGATTTGCGTTTCGATCTCCTTTAACAGGATTTGCGTCGATTTCAGCTTGCCGATATAGCTCCCGCAAAGCTTCGCCGCGTTTTCCACGCTGAATTCCACTTGCACGCGGTAAACATTTCCCGTTTCCATCAATCCTTGCGGAATCTCATTGCTTGCAAGGACCAGTAGAAAACTGAAGAATTTGACCAACTCGAATTTGTGGAGTTTGTTTTCTTTCGGAAGAATATCAAACAGGATAAATTTCAGTTCTTTGCTGTACAGGTTAAACTCCGCGAATCTTGAAGCGTAAAGTTCGTCCCTTTTCTTCCACTTGGTGTCCTGCTCCGCCGTTTCAAAATCAAAAGTCCGCGGAGAAAGGCAAATCACCTCGACAGGCATTCTGTCGAGCAAAGAGAAGCAATCGGCAACCTGTTCGAGAAGTTCGCGCTTCTTTTCGTTCTCAATTAGGCACTCCGCATATTCCGGGTCAAAGTAGATGGGGTCATTCCCGATATATCGAATGAATTCAAAAATCTCCGCGACGGGAATCAATCGTGTAATGCCGTCGACATCCATGTCCCGAATGGACAGAAGCAACGAATCAATTTGTTCGTCCGATACAAACTTTTTCAAATCCTCTCGTCGATATTTTTCGAGATTTGCCGCGAATTTCGGACAATCCAGCGATTCCAGCTGCTTTTTGAGCATATATGCGGACGTCTGCAACTCCCCGGACAGCAACGGCACGTATTCTTTGGGCGTTAAAACCGATTGAAACGAAGGGAGCCCGGTCAACGCAGTCGTAAGTCTTACAAGCGGGTTGAAAACCGCCTTTTCAAAGGAAGCAATCCGTTGTTCCCGCCTTGCTTTGAAAAACTCCCACGGCTCGTTTTTTTTGGAAGGCAACGGGTCGCTGTATCCCGTGAAGTCGAACGGGTTGAGGGATTCGGCGCCGTCTGTGCTGAGCACGACGGCGCGCCAATCCCCTTTCAACGAAATCAAATCATGCAAATTGGGAACCATCGTATCTAAATTCTCAGCATCCCTGTTCCATTCGCAAAATGTGACCTGATTCGGGTCATACAGCGGTCCAAAAAACACCTTTGTTTCTTCGAAGAGACTTATCGTCTTTTTTTCGGCAAATATCACCGTAAACATGATAGAACCTCCTCCAAAAACCCGATTGCAGGATTACTTGAGAAGCGCACGCAGTTCCTCAATTTTCTTATCAAACTGGAAAACATTCAGCTTCTTGAGTTTGTTGCTCACCTTGCGGAACACCATGTTAACCACGCGGTTATCCGAAATCGACGTGTTCTTTCTCATAGTGTCGCCCTGATTGTATGCGTCGTTTTTGAAGTTTTCAGCAAACAATTTGAACTGTGCTTCCAAGCGATTCGCAAGGAACGGCGCACGATCGACCTCTTGCTCGTACTTTTCGATCTCCCATTCCAGAACGGAAATAGCGCTGTCAATCATAATTGACAGTTCATTATCGTCCATCTTTGAACGCGGAAGCGAATTATAATAGGCAAGCGGAATCTCAAAAACGCTCGTAGGCGCAGCGTGACTATCGCCGATGACGAAGTTTTCAGCATCGCGGACAAACGCACTTTCTGTGTACCGATGATTCGAGTCAATATCAAATTTGCAACGCTCCTCCTGCATCTCGTAAATCTTCGAAACGGAAGCGCGATCCCGGTAAAGCGCGTCAAGAACCTCGTAGAACTCGTCACATTCTGTATTGTTGGACACAACGAAAGCGGTTCTGTCGCCTTCTGTATCTTCCAACGCATAGATGCGCTTCTGCACGTCATATCGCGAAGAAGGCTGTTTGACAATCATACCGTGCACAAGCCCGTATATCAGCGCCGAATGGATTTTTACCATTTCCCGATAATGTGCGGTCATTGAGATCTCCGGCATTTCAGAAAGCGAATCCCAGCGTTTATCGATGTGCGTAGAAATCGTGGCGCTCTTCGTCGAATCCGGCCCGATGTTTTTGATATAATCGTGGTACGCCTTGTAGTAGATTCCGGCGTCCTCGTTATATTGCTCATCCTCTTTGCATTCCTCCGGGCTCTTGAATCGCGAAAGCATATCCGGCTTGATGTTATACAGCGCGTTAAAGAAATGCAGTTCGTACTTGGAAACCGTATCCGTCCCGGTAGCGTTCATTCCGAACGGCTGCACCAATGTTGCGATATTGAGGTCGCGCAGGTCGTCGAGTTTCTTATTATACGCGCAAAGCACGACGTCGCGCGGCTCGCAGAAGGCGGGGCCGGAAATTCCGGGAGCGGCAAGGCGGTTTCCGAAACGGATTTTCTCCCGAATGTACTCAAGTTTGGTGTCATCCGAAACTTTCGGTGCGAACACCGGACCGTCCTTATCGGACTGCTCCAGCGCCTTGAAGTACTCGCTGAATTCCAATTCCTGTGCAATCGCAGAAAGAATGTTGATATTCAGAATCTCATCGCACTGCGTCTGCACCGACTCCTGGAAATACTGAACCAGGACAGCGTCGAAAATGTCGACCGGCGGGTGGGCAAGCGTGGGGTCGTACACCGCGACGCGCTGATTCTCCGCATTGGACTTGACCGCGTCAAAAATCTTTGCGTTTAATGCAGCGGGAAGCATCAGGTCGTCGCCGCTGGTCGGACACAGGTCCGCCCAATGTTGCAGGCTCTTTTCATCCGCACAAACATACGAGATACTGTTGCCCTTTCTGTACTTTAACTTTTCGACGATTTCATCCTGTGCCTTATTTAACAAGTAAACTTTTCCTTCAAACGAATTGTAGAAGTTTTCAAACTCCGTGCAAAGCTGCTCCAGATACTCCATCGCAACCTTGTAGGACGCCTCTTTCAGGACGCTGCTGCAATAGCTCGTCACCGCTTTCGAATACGCCGGAAAAATCTTATTGAGCTGCTCCCAAAGAGGTTTGTACCCGCCGATTTTTTCAAAGAACGACAAATCCTGTGCAGCCAAATTGCAGACCTCGTCGAAATTGGTCTCCTCGGTTTTGCTAGTAAATCCCCCGCGAACGTCATAATAGTCCGCGTCGTTCGCGTTCGGCGCAAAACGCCTGAGCGCGTTTAGCTGCTTTGCGATGTTTTTGTTCACTTCATCATAAGCGCTTCTGAATTTCGTGCGCAAGGCATACAGCATGTAGCGCATCGCGTTCGGGTGAATCGCGCCGTCCGCGCCCTTGAGAAGGGACTCTATATGATACGAACGAAGGTCCTTCCCATAAATCGGCGGTGCATCATACAGAATGGTTTTTGCCGCCGAAGTTGCGACGCTTGCGGCATTTTTCTTAACCGCTTGCTCATATTGTCTGATTTTAGCAAGGTCCTCTTTTACGTTTTTCCCTTTTTCCAATTTTTCATCATGTTCATAATCCCTTTCGCTCGAAAGATTCTGAACCCCAATCCTCATATTCTTCATCTGGGGATCCTTGTCAAATGAGCCTTGGATTTGCTCGTCAAACGCGGTCAGGAACGCATTCGTTTTCTGCATAATTTCCGCTTCCGCCTTATCGACATCCGAAACGATGCAGCCTTTGATACTGGTATCAAAGTAAGACTTGCCTTCGTTCACGCTGCGGACATAGACATCCTCCAGCTTCGGCGCCGCTTCGGAAGAATACGCCCTCTTCTTGCGGAACTCCGCCATTTCCTTCTTATATGCTCTATCATATTTGAGCCATTCGCCGACGGATTCCCCACTTCCGATACAATCGATTGCTCTCGAATTCGCCACATACTCCAAAATATCCTCATACGGATACCGAAGAACCGACGCGCCAATGCCGCCGAACCTGCTACGACCGAAGTTATCCTTCTCGCCGAAGTCCTTGATAATATTGTCCTCGATACCGAACGCGTCCTTTTCCATCGGACCGATGTTCTGCTCATAAAGGCTCTGCGCGGCAAACTCCTTATACTGGTCAAGGGTCATCATGCTCTCCTGGCTATTATCCACCCGGTCAAGCAGGAAGCAGAAATCAAATGGCAGACCCTCCAGACGAACCGACCCCTCCGTCGTAGACGGAATATCAATGTGAAGGTCCTTATACCGTTCCAATTCCTTACGGACATTGCAGAAGCCGCTCGCCTTAATCATGAAAGCGTTGATTTCCTTTATGGTTGCATACCCGTTTCTGCGCTGGCTTTCCTTTTCCGTCTCCGTGCGGATTACGGTATCCATGACACCAGGGAGCAACAGGTATCCGCGAATGATTGCCTTCTTTTCGCTGTAATTCGTGCGAAGATACTCGCGAATCAGCATGCCGACAATCATGGCGATACCAGATCCTGTGCCACCCGACGCAGAAGAAACGACGACAACGCGCAAATTCTGTTTCAATTCGCCGCCGTCCTTCAGAAACAAGTTGTCAATTGCCTTGTAAAGTTTTTGAACCTCGCCGGTTTTGATTGCGGTGTCAAGCGCAAGGCGAGAAATTGATCGAACCTGACCGGCACCCGTGGAAAGCGCTTTCGGATACAGGGTCGTGTTGTTCGGGAACCAGTTCTTTCTAGCGTCCTCGTCTTTTTTCAGGCTGTCGAGAACCGTTTGGCTGGAAGAAGTTTGGATAACGACAATATTTGCCTTGGACTGCTTGACGCATTTCAGGTCCCCCGCGTTCGTGTCCATCGCGACAAACTTGATATTGTCGGCCTCCGTGCCCCTGCATCGATTGGCGACCCTGGTCACAATGTCGGAGCCAATTCCGCCCACACCAACAAACAGCGTCTCTACCGTCTCGTTGCATTTGATTTTTTCCTTTACGATTGACATAGCGCGTTCCTCCAGGTTCTATATTCCATAATATTTTTATTTTCGAATCGTTTGACAAGTGACTTCGGCACCCGTCCCATTCTCTCTGGAAAGTTTAACTTCGATATTGCCGTTGACCCTCTGGTTGATGACATAGTGTCCGCCGTCTTCCACGCCGGGTGCCGCAGCGGCCTGAACCCATTGCCCGCCGCGTTTTTCATACTCCACGCCGGCAAATTCAATCAGTTCGCACATTGCGCCGATTCCCACGAGCGCCACACGCCTGCGAGCGGGCTTTGTGAACCGATTATCCAAAGGCCGCAAGGAAAACGTCGCGGAGCACTGCTCTTCGTAGCCAACCGTGTTCGGCCCGCTCACCGACAGATTTCTCCGTTTTCTGCTGTATTGCACCGACACATTTTCCGGACCCAAGTGCCCCGTCGGAATGGAATAGAATTCGGCAGACTGCTTGACGATTTTTTTCGGCATGACTTTCTGAAGCATAAACGATAGCCACAGCGCGAGCACCGCCAAGAGCAGCAGAATCCAGAACAGAAATCTCCACACCTTGCTGTATCTTTGGATTTCGAACGACTCCTGCGCGTCGCCGGACCGCGTTTCCTTACCGTATTCGTCCAAAAATCCGGCAGATACCTTCAGTTCGTATTTTCCGGTTTCCGGCTCGATATAGTTGCCGTCCCCGTCCTGCGCGATGTAAATCGCATAGGCGGACTTCCCCGCGACCGGTTCCGTCCGGTACGGAAGTTCGTCGGACAGCTCGACGGCAAGCGTCACGTCGGCAAGCTGTTCGTCCGTCAGCGGCTGACCGTCAAGCAACAGCGACACCTGAATGGGTTTCCATTCGTCGTGATTGGAGAGTTTGTACCAGGACTGCGATTGCAAAACGGAAACGTCGATATCCAGCGAATGCCGTTGGAAGGTAATCGAAGCGTCTTCGCTCGACACAATCTCTCTTCCGTAAGAATCTGTATAGGTCGCTGTGATTTGCAACGTATGTTCGCCAAGGTCCGGCTCGACAAAATTTCCATTTTCGTCCTGCGCGACAAAAATGTGGAAAGCGGATTTCCCCGGAACCGGCTCGCACCTGCACACCAAATCCTCGGACGAAAGCAGGTTCAAGCGCACCGCCGCAAGCTGCTCGTCCGTCAACGGCTGCCCGTCCAGCGTCAGCGACGCCTCAATTGGTTCCCATTGCGCGTATCCGGAAATCTGATATAGCGATTGCGGCTCAGCGACCTTCATCTTAAGGCTCTCAAGCGGAGCCTGGACTTTAATTCTGCTCAACCAGGACAAATCGGCGTCCTGCTTGCTTGAAATCGTATATTTTTCTAAGTAAGTACCTTCAATCTCGATTTCCGTTTCTTCATCGGGTTCAAAAGTGATTTTCGCGCCGTTTTCATACACGGAGCCGTCCGTGTTATTCGACGTCCGAATGGTCGTGTGTAACGCGACCTCGTTTCCCATCAATTCGTGCTTTGTGACATCCTCGCCGGTGGTGCTGTCGACGATACGGCTCGAAACCGTGTATTCCCCGGCAATAAAATCGTCGGGGCCGGTCACGGCTTGTCCGTCGCTGTTGGTAATCGTGACTTCGATGTCCACGTCGGGCTCATAGAAAATTTGAATTCTGTCGGCATTTGTGTAGGAAAGCGTATACGTTCCTTTCGCGCACGCGCCGAACGTGACGACATGCCCCGCAAGCGATGTATCCATCGGTGCTCTCGGATAGCCGTTCGCGCCGATTTCGCTGTACTTGCGCCGACCGCTGTCCATCGTCATCGGAACCGCGCCGCCGTCGGCGTTTTTCAGAGAAGTAATCTCCGCATTCTGCCCCTGCACAAACACAATGACGTTCCGCATGGATAAATCGAGGTTCAACGTCATCCCGCTCAAGCGATTGCTCGGAAGCTCCAGACGCTGAAATATCCGATTGCAAATCTCAATCAAATCATCCTTCAAGGTCGAAGCGGAACTTCTCCTCGCATAGAAATGCCTCGACTCATCCGCCGTAAGTTCAGTCGCTTTCCCGAATCCAAGATACTGCACTTTGATTTGCGCGGACGCAAGCGACGAAAGCCTGTCCTGCAAATCGATAGGGGCGCGTTCTCCGCGCGCGTCCTCGTTAAAAGCACCGTCTGTCAGAACGATTAGCCATTTTTCTTCCGCCGTAGAGGAACGAAGGTACGCATATGCCTCGTCGATTGGCTCAAACGGCGTATTCGACGGGTGGGTGGTATACATATTTGAAATCTTATCGATATCGTTCTTGCTTTTGATTTCAAACGCCTCGTGACTGCCGCCGGAGGATGGCTGAGAACCATCCGTCACAACCTCCCACATGGGGAACACGTGGAGGTGGTCGGTCTCGTAATCCAGCATGGAAGCGAAAATCTCCAGCGCGTACTTTGCCCTGCACCAACTTTCATCATCATACATCGAGCCGGAGTTATCGTAAACGACCGCGATGTCGTAACTTTTCCTGATTTCGGTAATCTCGGCGGCGCCAGCTTCCAAGGAGAAGCAAGCCGCAAAACAGCCAAACAGCAAACCGAGAAGAAGTGCCAACGCCACGATTCTCTTCATTACAAACTTCCTTTCCGCGAAAAGCACCGACGGCGCCATATGACCGTCGCGGTCCGGCTTTCGCCTTTTAATTTCCCTTTGCCGCCAGAAAAAGCGAAAGGCTCTTCGGTCTTAATCATCAATCATGGATCTTAACCTTAAAAAGTCTTTCAACATGGACACTTTATACTTACGTCATATTATATAAACATTATATTACAAAAAAGAACATTTGTCAACATCTTCGTTCAATTTTTTTATGATTTTTCCAAATTTCGACACAATGTTGCCGATTGCCCAACCGGCGCAAGGGCCCAGGCGAAGAACAAGGGAGGATTTAGAAATCGCATTTCAGCTGCAGGCATTCCAATTTTGCGATCGGTCAAGTGAGCAAAAGCAGGAAAAGACGTCTGAAAAGTGTATACAACGTTAAACGGAAAGGCAGACAAGGTTGCGGCAAAGTGCCAGGACGGTTAAACATCCGTCAAAAAGGCCGTCCAGATGTCCATCACCAACAGTGCACATGTGCGCCCGCAGTACGCCGTACAGAACAGTCATGATATCCTCCTTCGTCGTCAGCGCATCGGAAGGCAGATAGCGATAGCCGCCTATGCTGCGGCGCATCCCGTCGTCGAGGACGACCGTCACCTCCACGCCAGTCGGATTAGACGCCTCCCTCGGTATAACGCAGCTTTCCGGCTGTTTAACTACCAGAATTCTCACCGCATAAGGGTTATACGCGTGCAACTTACTCTCTCCGCAAATCAGCTCCGAAGCCCCGGCGAGGAACGCGTAGTTGCGCACACGCCGGCGGATGGATTGGGCAGGCGCTTGATCACCGCCCCGGTGGCGCCGTGCTTCCCAGCATACAAAATTAGGGCTTGACGATACCGCATGGTTTGTGTTATCTTATTCATGGCGAATAGGGTTCCTGCCTTTCGGGTGTAGTCTCGTCAACTTAACCTTACCACAGGTTCCTCCTATTCGCTACCTTTTTTGCTTTTTGTCACACATCATTGTGACACAGACAAATCTTTTTACAGCATTTTCCGCCGCATGTAGGTTTGTCAATGATGTGTTACAGAGTCAGGAAAAGAAAAGAGGACATCTTTAGGGGAGAACCAGTTAAGCGG